>JAFAXQ010000275.1 GCA_019240835.1 Ktedonobacteraceae bacterium
GAAGTTCTCACAAAATACGCTCAACAAGGCATTATTGCCAAAAAACTTTATTCCATCAGTAGAACACCAGACGGAATAAACCTCTGCAAAGACTTAGGGTTCAGAGAAGTAGTCATCCCTGGAAGTCCGGTGAAACGGTTTGAGCTAGACTTAGAAACAACATCACTCTCTCACCTACAAGAATACAAACAAATAGTAAAGGAAATAAAAGACCACAAGCAAAATGTTAGCTGAAACAAAAATGAGAACACAGTAGGCACAACCCCGTATATATTGGAGACTTACAGCAAAGTCAACTCACCAATAAGAGTACCATAAAACCGCCTGCGAAGTGATGCGAGATAGTACGAAAAGTGGGCGATTAGGGATTCGAACCCCAGACCTACTGCGTGTAAAGCAGCCGCTCTAACCAACTGAGCTAATCGCCCTGAATAAGAAAGGCACCCACTTGCCTGACGCTTTTGGATGCCCTGTGAGGAATGCCCTCGAGTGGACTCGAACCACCACGCCGAAACCGGCACAGGCCCTCAACCTGCTGCGTATACCATTCCGCCACGAGGGCTAGTTGTAGTGGATTACGCAGGGTATATTACACCTAGCGTGATGGGTTTGTCAATGCTCTCTTTCCGATGATTTAGTGCTACAGTTTCTCCAATTTTGCAAAATCTGAACTGAGATACCTCTTGCCATATTTCCCCTGGAACTGCACTTCAACAAACTCTGTTCCAGCCTCCATCTGGCTCTTAAGCACGAATCCATCGCCAAAGAGGCTGTGGCGCACTCGGTCACCCGGCTTATATTGCTGCTCTTTCGGTCTAGCCGGTTCAACTTTCTGCGGTGTGGAGATGTTGTCGCTGCTGCCGTGTACTACTGGTGGAGGTGTTGACTGCCTTGGTGTACTCGACCGTTTCTGACTGCCACTACTGCCATATACTCTGCCACTGTCTCTCGTTGGATGTGTAGTCTGGTCGTAGTCGTCATCCCAGGTGGGACGATGACTGTGCGAACTGTTGCCGCTTGAGCCGAAGCCATTAGGCGTACCACCGTTTGTACTGGGAGCTGTGGCGAGATGCTTGGGAATATCTTTGAGAAAGCGGGACGGCTCGGTGGATTGTGTCTCCCCAAATATAGAGCGGCGCGAGGCACGCACGAGGTAGAGGCGGCGCATGGCACGCGTAAAGCCGACATAGGCCAGGCGACGCTCTTCTTCGAGTTGTTCGGGCTTGGTTATTGAGCGCGAGTGAGGGAGCGAACCTTCATCCATGCCAACGATGAAGACAACGGGGAACTCCAGCCCTTTGGCAGCGTGCAGGGTGATGAGCGTAACAGCATCAGAGTTCTCATCTTGAATGAGGGTGCCTTCCTCGCTAGTTTGTGCCGTGTCTGCGCCGCCGACGAGAGCGACATTCTCTAAGAAGAGTTCAAGAGCTGTGTGTGTTTCGATCTCAGCATAATCTTCGGCCACTCGGCGTAGTTCAAGCACGTTACCCCAGCGGTCCAGTTCTTCGTTGGAAATGGCACGCAGCTCGGGACCATAGCCACTGCGCTCTGCAATTCTGTCTAGTAGCTCGGGTAGTTGCAGTTCGTCAATGGCTTTGATGAGATCGGCGATGAGTTCACCGAATGCCGCAAGCGCTGTTCTGGCGGCCTTAGCGAGAGTAGGGTGCTCATCGATACGTTGAATAGCCGCATAAAGCGAGAGCGTGTTTTGGGTAGCCCAGCGTTGCAACTCTCCTAGCGTTTTAGGGCCGACCTTGCGATTGGGCACGTTGACGATGCGCTGCAGGCTCAAGTTATCGTTAGCATTGACAAGCAAGCGCATATAGGCAATCATATCCTTGATTTCTTTGCGCTCATAGAACTTGCGACTACCAATCACCTTGTAGGGAATATTCAAGCGTAGGAATTGCTCTTCTATAGCGCGGGATTGCGCATTGGTGCGATACATAACGGCAACATCGCTGCGTTTGTCGATCTCACCTCTGGCCTGCAGGCGTAGGATTTCGCGGCCAGTATAGAGGCCCTCGTCCTCTTCGTTATACGCCTCGTGTACGGTGATCTGCTCGCCTTTGCCCTCAGCAGTCCAGAGCTTCTTCTCTTTGCGCATATTATTACGCCGTACTATGCCCTGGGCAGCGTCGAGAATGGTCTGGGTTGAGCGATAGTTCTGTTCAAGTAAAATAATCTTGGCGTGAGGAAAGTCGCGCTCAAAGAGCAGCACATTCTCAGCGCTAGCACCACGCCAGGTATAGATCATCTGGTCGTCATCACCTACTACGCAGATGTTGCCCAGCCCCTCGTGCCTATCATCCGTACCATAGCCCAGCAAGCGAATCAACTTGTACTGTGGCAGATTACAGTCCTGGAACTCATCAACGTGAATGTACTGCCACCTGCGCTGGTAATGGTGCAGAATATCCGGCTCGCGCCGCCATAGATGCTCAGTAATCATCAGTAAATCGTCAAAGTCGACCGCGTTGTTGTTGCGCAGTAGTTTCTGATACAACTTGTAGACGCGGGCTACAATCTCTTCGCTGTACTTTCTTGCCTGCTCTGCCATCTGGTCCGGGCCGAGCATATCAGTTTTGGCACGCGAAATTTGTGCCTGGATCATTGCGGGTCTATACTGCTTCTCATCCAGGTTCAACTCTTTGATAGCCTGCTTGATGAGCGTTGTCTGATCTTCGGTATCGAAAATAGCAAAAGATTTGCTAAGGCCATAGGGAGCAAGCGAGTCGGCCTCAGCACGCAGTACACGCACACAGATAGCGTGGAAGGTACCGATGGTCATCTCCTTAGACGCACTCACACCCACTAGCTTCTCCAAACGCTCACGCATCTCCTTCGCCGCCTTATTCGTGAAGGTCACGGCGAGAATACGCCATGGCGATACCTGCTCGTGCTGAACAAGATAAGCGATGCGATGAGTGATGACACGAGTTTTACCACTGCCCGGTCCCGCTAGAATAAGCACAGGTCCCTGCGTCGTTGTCACCGCCTGGCGCTGTGGCTCATTCAGTCGCGCTAATAGATCTTGTTGTTCTAGCATCATCAAGCTCCTTGCTGATTACCTATATTAGGCAATGCCATTGTATCACAAAGAGTAAATGAATGTTGTGGTTGTGTGTGGGCAAGACCAAAACACAAGATGTACTGTGTGGTACTATTACGATGTACTGTGTACTATCTTGCAAAGGAGTCTATCTTGTCACGTTTAGCAGCACAATTCACACACCTTACACTTGAAGCAGATTCCCCCATCGATTTACATATGCACACAACCTACAGCGATGGTCGCTGGCCAGCTCAACAATTGATCGATTACCTCGCCGCGGAGGACTTCGCGCTTGTAGCTGTCACTGACCACGACCGCGTCGATACTGTTGCCGAGATTCAGCAGTTGGCGGCTGCGAAGCAATTGCCCGTACTCTCCGGTGTAGAGATGAGCACAGAGTGGCGAGGGAGAATGGGTCACGTGCTCTGCTATGGTTTCGATCCAGAGCAGAACGAACTACTGCCACTGACCGAGAAGATTGTTCGCCTGCAACTGGAGAATACATATGAGGTAAACGAGGCACTACGCCACAAAGGGTATACCTTTGCGCGCCAAGAGGAGATTCTAGCCGATCATGGTGGTAAGTTGCGCCGACCATATGATAATATCCGGCTCTTGCGTACACATGGCCATGCCCCAGATGAGCGCAGTGCCATGCAGATGATTACGCAGGCTGGCTACCGCTCTATCATAGCAGATATGGGCGAGACCGTAGATGCCGCCCACCGCAGCGGAGCAGTCTGTCTTATCGCGCATCCCGGACGGCGTGAGAGCAGTTTTACGTACTATGATACTGCTCTACTCGACCAGGTGCGTGCTGAGATACCTATCGACGGCATTGAAATTTATCATCCTTACCACAACAAAGACATGATTGAGACTTACCTGCAATACGCACGCACGCATGATCTGCTCTTCAGCACAGGCTCTGATGCGCATTGCCATCGCGGCCGTATGCCCATCAAGCATCGTGCTGAGATGAGTCGCAAACTGCTGGAGCGCTTGGGAATAACAGTGCTAATAAACGCTTAAGCAGAAAGAAGGGCACGATAAATCAGGCCCCTACCAGATACCAATCCGTCGTAGTAATGCCTCCGTAGCTCACCGTCTTTTTCACGACTCCGCTTACACTTGAGGGGAAGTCTCTGATGGCCTGTCCCTGTTCTGCCAGCAGCAACGAGTCGTGCCAAATGGGAGCAGCACCATCGACGCCCGTGATGTTGACCATCGCCGAGTTGTCGTTGTTGCCTGCCCACACACCCACTACGTAGTCGCTCGTGTAGCCCACGGTCCAGTTATCAGCGAAATTATTAGAAGTGCCAGTCTTCACAGCAGCAGGTCTGATGGAGCCAGGATGGCCCAGGTAACAAGCAGTTTCCGTACTACTGTACAGATAGAGCGCACTGCACTTACCGAACTCGAAGGTGCGCGAGTTGTTATCGCTCAGCACATTAGTGATCATAAAGGCTACCTGCTTGCTAATGACACGCGTGCCCACCGGGGCAACGTGTAGGATCACATGCCCCTGTACGTCTTTGACCGTATCTATAGCATGTGGCGGAATACGGATACCACCGTTGGCGAAAACGCCATAGGCGGCAGTCTCATCGATCAAATGAATACCCAGACTGCCCAGTACCATAGTGTAGTTGGGGGTGCCCACATAATCAGTAATGCCCATGCGCTGTGCTGTATGAAGGGAGTCGTCAACACCGACTTGCGTCAACAACTTGACAGCAGGGATATTGAACGAGTTCTGCAAGGCATAGCGAAATGAAATCAGCCCGTGGTAGCGCAAATCGTAGTTTTGCGGTGTGTATGCTGGCAACCCGCAACACAATTGTATGGTGAACGGACCGTCCAGGACGGGCGCACCAGGGCTGATACCTTTTGCAAAAGCAGTAGCATAAATGAAGGGTTTAAACGATGAGCCAGACTGACGATACCCCTGCGTTGCCACATCGAATTGTCCACTATTGGGATCACTCGGGTCAAGGTTGCCCAATAGAACACGAATGGCACCTGTATGATAGTCGATCAATACCTCGGCTGCATTCGACATATGATGCGCGGCGGCTAAAGCTGAGATGTGTTGGCGGGCAATCTGCAATACTTTATTCTGCAGCTCAAGGTCAAGTGTTGTGGAGACCACCAATCCAGCACGCGGCAGATCACTCAGCTTAACGTGCAACCCGCTGGCCAACTCATTGAGGGCATAATTCATAAAATGGGGCGCGAGGCCATTCTTAATGACACCATGATGCAGGAAAGCCGGTCCCTGTGCTTCAATAATGGCGGCTGTCTCTTGATTATGCGTAATATATCCCTGCAAGTACATCTGCCTGAGCACTTCCTCCATGCGTTGGAACGCTGCGTGTGGATGCAAAAAGGGATCGCGTGCAATAGGCGAGCTGGGAATACCTGCTAGCATCGCTGATTGTGCAAGGTCGAGCTGCGAAGCCGCCGTTGCCGTGGGTGTGTCTTGCAGGTTAAAGTAGATAAAAGCTGCTGCATCAGCTCCATAAGCCTGCTCCCCATAATAGGTGGTGTTCAGATACATAGAGAGAAGCTGCTGTTTGCTGTAGTAACGCGTCACTTCGGGGGCCAGAATGATCTCCTGCAGCTTGCGTATAATGCTGCTCTGGTTGCCCACAATCGCGTTTTTGATAAGCTGTTGTGTAATTGTGCTGCCCCCAGAGACAACACGACCATGTGTAAGATCATCAAGCGCTGCTCTGACGATACCAGTAATATCGTAACCTGGATTGGTCCAGAAAGATTGGTCTTCAATTGCAATTTCGGCATGTGCAAGCTGAAGAGAGATTTTTGAGAGCGGCACTGTTGTTTGCAGACCTTGATCTAACATTTGATAGATCAACGTACCATGCTCATCATATGCTTTTAAACTATCCTGAGGAAGGATATCAGCAAGAGTCGTTACCTGAACTTGGTAGCGTTGGTTGGTAGCATTGACAAGGCCACTCACAGTAATAAAGACACTAGCGAGCACAAAGATAGTGGTAATGAAGCCGAGCGCCAGAGGAAGCAGCGTCCACTGCGTGCCTATGCGCTCAACGGCTGCATAGCGCTTACTGTTCTGGCGCAGGCTTTTGCGCTTAAGATGGCGCTTGACCCGCCAACTAGAGGGTGGCACCAGGTGCGGAGCAGGGTAGTACACGCCCCGCGCTGGTTTCTCTGGAATATCATTGAGCCTTTGTGCGGCAGCAGCACGGCTATATACGGGAAGCTTAGCTGGCATTGCAAGCTTTTTCTCCATCTTACCTTCCACAGCATCGTGTTTCAATGGAGACTGTGAAGAAGATTGGGCCGGGCGGTCTTCGATCTGCATCATACACCTCTTCTCTAGGAACGATATATAAGACAGAAAAGTAACGGAGAGCTTCTTGTGTAGCTGTCTTGCAGATCTTTACTCAGGAAGCTTCTTTACCACCATCCGGCATCTGAAGCGTCTTTGGCAGGAGGAGGAAACGCGAATATATAGTCTGATGGACAATACGGACGCGGCACTATCGGCACAGGCTGTGGAGTAGGATGTTGCTTCCCTGGGGTAGGAGTAGGCGTTGGTTGGTGGGTAAACGTTGGTTCCGTGCCAGGTAGGAACCAGTCACTGGTCTGAACGCCGTCCGGGTAGGTAACCTGTGCCCACTCCAAGCCGCCTGGGTTGCTGAAATCCCTAATGGGATGGCCCGCTTCGGCCATGAGCATAGCATCGTGCCAAATGGGAGCGGCACCTTGCACGCCTGTCACGTTATACATAGGCGTGTTATTGTCGTTACCAGTCCAGACTCCCAGAACATAGTCGGTAGTGTATCCTACGGTCCAGTTATCGCGAAAGTCAGTCGTCGTACCCGTCTTGGCAGCAGCAGGACGCACTGCGCCACGATTGCCGTTCCAGCAATCACTCTGAGGGTTTGAGTACAGTTGCAGTGGGTTGCAGTCGGCAAACTCGGGAATGCGCGAAGTGTTATCACTCAGTACACTGGTCATCATATACGCAAGCTGTGGGCTAATGGCACGCGTACCAGTGGTACGTGGATGCCGATAGGTCTGCCGCGTATTCTGGAAAACTACCTTTTCAATAGCGTAATATGGAACATGGACACCTCCATTGGCGAAAGTGCCGAAGGCTGAGGTATGATCAATGAGCCGCACTCCCAGACCTCCAAGCACCAGCGAGTAGCCAGGGGTACCCTCGTAGTTGGTGACGCCCATATCGTGCGCCGTCTTCATTGCGGCATCAATGCCTGTATGCTGCAATACCTTCACTGCTGGAATGTTGAGCGAGTTCTGCAAGGCACAGCGCAAGGTCATATGGCCGTGGAAGTTGAGATCGTAGTTTTGCGGTGAGAATGTTGGCGGGTCGGAGTAGGGTAGGTAGATGGTAAGCGATGCATCTTGAACTGCCTGGGCTGGCGAAGCCCCCTGTTCAAAGGCTGTCACGTATACGTACGGCTTAAAAGAAGAGCCAGGTTGGCGATAACCCTGGGTTGCCACATCAAATTGTCCATCGATGCTCTTGTCGCCATAATCAATACTGCCAAGCAGCGAGCGAATAGCCCCGCTGTGGAAATCAATTAACACCTCAGCGGCGTTTGTAGCATTGTGCTCGCGTAGTTCCGCAATATGCTCCCACAGTATTTTCTGGATTTTATCTTGCAGCGTAATATCGAGCGTCGTGTAGACGCTCATATCGGAGCGCGACAACTGTTGTCGTGTAAGATGGAAGCGCTTCTCAAGCTCGGATAGCACAAAATTGACGAAGTGAGGTGCCCGGTTCTGCCACAGGCCGACAGGCCGTTTGAAGAAGCCAGGACTACGTGCTTCTCTGATCGCATCTCGCGCCTGTACATTGCTAATGTAACCCTCGTTGACCATCAAATCGAGCACCGTCTCAAAGCGCTGCAAACCGACCCGGGGATGAATGAGCGGATCATTACCATTGGGGTAGCTCGGTAGACCTGCCAACATTACCGCCTGCGCCAGATCTAGTTGCACCGCCGCCGGCTTCCCTGGTAGATCCTTCAGACCGAAGTAGACGTTTGCGGCTGCATCAACACCATACGCTTGTTCACCGTAGTAGATGCTGTTCAGATACATCTGTAGAATGTCACTCTTCGTATAAAGGCTGTTCAACTTTGGAATCAGCACAATCTCTTCGAGTTTGCGTACAATACTCGTCTCGTTGCCTACGATGAGATTCTTAATCAGTTGTTGTGTAATAGTGCTGCCACCCTCGACCACGCGTCCACGCTGCAGATCATCTATAGCTGCACGAATAATGCGCAGCAAGTCCACCCCCGAATTTGTCCAAAAACTTTTATCCTCGGCCACAACTGTGGCATTGATGAGATTGGGAGATATCTGGTCCAAGCTTACGGCCGTATGTATTCCTTGATCCGTCAACTGAGCGAGAAGCACTCCTTCGCTATCGTACACTTTCAGATTGTCACGGGGTAACAGGCTAGGCAGTGTCACTACACGCTGCTCATACTTTTGCTGTGTCGTGGTGAGAAAACGATAGGTAACATACTCACCAGAGCCAAGCAGCGAGAGCAGTATAATGAGCAACGAGGAGATGACACCGAAAACAGTCAGCCAGAAGTGATGAACTGCATCCTGCTGCTTTAAACGTGCCTGCTGCCAGCGTATACGCGTTGTATGGCGTTGCCGCCACTTCCCATGCTGGAGCAGTCGGTGTTGCCGCTGTGTGTCGGTAGGCGAAATTGTTGGCGTAGTAGGCGAGGCAATAACCGCAGATGACGAACCTGCTAGAGCATGCGCACTTACTGAGGGCAAGGACACTTGCGCCTGGCGTACGTTCTTGCGCTGGAGATAGCGTAATGCGCGCCCGTGTCTTAGCCGATCACCATCACAGTTTTCCTTACAGTGAGCAATATCAGTACTGTGTGGTTCTTGAGAATGCGCTGACATATACGTCCCCCCTATGTACCACCGTTACATAATAGCTATACATCCAACAATAACATGTGCAACCATGATAGCACAAGTCGAGTATGGCAACTACTAGATAGACGCTAACAATAGGTCTTTTTGGGGGTGCTGAGAAGGTTTAGGCGTGTGCAGCCTCAATGAGTGCTGGCAGAATCTCGTTGGTGATTGTTTGAATTTGATTTAGGCTTTCGACCCAGGGCATGTCCTGATGATCGTGCGAGCCACGCACCTCGGCGAGTTGCAGCACACTTTCATCGACGAGGGTGCGGAAGAAGAGAAAAGCGCGCACAGCGTCGGCAGCCGGTACATGTGACTGATAGGTAATAGAGCCATATTCTCGCCCCAGTTCTATCGCCTCACGCTGCAGTTCCTGGTGCTGTGTCCCGTTGGTCAATGCACGCAACAACAACTCAAGCACGCGCCGCCCCAGACTGCGATACGCTTCACGGGCCGTGTCATCAAAGCGCTGATACCACGGCAATTCCTCAAATGTGCGGTCGGTGAAAGCGAAGCGGATGCGTCCCATCACACTCTGCACGAGCAGTTGGGCCGCTGCATTCTGCTTTGGCTCAACTGTCTGACGTAGCCGAGCCTCCACATCAGCACGGCGGAAGCGCCGATGCCCTCCACTTGTACGGCGTGAAGGTATTTCATTACGGTCGGCACATTGCCGTACCGTCGCGGGAGGCATGCCCAACATATCAGCAGCCTCACTCAGGCTCAACCACTCATCCCTTGCTTGTGATGTACTCATGGCAACATTTCCTGAAAGGTCAGAGCTAGGCAAATGTTAGCAAAAACAAAAACTCTTTATTCCCATCACGGCCAGTGATGGGAGAATCTATCACTCCTGCCACCTGTAACGGCGTGTGCTGGGGTATCCATGCCTGCAATTCTTGTAGAATTCGCCGATGCACCTCTGGGTCGCTGATTACGCCAGCTCCTCGGTCTACCTCGGCCTTACCAGCCTCAAACTGCGGCTTGACCAGAACAACTATCCAGCTCCGTGGCCCCGTTGCGAGGAGTGGTAGCAGGGCAGGTAAAACAAGCCGCAGCGAGATGAAAGAAACGTCAACAACGGCACATTGCATCAATTCAGGCAATGTCTCCAGATGGCGAATATTGGTACGCTCCATGACCACAACACGGGGGTCGTTGCGCAACGTCCATGCCAACTGACCATGCCCGACGTCTACAGCATATACACGCCGTGCGCCACGCTGTAATAGGCAGTGGGTAAAGCCACCAGTAGAGGCACCCACGTCAATGGCAACCAATCCTGTTGGGTCCAACTGAAAAGTGTCTAGCGCCTTCTCAAGCTTGAGACCGCCGCGACTGACGTACTTGAGTTCAGGGACAATGTCGGCCAAACGACACTGTGCGTCAAGCGCAATGAGTGTTCCCGGCTTGTCAACGAGATGCTCACCCACGTATACTTGCCCTGCCATAATAAGAGCGTGTGCCCGCTCTCGGCTGGGAGCCAGCCCACGTCGTACCAATGCCACGTCTAACCGCTCTTTCGTCACTGCCATAGTTGTTTCTCTTGGGCACCGATAAATCGAGGGCACGATAAATCGGGCCCCTACCGATGATAATAAATGAGTGCTCCGGCACCCACCAGCCCTACATCAGAGCCGAGTTGCGCCAGCACTATCTCTACAGCCTCGTAGGGTACCTGCATGGCCCGCTCTCGCACCACGCGTCGTATTGGCTCCAGCAGCATAGCTCCCATCTGGGTGACGCCGCCGCCCAGAATAATCGTTTCAGGATTAAAAATGTGAATGATGTTGACGAGTCCCACACCGATTGCCTCAGCAGATGTTCTGACAATCTCCTGTGCCAGAGGAACACCAGCTTCAGCGGCAAGGGCAACTACGCGGGCACTGATATAAGTGGAAGGGTCGGGTTCTGCTTCGCCATTTTCAGACGGCTTCAATGCACAGCGCGAGAGAGCAAAGGCGCGTAATTCATCGCCCTCGCCTGCTGCAATAGCA
>JAFAXQ010000113.1 GCA_019240835.1 Ktedonobacteraceae bacterium
AACACGCATGGAGCATGGGTTGCTAGTAGCGGCGCTGCCTGATAGAGCAACTCCACAACTGCTGCTTGCGAAAATCGACGAAGAGGTCGTATTCGATCAGCGTAGCTATGACTTAGGCACTAACGAGTATCGAGACGGTACAGTCAACCCGGCAGGCTTTGTCAACTTGGAGACATTCCGCCTCGAAGAAGGTTTCCCTACTTTCACTTACCATCTTGGTGGGCTGAGTGGCTTTATGTTGCAAAAACGCATCTGGATGCCACGAGGCCACAACACTACTTATATACAATATCGTATGTTGCGTACAGCTTCAACTGAGCAGACCGGATCTGGCTATCAAAGAAGTGGCACAACAAGAGCACTATACAATGGGTATGATCATTACAACTATGCCAAGCAGATACAGTACACGTTGCAATTGACGCTCCTTCCCTTTGTTGCGTATCGTCCCTACAACGAGTCGCAGTATGGAAGCAACGACAACGGCTTTCAGGTAGCAATGCATCGCACAGACGAACATGTTAATGAGAAAGAACAGCAGTTCTTCTCATTTCCCAAAGGCGTCGCTGGCTGTAGCATTCTTGCCTGGCCTGGAGCACATCCCTATCATATCCTAGCTGTTGGCCACGCGCAGAGTCAGGTAACATTCCTGCCCACCGGGGTATGGTACTGGAACTTCTTACGACGTCGTGATGTGGCTTCTGGTCGTCCTGCCACGGACGACCTGTACCTTCCGGGCGTTATTCGTGCAACACTCTGGCCTGGAGAGGATGCAACTTTGACGATCACCGTCAGTGCCGAAGAGTTGCCATCACTGCCATTGAGCCAAGACCAGTTACAACTCTCTTACAAACATAGTGTTGAGACACAGCAACAACTGGTCCATGCTGCTCTTCATCCCCAACGCTTCTTCGGTGACACTGGTGAGACGGCTCAAGCGAAACGGCTGCAGATTTTACCTCTTGCCTCTCAAAAAACGAGTGCAGAGGAATATTTGCACCTGCTGCTTCAGGCTGCTGATCGTTTCTTTGTGCGACGCACCGCTTTTCGTGGTAATGGCACAGATTACAACACCCTGTTTGGCAGACCTGAACGTATTCCGCTTGTGCTCTCCACCTACTATACGATGGAGGCTAAGACACGTGATATGCTCATTAGCCTTGCGGGAACTACTCTTGTTACCAGAAGATACGAAGAGGCATCGCAACTCTTACGCAGGCTTGCGCGTCATTTCAAACAGGGACTACTACCGGATCGCCTACCTCAGCCTGGCTATACTCTACAAGAAAGTGACTACGGAAGTGTAGATACGACGCTCTGGTATTTCTATGCTTTCGACCACTATCTGCGTGCTACACACGATTACGAACTGCTCAGTGAACTGTACTACTCCCTTGCTGCGAGCATTGACTGCTACACAAAAGGTACACTTCATGGCATCTGTGTGGACGCGGATGGACTGTTGCAGGCACAGGAGCAGGGCAAAGGCTTGACATGGATGAACAGCTTGGCGGATGGCTTGCCCGTTACGCCTCGTGGCGGTAAGCCTGTTGAGGTGAACGCACTCTGGTATCATGCGCTCTCGCTTATGCACGAGTGGTCATCTCACCTCTACCACGCAGGAGGACTCATCAGCATTCCGTCCAGCTACCAGGATCAACTTGTGCGCTGCAAACAGAGCTTTCAGGAACGCTTCTGGTACGCGGCGGGTGGCTACCTCTATGATGTTGTTGATGGGCCAGTTGGCAACGACGCCTCCCTACGTCCCAATCAACTGCTGGCACTTTCGCTTCGTTACTCTGCGTTGGAAGACGAGTTGCAGCGGCAAAGTGTGTTCGAGGTAATAAGCCACCACCTACTTACGCCATACGGCCTACGTACTCTAGCACCACACGACCCTGCTTATTGCGGTGCTGCAGAACAAGGCGGTGAGCAACAGCGTGTGCTACACCAGGGAAGCGTCTGGACGTGGCTGATTGGGCCGTATATTGATGTCTTGCTTTCAGCAGCAACAATGGAGCATAAGCGATACTACCAAAAGTCGCAATGGCAGAAAAGCCTTCAGGTGTTAGAAGCATTCCAGGGGCACTTCCACGAAGAACTACTGGGCATGAATGCAGGTATATTCAGTGGTGATGCACCTCATCGCACAGTTGGAGACTGCGCTTCCGTGCTTAGTGTAGGTGAACTGCTGCGTGCCTACGACCTGCTCTCACAGATCAAGCTCACGTATCTCATCGACCTCGTACCTGAAAGGGTTTAGACAATGTAAAGGGTATGGTACATGACTCATTTTTGGCAAAGATGACTTAGAGCGCCGTATCGGTATACAAGTGCAAGAAGTGTTTGTCACCGAGTTCAAGCCGAACACAGCCAGCGACCGCAACATGCTTCAGATGTATCAATTAATCGAGCGAGCACGACGTGAACTGCTGGAGGCCCAAGAAAACGCAAAGCGAGACAATATTGTCGCCAAATCTTACGCAGAGCAAGGCGAGATTCAGAATCTCGCCCCCTCGATCCTGGCATTACAGCATAGCCCCGTGGGTAAGGTACTTATCGAGCGTGACGCAGGGTTGCGCGAATTGATGGTGAGTGCAGGCATTAATCCGGGTGTGAATGTGACGATGCAGGACCCAATGGCACAGGAAGCCCTTGGTCAACCGCCAGCGACAGGTTATCTTAATCTACCTCGACCAGCACCGCTCCTGCCTCCTGAACAGCTTCCGCATCAACAGTATACAACGGGAGCCATCGGCTCGCTCGGGTCCACGCCCCTTCCCCCGCCAGAGCAAACTTTTGAGGAGAGTAGCACCCCCGTTGACGAAGCACGTCAACGCATGGAGCTATCCACTCTTGAGCAGGCAGGATTTAGAGCGGGGGGGAGAGGCCAAGTCGTGCCAATCTATGACGACGCGGGTCGCCCTATTGAGGGAACGAAGGAATGGGTCCTCCAGGTCTCTACGCGGCGTTCCAACGGCTACCTCATGATAGTCTTCCACTTTCTTGCTCTCCCTTTGCTGTTCGCTCTAGCAACACGCCCTGTGATTGAGACGATTGTGGCGCATCGCCAGCGCTCAGGCGATGTCATGGTATCCATGAAGCAAGTGCCACAATGGCTGCTTTGGGAGCTACCGTCGGTAATAGCGCTTTTGTTCACCATTGTGTGCTCTATGATACCAGATCCAATGACATCGTTTAGTGTAGGTGGAGTTGTCGGCCTTCTGGTCGGGCTTGTTGCCGGCTTTCTCCTGGATCAAGCAAGGCCAGTAAAGACTGAAATGCTCCAGTCGTCTTTAAGATAGAAACGGGTTATACTATTTTATGCAGTGAGGAACTTCTTTATGCGATACGTAGCGATAGGTATGCACTCCTTGGCTCTGCTCAACCGAAAAACTTACTAGTGAAAGGCGCTCCAAGCTCCGGCTCCGTCACATTGGCCGGGTCGAGTATACGATCCAACTCTTCTCCGGATAGCTGCGTCTTCTCACGCGCTACCTCGCGTATGGTCTTGCCCGTTATGTACGCCTCCTTAGAGATAGTGGCAGCCGCATCGTAGCCGATGACAGGAGCCAGTGCTGTACAGATGGCTAGGCCATGCTCGACTATGTCGGGGCCTCTCGTTGTCGCCTTGAGGCCCTTGATACACTGTTCGCTAAAGTTACGCACCGCTGTGGCCAGAATGCTGATTGATTGCAGCAAGTTATAGGCAACCACGGGCATCATGACGTTGATCTCAAAGTTGCCGGATTGGCCCGCAATGGTGATGGTGGTATGGTCGCCCATCACCTGCGCGCAGACCATACATATAGACTCGGCGATAACGGGATCACCTTGCCTGGCATGATCGAGCTACCCGGCTGGACAGCGCGCAGGTCGATCTCGCCGATACCTGCCCGTGGACCAGAGCCGAGCCAGCGTATATCATTAGCAACCTTCATCAGGCTTACCGCTAACGTATTGAGTGCGCCACCGGCCTCAACGACGTTATCGAGTGTACTCTGCGCCTGGAAATGGTTGCTTGTCTCGCCCACGGTGATGCCGTTCAGCTCAGAGAGACGCTGACAAACGCGAGCGGCGAACTGTGGATGAGCATTGATGCCTGTGCCAACTGCAGTACCGCCTAATGCGACCTCTGCTAGTTCAACTTGCGCATGGCGCATACGAGCAATACAGCGCTCGACTTGGCCTGCATAGCCGACAAACTCCGCCCTAAGCGAATGGGCGTAGCATCTTGCAAGTGCGTGCGCCCGGTCTTCACTATGGGCATAAGCTCCTCGGCCTTCTCCTGCAGCGCCTTGTGCAGACCTTGTAGGGCAGGAATCAACTCGCGTTCGATGATTACCAGGGCTGAGAGGTGTATGGCCGTGGGAATGACATCGTTTGAAGATTGGCCAACGTTGACATGATCATTGGGATGAACCTTATGCGAACCGCGAGAGCTGTCGAGCAGCTCGCTAGCGCGATTGGCGATAACCTCGTTCGCATTCATATTCGTCGAGGTGCCTGAGCCTGTCTGGAAAATATCGAGCACAAAGTGACTGTCAAGCTTGCCATCGATAACCTCGTGGGCCGCTCGTACAATCGCCTCGGCAATCGCTGCATCAAGGATACCCAATGCCTCATTTGTCTGTGCCGCAGCTTGTTTGATTTGTCCCAATGCGCCAATGAATTGACGAGGGAAGTGCAGGTCACTAATGGGAAAGTTCAGGACAGCGCGTTGCGTACTGGCACCATAATAGGCATGTATAGGCACCTGCATCTCGCCCATCGAATCGCGCTCAATACGGGTCTCTTCTGTACTGCTCATAGCACTTCAACCTTGCGATGTAAATCACTTTTCTCTAGGCAAAACTAGCATAGGCCAAGCTGTAGCCGAAAATCTTCGATGAGGTGTGTCAAACCTGTCTCCAAATCAACCTTAGGATACCATCCTAGCAGTTCAATAGCACGTCCTATGTCGGGACGACGCCTTTGGGGGTCGGTAGGAACACGCTCCTCTGGCAAGAACTTCGTGCCAGCCTTGTTCTGAGTGAGACGATTGACAATTTGAGCCAAGTCGTAGATAGATGTCTCCCTTGGGTTACCTAAATTAACGGGTTGATGTACATCTGCCATTAATAAGCGATATATTCCTTCGATAAGATCGTCAATATAGCAAAAGCTACGCGTCTGGGAGCCATCCCCGTGTATTGTTAATGGTTCACCTAAAAGAGCTTGACGAGCGAAGTTAGCCACTGCACGTCCATCGTCTACACGCATGCGAGGTCCGTATGTGTTAAAAATACGCACAATTCTTGTATCAAGCCGGTGATATCTATGATAAGCCATAGTCATTGCTTCAGCAAATCTCTTTGCTTCATCATACACTGAGCGCGGCCCAACGGGGTCGACGTGACCGCAGTAATCCTCCTGTTGTGGATGCTCCTGCGGATCACCATAGACTTCAGAGGTTGAGGCCAGCAGAAAACGAGCTTTATGAGCACGAGCTACGCCAAGTGCATTATGTGTGCCAAGCGATCCAACTTTGAGCGTCTGAATAGGCAACTGAGGGAATCCATAGGGAGATTTTGGGTTAGGGCTGGCTGGCGAGGCAAAGTGTAGCACTGCATCAATTTTTCCTGGTACAAAAATAAAGTTAGAAACATCATGCTTGATGAATAAGAAATCGTCCCGCCCTGCCAAATGCTCGATATTACTCAGGCGTCCTGTTTTTATATTATCTAGAGCTACTACTTGATGATCTTCCTCTAAAAGGCGATCACAAAGATGGGATCCTATAAAGCCAGCAGCTCCAGTAACGAGAATCCTCACGATCTCCTCCAAATTAAAGTTTCCTAGTGCGAATCCACACTAGGGTTATTATTATCGCTCGTGTGTCAAGCCCTGAGTTTCGCCATAGGTTGCTTTTGTTGACAAATTTGTCTGGTTGAGATAGTATCCAGCGTAGTAGCAATAATGTCATTTCAACTTTCCTGAATCTACACACTTTAGGCATCCTCCAATACTAGATGTTGAACAACGAACTATCTTGAGCGTCCTTGACGCGATTGATGATCTACCTTCGCCAACTGATACTGGTGAAGTATACTACAACGAAGAGGCCCAATGTGATTACCAAATGCAACTCCGTAGATCAGATAATCACTTTATAACTCATCACCTGATCAAAAGACAGAATGATGCAGTTCAGCGAAGAATTAATCTCCTTATTGGTATGAGTTCAAGGGTTCATGGAGCTCTATTGCTACCCAAATCGGAAATGCCATTCCTCCCATGTTCATGGAGTTGCTAGCAAGGCATATTCAAAATGTTGCCACATGGCGTCGCGTAGACAGTCAAAAAGGACGTTGAGGAACTATCTAACGGTTACTATGGAGTACCATCAGCATGCAGTCAGCATCTCGGTCTAGCTATTTATTAAAGAGAAGCGCGCAGGATTGCGCTTGCCTCATCTGGACTTAGTGCTTCAAAATCTGTGCGCGGCAGGTTTCGAGGCATCACAGTAAAGGGGCCTGTCCAATATTTCGCGTGCTCCTCCAACCATGCAAGAACCTCAAACGATTTTTTACGTGATTGCTCAACAATAGGATAGCGCACAGCAGCCCGATCAAACACTTCGTCATCTTTGGTATAGACGCTATAGTCTTCTCGTACCACAACATCTATGTAAAGATCGGTATAGATCATCTCTTGTGCGGTATTTGTATAGTCAGAGCTTGGTAGCACAACATCACAATAGGCACCAAGAAAGCGACCCGTCTCGTCATTATAATTAATGTGAATAGTAAACCAAGCGTCACGCCAGAAGTAGCTTAACTGGTGT
>JAFAXQ010000118.1 GCA_019240835.1 Ktedonobacteraceae bacterium
AGTAGTAGATCAAATTCTTACGCTTGATTGGACCGAAACGAGGCATCAAGCCACTTCCCTGATGTTCAGGTCAATATTATCAATAACTGGCAGTGAAAGATGCTTCGAGACACGCAACAAGATCCATTCCTCCAAAACTTCTTCCAATTCATCCCTGCAAGCTTCCAGTGTGTCTGCATTTGCATAAACACCGATAAAACCCGGGATCTCGCCATAAAATGGCTTATTGCCAGATAGAAGTTCGTATTTTGCTCTATGCATAGCAGCCTGTATATATTTTGTAAGCATTGTTCATCTCGCTTCTGAGAAGCCTTACTCCCATCAGAGCAAACCTTGTGAGAGTATCAGGCAGTGATCGTGTATACACGTGCATAGTATACTGAACAGATATTCCAGTTGTCAAGGAAGGTCTAAAGCGACACTGCTCCCATCACAGAGCACAACGATATCTTTCATAATGTCCCCCTTTGCTAGGTGCAATATCACAAATCAAAAGAACGTACACCCGTTTCGTGCTCGCAAAAAAGTTGAAAACGAGCATTTTGTTGATTCCATTCCACACAGTAAGCACTTTGATCAGGTTTGCCAAGAGACATCCACTCTTGGTATACCTGGAGCACCGTTTCCCAGAGGCCACCATGACCACGCTCATGCCCTGACCATACGCTCCCCCGCAAGTAGAGTTGCACTATTGTGCTCTCTTGCGCGTCGACTATCGTCATAAACGGAATGAATGATATTCCATCTTTCGCTTTCATTTTGGCTTTCCTCATCGTTATACCAGGAACGGCCCACTGCAAGAACCAGTGAAAGGCTACATTTCCAAAAAGGTCAGTTGCTATTTCGTTGCTTTCTTGCACAATGCGCTGCACGACTGGCTGTTGCAAGAGTCTTCTCACGGAACTGGGTGCTCTCGGACCAGAACGCATCGGCATAAAACATAGATAGCGTGGGTCAAATCGTCCACTCGCATACCCATTCGCCTGTTTCTTAATGACAAGCAAACCACTTTTTTGTAGGCTTCCCTGCAAAATCATGACCAGGCATCCATCTGAGGCTAACTGTTCATACCACGCAGTAGGGATGGTTGACGCACTAGCCGTTACAATGATACGGTCATAGGGAGCGTGCAGAGGAACACCGTAGTAGCCATCACCAACCAGCACCCGAACAGGACCGATAACAGCTTCCAGAGCCTGCCGCGCAGAGCGGGCGAGGAATTCTTCCACGTCTATGGTTGTCACAAGAGCAGGATCACCCACGAGATAGGCAAGCATGGCAGCGTTGTAACCACTGCCTGTGCCAATTTCGAGCACACGCGTCCCTGGTCGCACCACCAATGCCTCCAGCATCATCGCCATAGCGGCTGGTGCCGAACTAGAACTAGCAGGATAATTCCGTTCATCAATCAGGGTAACAAGCGCCGTATCGCGGTAGATAGCATCAATCCATGCATCAGGGGTATATCCATCTGGTGTGTGTATTGCCCAAACAAAATTTTCTTGTTCAAAAAATGAGGAGACAAAGGCTTCACGAGGAATGGAGAGGAATGCTTGGGCTATGCTCTCTGATTGAATGGTTCCAGCTTGACGGAGACCTTCAACGAGCAGTTTCCGCGCTTGTGTACTGCGACCAACTGTATCAATGTTTAGCACAAGGCATACTCCTCTGGAGATACTAGCAGATGCGCCATCGCCTGAGCCATTGGTAGACCAGTCGGTGGCTCTAGCCAATAAAACTGTCCATTTGGATTTACCTCTACAAACACATATTCTCCTTCGGGTGTCAAAATCAGGTCCATTGAGGCATATTGCAACCCAAAAAGGCTCACTAGTTGGAACAATCGTTGTTTCAGGTCGTCTGGAAGGACGTGAACGCCATACTGAAGATCCGCATAGCATCGCCGCCAGTCCAGGCGCGTATTCTCAGATGCTTGAGAATGGATCGTCACCGCAAACATCTGCCTGCCAATGACGACTACTCGTACTTCTAGTTGCTTCTCAATGTACTGCTGGAAGCAGTGAGCAGTTGCCCGCACACCATCAAGAAGAGCTAGATGCTCATATTGCACATGGTTTGTGTAGATAATACGAGGTTGTTCAGGGGTCGCCTGTTCACCAGGAGTAAGGTTTCCTTTCCAGACAGGCTTACAAATGACCTTTCCCTCACACTCCTCGTAAAATACCTGGACTGCCCCAGGCTCGTTCGTTATGAGCGTTTTGGGGACACGCAAACCCAGTCGTTGAGCTAGGGCCAGTTGGGAGGCTTTGAATTCGGCTACACGAATAGCATACGGACGACTGACCCAGAATGGCTGCTGGTCGTCTGGACTACCCAGGAGCAACCCGAGGAAGCCGTAGTAGGCTTCCTGACTGAGCAACTTCCCGATCTCAGGAGCATAACGCTCTGGCTGATACCGCTTTGGTCTCCGCCACCAGATACTCTGGATATCTCTCCACACTACTGCCTGTTGCTGAAAGCTGAGTGTTCCATCCCATCCGGTCTGTTCTCTCGAGAGCGTCGCAGAAAGCTGGACCTTTTCTGGGAAGTCTGCAATATTGCAGAACAATACAGAACCACCCATCCGTTGTACTGCTGTTTGAACGGGAAGAATATGGGCATCATTGGGACATGAGAGCATCAGGACCGTTTTCATACATCACCTATTAATCCTCGTCGTCATCGGTTCCTGTTACATCCTCGTCCTCGACGCTGTCAATCTCTGTCGGTTTGGTGCCGTCCTCCCCTGTTTCTGTCTCCGTTGGAGCTCCTACTGTTTCTTCACTTGCCACCGGATGAGCAGCTTCCAAGAACTGGAGCAGAAAGGGAAAGGGCACAGGCTCAGAAGTCAACGATGTCTGCGTTGAAGTTGTCGTAGAAACCATGTGAAGCCTCCTAGTTTAGGGAAATTTGACAATTCCTGGGCTAGATATCGATCACATCTTACCACAACCAGCAGACGTTAGCTCTTATATCGCTATAACAAAAAGCGGGATACTCTCCCAGTCATACGGTTGCCGTGTCGCATCAACTGCTGGCCGCTCGCCATTGTTACAGAGATGTCTAGATCTGCTCATGAGTACTTCTTCTCATCTTTTCTTTTTGTCAACTGTAGCATGAACTTTAGGTGGGCATGGCAACCGCAAGGGGTGCGACCCGAAGTTTTCCATTAAGAATGGACTGCCAAACATGGTGGTCGCAAGGGCCGCCACTACGAGGCATGCCTTTGCGCCTCGTCACGCCAAGAGGAGTGGCTGCAGCTCTGCCCCAGCCATGCAACATAGTGAGTCGCACCCCTAACACGAGGGTGAGTTTCCGCCGCTTGCTCCTGCGACAGAAAACGTCGTATCCTCGGAGCTCTCACTAAAGTCAAAAATATCGCTCTCCTCCTGCAAGGCGTGCAAAAACTCGCTTGCCTCTTCCTCACACTCAAGCACAATCACACCCAAGCCATATCTGTGCGTTATCCCACACCAGAGAACTGCTCTACTCGTTTCTCCCTCAAGCGGACAGTTGAAAGCATCGACAAGCTCATCGACACGGCTTCCATCACAGAGCACAACGATATCTTTCATGTTGTTCCTCCTTGCTACACCTTGCTACGAACAGGTTCCCCCGCTCAACAGCATGCAATACGACTCTCCCCTTTATCGCAGGTTTTCCCAGGGATTGGCCGCGCCTACCACGGTAATATGCACGTCGCAGTCGCGGCAGCCCCGCCAGTAGCACAAGCGCGCACAATGGGCCACCGCTGCATGCTGTTGCTCAGGGGTCGGACTGATAATAAAACGTCCTCCTATATACGCAGTGACGTAACGCTGGAAGGTGTCATCACTCATCCAGATACGCAGCGTGTCGTCTGCGTTTGCGCCGTACCAGCGCCCATCTTCATAATGTAAGCTGCTCATCGCTGCTTCTTCTCGGTTGTTTTCTTGCATCTTGCGAAGTCCCTTTCTAAATGTGTTTCGGTCGGGCACACTTGTGAGAAATGGCTAGCACACTGTTCGTTGTATCAAAACAAGTCGCCCAAAATCTAGCGTTCTACTGAGTTTTATAGCGTTCTATGACACATTTTCGTACCTCATTGAAAAGCATAGCCAGAGAAGGGCAGAAACACTCTCAGACCTCCTTCCAACTTTTTTTGGTAGGCAGGCAGGATTCTATGATAGATAGATATGATAGAAGAAACTCCGCTTTTTGTTTTCCTGAGATGAGCGCTAAAACGTCAACGAAAGTGTTCTGGAATCCAGCATACATAGAGCAGAATATACGAGATAAAAAGATTGGGAAAAATATGCAAAAAAGTGTTGAAAACGTACAGGAAGGCTACGTTCCAGTAACCGGTGGTCTCGTGTGGTATCAAATAGTGAATCCTGGTAAGGGTATTCCCGTGCTCACCCTTCATGGTGGTCCAGGATCTCCTCATGATTACCTTGAGCCACTCAACAGATTGGCAGACGAGCGTCCTGTTATCTTCTATAATCAACTTGGCTGCGGAAAGTCAGAGCGACCAGACGACACTGCACTCTGGCAGCCAAGCCGTTTTGTCGAAGAACTCGAGCAGATCAGGCAAACTCTCAGCCTTGAGCAAGTTCATCTCTTTGGGCATTCCTGGGGAAGCATGCTTGCCATTGACTATGCACTCACCACACCGGATGGTCTTACCAGTCTCATTCTTGCCAGCCCTGCCCTTTCTATTTCGCACTGGCTCTATGACATGCAGGTCTATAGAAAGAGTCTTCCTCCTACTGTGCAGAAGATTCTTGAGGAACATGAGAATAATGGCACCACCGATTCTGAAGAATATCAGCAAGCAGTGATGGAATTCTACCAACGCTATCTTTGTCGTCTCCATCCCTGGCCTGAGTCACTAGAACGAACCATAGCTGGTGAAGGCACAGCAGTTTACGAAACCATGTGGGGACCTTCAGAGTTTTTTATGACGGGAAATCTCCTGAATTATGATTGCACGGCTCACTTAGGCAACATAGATGTCGCGACACTTTTTACCTGTGGCCGCTATGATGAGGCAGCGCCAGACACGACGGCCTGGTATCAAAGCCTACTTCCAAAATCAGAAATAGCCATCTTTGAGCAAAGTGCGCATATGCCGCATCTTGAGGAGACAGAGCGGTACCTTCGGGTAATCAGAGACTTCCTTTGGCGAGTTGAGCAGCCTTATTCTTAAAATGAAACCTGCGAAGGTACTCAAGCAAAGCACTTGGAGGTACATTGCCAACCAAGCGTGTTGTTCTCCTTCTGGCTAAGATTGCCGATCATAGAGTTTCTCTTGCAGCATTTTTACCTTTGGCTCACGCGGCCAGAGCAGTTGCACCTCTCGGAAGGTGTCGCGCACTTCGACTTGGCGTTGTTTACTCTGAATGTGCTGAGCCACTTCTTCAGCAGCATCTAGGTAGAGGCACACGGTGTCTAATTCGCGCTGCTCGACTGCAACCGACGCAGCGTAGACCAGATGTTCTGCACGCAAGGTCTCCAGTAAGCCAGCAACAGGCGTCAAGCTGCCGAAGCGGGAAAAAGCCGTGAGGGCCTTAGCATAGTTGCGGGTACGCTTGAGCGTCAATCCTTCCCAAAACGAAAGTATGCCCTTCCCCCAGAGAATAAAAGCAAAGCTTGGGTCAAATTCCGGCTCCGTTGGGTACACGTCTTTGGCTTGACTGAGCAACGAAAGCGCCTCGGAATGGTGAAGAAAAGCACCCGTACCGGCTAAGGCAGCGTAGACATACCCTTGCAACAGCGGCGAGGCCGTAGCAAATCCAGGCAGTGCTGATGCTTGCTGGTAGGTAGTGAAAGCCTCGACCAGGCGGCGCTCGCCCTCAAGGTCAAACCTGACTGCAAGTTGGATCAGCGCAGCCATTTCAAGATTCGGGTTCTGGGCAAGCTGGCCATAGGACCGTGCCAGCACACAGGCCGCCTCCATTTGCTCTAATCGGCGAGCGTGAGCTACAAGCTCAGCTATAAGCAGGTACCCCTGGGCGGCTAGGCATGCAGCCTCGGCTTGAAACGGTGAGGAGTGGCGGGCTAACTTCTCAAGCGTAGAGAGGTACGCCGGGAGTAGACGCTCAATGAGCACGAGTCCCTCCGGCTCGTACTGGCGCAGTTCCCAGCAGGCAACCATGCCGCTTGCGCAACAGGCAAGCAGCTCCTCCAGGGGAAGACGAGGTGACAAGTCCTCCGCAAAGCGTGTCAGGCCGTACATCTGGATGGGGAACAGGGCAATTGCCTGTAACGCCCGACGGCGGGTGAGTCCGGTGTCATGGTCAGAGTGATCGATATGCATGGTGGTGTGTTTTCTCATGGTTTCAAAGGTCAACTGCTGTAAAATAGCGATGGGACCGGATGACCGTTTCCAGCGCAGTGTCATTGCCAGAATGTCCACTTCTAGTATATCACCTGCTCCTGCTTGCTGCACGTCCTGCTGTGCTTGCAGCAGCGCACCCCAGGCGGTAAAGCGTGTGGCCGTTTCAGGAGACGCCGCATCAGGCCGCCAGAGAGAAACGGCGGTTTCTGGGAACACGAAGAACTCAACGATGCGTGAAGCCGAAGCCTGTTGCTCCTCTAATCGTGCTACCAAGCCGTCCAGCGCTGGCGAGAGCGGCCACTCTTGTGTCTCTGCAAACGCCTTGGTGTCCCGATAGCACTTCAAAGCATCCTGTATGTTCCCTTGCTGGTAAAGCATCGCCATCCAGCGCTGTAAGGCCCGCTCATCGGGGGGGATGGTCTGACACAGCGCCCGGTACTGCTCCCCCGCCTGCCAGAGCTTGCCCTGCTGTTCATAGTTCTCAGCTAGCCACAACCGACACTGCCTGAGCAGATCTTCACTTTTTTTCCGCAGTCCATACACCCAAGTTCCACCCTCCCCCTCTAGCAACTCACCGCGCTCTAGGTACACAAGCGCCTGCTCTAACAGAGGAAGCGCTTGGAGTGACGTGTACCCGCGATTCTCAGCCTCTTTGAGCAGTGCATCACAGGCATCACGATCCACCCAAACAACCGACTGATTGGCTATTTCATAGATCGTTTCAAGGGTTCTAACTAGGGTTTTGCCCGTGACCCGACGAATGTGATTGACCGCATTGTAGACGTTTTTATCAGCTAATTCAAAATTCTCGCTTTCCGGCCACAGGTCGTCCTGAATGGCCCCACGCGAAAGCCGTCGTCCAGGCGCGACCAGCAATCGTTTGAAGACAGAACGGGCAGGCCGCCCTTTACCCCAGGCGTCTTTGCCTACGAGCTTCCAAGTGTCAGAAGCGTCACGTTTCCAAACTTCCAGTGGACCATATAAATAAACACGAAGACGACATGAAAGGGGAATATCTAAATAGTGCTGCATCACCTGCTTCCTTCCGGTGAAAAAAGTGGGAAATTAAGAGTTTATTGGCTGTAGCGCGGCGCATGGGTTTCCCATACTAAGCCTAGTTTAGATCAACCTCTTCTATTTGTCAAGACTTTCGACTTAACAAGTTGACAAGTTAGCTTAATACAGTGGATATTAAGGATAATGAAGAGAAATGCTTCACACATTTTTCTTGTTCAAAATACCCTACCCATCCTCCAACTCTTGTAATAACTTCATATCTTGTTTACTGCTCACATCCAGCTTAGCGAATAGGTCAGGGCGTCGCTCCCGTGTTCTGCGCAGCGCCTCTTTGCGCCGCCAGCGTGCAATCTGCTCGTGATGACCCGAGAGGAGCACATCGGGGACGTGCCAGTTGCGAAATTCGGGGGGGCGTGTATACTGTGGATATTCGAGCATGTTGGCACTGTGCGACTCTTCATCAGTGGAGCCTTCAGTGAGCACGCCAGGGATCAGGCGGCTGACAGCATCGACAATGATCATCGCGGCCAATTCACCGCCAGTGAGCACGTAGTCGCCAATAGAGAGCTGATCGGTGACGAGATGCTGGCAGACGCGCTCATCAATGCCTTCGTAGTGACCGCAGAGCAGGGTGATGCGCCCTTCCAGTGCTAGGCCACGTGCGATGTGCTGGTTGAAGAGGCGGCCCTGCGGCGTCATAAGAATAATGGGGCCTCCCTGGTAGACGGCCTCGATGGCTGCGAAGATTGGCTCTGGCTTCATAACCATACCTACACCGCCGCCATAAGGATAGTCATCGACGATATGGTGTTTGTCAGTAGCGGCATCTCGAATGTTGTGCAGGTCGATAGAGAGCAAGCCACGCTCCTGTGCTCTTTTCAGAATACTCTCATTGAATGGTCCCTGGAACATGGCAGGGAAGAGGGTGAAGATATCTACATGCATAGGTTATACTCACCTCTAGCTATATGTGTTAAAATAACATCGTTATTGAGCGCTAGTGCCTAACCACTCACCTTCCATCATACACCTTCTGGGTGGGGTTTGTTGCTATGTCTTGGTCCCATGTGGAGCGTTTAGAGAATCTGTACGATCAATTAACCATACTACTGGGCGGTGCCATCCGGCTCTTATGTGGAGAAGCTGGCGTTTTTGTAGTGTCCAAGGAAGCGTTTGACCCACAGAGTAGCGCGGAATATACCCTCTATCACCTAGACGAGGCGCTACTAGAGCGCTTCCTAGTGTGGGCGCAGAATGGGATACAGCCAAACTCAGTCGAGCCACTTGTCTGTCGCTGTATGCCGCACGACTTAGTAACACAGTCTGAGCTAATAGAAGGCGAGATAGAGCAGCAGGAGAAAGAACTGTGCTCGCTCTTTCTCCACGATCCCACCGGACCTCTCGGCATGCTGTACTACGTGAGGCCAGCAGGTATGCGTTCATGCTTTGAGTGTGGAACAGATGGAACGGTACATATGTTCGTTGCTCAACTTGCCGTCAGCCTGCGTTTTGCCCTCAAAGCACAATCACTAGAGAAGGAGCAGGCACGACTAGCTGCTATTTTTCATTACAGCGCTGAGGGCATCCTTACGGTCGATGCAGCGCTACGTATTATTGACTTCAATCCTGCTATGGAGCGCTTGACTGGTTGGCCGGAGAGTGAGGTGCTAGGGTGCTCCTACTTCAAGGTCTTGCGCCCCAAAGATCGCTATGGCAACGACCTGAGACAGGAAGATTCGCCCATTCTCCAGGTATTTGCGGGTCAGGTGGTTTTAAACAAAGAGATGGTCATTAGTACACGCGATGGGCAATGCATTGATGTCTGTGTCACCGCTTCTTGTGTACGGTCAGCGAAGGGAGAGCCAATGAACGGCATTCTCAATGTACGCGATATCACGCTAGAGCGGCAACAAGAGGAACAACGTTCAACGTTCATTTCTGTGATCTCACACGAACTACAGACGCCGATAGCTATCATCAAAGGATATGCCTCAACACTCGCTCGACCGGATGCTAAGCTGGATGCGAAGGCACTGCGCACACGTCTACTCGCTATTGAAGAGGAGGCGGACCACTTGAACAAACTAGTAGGAAACCTTCTCTATGCCTCGCGTATCCAGGCAGGGGGACTGTTGATGGACGTCGTGCCGTTAGACCTTGTACCCCTGATTCGCGGTGTCACACGGCGTCTGATAGCCAAGAGTCCAGATGTTGCCGTGGAGTTGGACATACCCGCCAACCTTCCACTAGTGATGGCTGATAGAGACCGCATAGAGGAAGTACTGCAGAACCTACTGGATAATGCTGTGAAGTACTCACCACACCGGCGGGCCTTGACCATTACCTGTCGTGCTACAGGCGAAGAGGTTATCGTGAGTATAAGTGACAAAGGTATGGGCATCTCACTACGTGATCAAGAGCACATCTTTGACCGCTTTCAACGTGTTGGAGGCGCTCAAACGCAAGCAATACCCGGAGCCGGATTGGGGCTATACATTTGCCGTGTGATTGTCGAGGCTCATGGCGGCCATATCTGGGTAGAGAGTACTCTGCATCAGGGATCAACATTTTCATTTAGTTTACCACGTGAAGAAAAAGCTCAATTACCGATGGTGATGTTTTGATGATAGAAAAGGACACATTCGATCAACGTGACATGACGATCTTAATCGTAGATGACGAGCCGCGCATCCGCGATCTCGTGCGCATGAATCTGGAACTGGAACACTACAGCGTCATAGAGGCGAGCAACGGACAAGAGGCGCTGGAACAGTTGCGCGAGCATCTTCCTGATCTTGTTATACTAGATGTAATGATGCCAGGGATGGAGGGCTTCGAGACACTGCGAGCTCTACGCGAGGTCTCCACTGTCCCCGTTATGATGCTAACGGTGCGTCAAAGCGAACAAGATAAAATACATGGTCTGGACTTGGGGGCCGACGACTACTTGGCGAAACCTTTTAATCCCCGTGAACTACTCTCTCGTACCCGTGCGCTACTACGTCGCTCATTCATGCCAACACCTTCACGTAAAACGGAGATTGTGGTTGACCAGGATTTAAAGATCGACTTTGCGCGGCGCGAGGTGATTGTGCGCGGGCAAAAAGTCGTGTTGCGTCCCACGGAATATCGCCTTCTCTATCATCTGGTGAGTAACGCAGGTCGCTTGCTTACACACGAGACACTTCTCTCAAAAGTCTGGGGGCACGAGTACCGCGATGAGGCTCATTACTTGCGGCTCTACATCGCGTATCTGCGCCACAAGATTGAAAAAGACCCGACACATCCAAAGTACATCTTCACCGAACGCGGTGTAGGCTATCGCTTTAAAGCATTAGACGTGTAGGGGTGGCCCTGGCGGTTGCCCTTGCTTGCGGCCATGCGGGCGGTTCGCTCCTACATACGGTCGCTTTTTTGACTAGTTTCAACCCTGGGTAGTTCATAGGGAACTGCCGCAAAGCTTGCTTGAAGACGAACAGACTGCTATCGTTGCGCAACCCGCTGTTCTCTTGTTGCGTGAGTACGCAGTTGAAAGGAAGAATTATGAATAAGAAGGAACGCGTTGATGCCGCACTACGAGGTGAGCAAGTTGATCGTGTGCCAGTGAGCATGTGGGGCCATGACTTTGTACGCGAATGGAGCGCGCAAACGCTGGCCGAGGCGATGGTAGAAAACTTTATGCGCTACGACTGGGATTTTATGAAGGTCAATCCGCGAGCCAGTTATCACGTAGAGGACTGGGGTGTCAAAGTGCAGCCGTCAGGCGACAAATATACTGCGCCAATCTACGGGGATACACCAATTAAGAGTGCCTCAGACTGGAAAAGGCTGCGCCCATTGGACCCAGACCGTGGAGTATTAGCAGAGCAGTTACACGCGCTCCAGCTTATCAATCATAGTATAGGCTTCGACGCCTACTTTGTGCAGACCATCTTCTGTCCACTTGGCGTCGCAAAGTGTCTAGTTGGCAACAAAAACGAGCCAATCTTGCAAACAATTCGTGAAGATCGTAAAGCATTGCGCACAGCTCTGCACGTCATTAACGAAACATTCATCAATTTCGCCATTGCTAGTCTAGAGCAAGGTGCAAGCGGCATTTTCTACGCCACTAACAAATGGGCAAGCGCGGGACTGCTCACAGAAGATCAATACCGTGAATTTGGTGAGCAGTATGATCTGGAATTCCTGGATGCTATTAAAAGTCGTAGTAAATTCAACATTCTACATCATTGTGGTTCGCACATTTACTTCGATCTGCTCGCTTCGTATCCTGTGCATGCCATCAGTTGGGCTGCCACTATTGAAGGCAATGCTGATTTGCGCGAGGGTAAGCGGCGCTCCGGCAAAGCAGTAATGGGAGGTATCAGCGAAAAAACAACGCTGAAAGACGGCTCCCCGCTTCAGGTGCAGGATGAAGTGGGCAAAGCAATCGAGCTGACGGGGGGAAGACACTTCTTGCTCGCCCCTGGCTGTGCCGTACCACCACAGGCACCGACCGAAAACCTAGAAGCTATTCAACGTGCATTATCATAAGATTGTCTTGATATGTATAATATATTATATTTGTACAGGATACAAATCACCTTGAGCGTACACTCTTAACTTGAGGTTCGTGCTAAAAAACTTGTAAATAACTCTGGGCTACTATGCTGCATAAAATCAGAAAAATGTTGTATAGTATAATCTGATGTAGAGTGAAGCAAGCAAGGTGTTTGCACTTGAAGGTAGAGATGGTGTAGTGTGATGTAATAAATGGAGCGATATCAAACGGTACGGGCCTATTCAGCAGGTGGTGTGGTTTTTCGGGTTGTTCCTGTTCGCTTTCCGAAGAATAGCTCTGCAATAGACCTGCGTAAAGACTGCGGTATAGCGCCGCCCCAGGACACGACGTCCGTGGAAATAGCGCTGGTGGGGCGCAGTGATGTCGGCATGTGGGTACTGCCCAAAGGTACTCCGCAGCCAGGCGAGACAATCGAGCAGGTGGCCTTACGCGAGGTACAAGAAGAGACTGGTTTACAGGTACGCTTGATCGCATACGTCGGCAGCGTTTCATATTCATTTGTGCGTGACCAGATACGTTACCACAAACAGGTACGTCATTTTCTGTTCCAGGCAATTGGTGGCGACACGGCATTTCACGATCATGAATACGATGTAGTGGAGTGGTTTCCTCTCCAGGAGGCATGTCGCCGTCTGACCTATCAGAGCGAGGTAAACATTTTATACCAAGCCGAAGAGACGTTACTACACTGGTTACAACACCAGCAGAAGGAAGGACTGCACTAATCATATGCAGAGCAAGTTGCGCTACAGACTCATGCGTCGTATCCTCTTTCCCTACAGTGGGGAGGAGCCACTCTCACGCGTCCAAGCAATGCGTGTTATTGCAGTATGGATTCTCATTTTCGTTCCCGGTATGTCAATGCTCACTCTGTTAGTAGCAGTGGTGGCCACTTTTCCTTTACATAAAATGCTTTTGCTACTTCTGCTCTCATCTTTGTCGGGAATCATTATTTTTGGCACGTTGAGCTGGTTGGTTGTTGCCATGAGCAATCGTGCCGCCCGCATTCTACAGGAGCGTAGGGTGACGGGAAGTGGTATCAGCGGAGATAGATATGGATCTTAGTGTTGAAGGCAAGTCGGAACGCATCCCTCCCGGCTCGCATATCTGCCAACTCTATAGCAAAGTGACAGAGATTCCTAGCGTAACAGCACGCTTGATGAGAGTAGGGTTATCCCTTTCAGAAAAATGTCTGTTTGCTGCAGCTCCAGCACAGATTAAAGAGTTCCGTGAGGAATTGCACAAACTGCAAGTCGATACAGATGCACTGATCGAAGCAGGGCAGTTGATACTGCATAGTGAGCGTGAGGTACTCTTAGCAAATGGCAATCGCTTCGATCCATACTTCTTACTTTCTTCTCACCAAACGTTTATTGCTCAGGCGCTACGCGAAGGTTGGCAAGCTGTACGTATTTCGATAGATATGACCTGGCTATTGAAAGATACTGCCACTCCTGAACAGATTCTCAAGTACGAGGCTGCTTCTGATGCGGTCTTCACCTTCCAGAATGCCCCCATCATTGCTTTGATGCACTACGATCATAGCAAACTCATGCCCAATCTAGTGGTAGAACTGTTGAAGCTACACCCCATCTCCGTTGTGGGCAAGTACATCAAACGCAACCCCTTCTACCTGAACTCTGAGCAGTATATGCTCAAAATTCTGCGTATAAACAAAGAGAAATCGACAAACACCGGCAATCTCCCTCATTGAACCTGTTCAGGGGCCTAGTGGAGGATTTAGAGCGTTTAACGCCCGATATACCACACGCATTGGGCGCGCTAAATCGGGCTACCTGTAGAGAACATTAATTGCCAAAAAGGTTGTTCAGGGTGTCGAGTGGACCTCTCAGGTTGCTTTGACCACCAGCCTGTTGCGCTCCTTCAGCCTGTGGTGGATGATACGTCATCGACTGGATACCAATACGGCCTGGGCCAGTGAAGCGATTCAGGATGATCGAAGCGCCAGCGAAAAAACCTCCGATAGCACCTAGTAGACCACCACCACCCTGCGACCCCGCTACGGTTGTGACTGTCATCTGAACGGAGGGGTCCTTCCACAGCCAAGCACCAG
>JAFAXQ010000169.1 GCA_019240835.1 Ktedonobacteraceae bacterium
TGTTGCCCAAGGACGAGCAGGAATATCACAGGCTCGGCTATCAACACTTCCTGGTGCGCCAGGTTTTGGCAGATAATTGTTTTGCCCCGGTGCATGATCTGCTATGTAAGGGTGGCAAAGTGCTTGATGTTGGGTGTGGCACAGGCATCTGGGGACGTGACATCGCTCGTACTTATCCACAGACACAGGTCATCGGTTTCGATCTCGAAGAGGTGCCAAGTCCCACTCCCGCCCCGCTCAACACCCATTTTGTGCAGGGCAATCTGCTCAAGGGCTTGCCTTTTGCGGCTCAGTCCTTTGACTATGTGCATCAACGGCTGTTAGTTGCGGCGATTCCTTTGGCGAGTTGGCCTTGGGTCGTTGAGGAACTGAAAAGAGTCACCGCTGCTGAGGGCTGGATCGAACTGGTAGAAATGGGCACTACCTTTCACCACATGGGGCCAGCTACGAGGCAGTTTTTGCACTGGTGGAGTGCGATCAGCGCCTCCAGGGGCATTGATGCCTCTTACATGTCCCAACTAGGCTTGCTGCTCAAGCATGCGGGACTCTACAACATTCGGGCTGAGACTAGGACGCTTCCTGTGGGCAAGTGGGGTGGGCGCATCGGGAATTTGTTGGCGCAAGATATGCTGGCAGGCTGGCTCAGTATGAAGCCACTGGCCCACGCGTTATTGGGTGTTCCTCCTGAATCGTTTGACGAGGTGATGGGCCAGCTTGAAGAGGAATGGAATAGCTATCACACCAGCTACGAGCTGTACTTTGCGTGTGGGCAGGTGTGAGGGATGGTCTCTCCGTGAATAATACGTGTTGGTTCGTTAGGCTTTTGAGCCTACGTAGATAACAATCTATCTTAGCGACGGTTGAAATGGCAAATAAATATAGACACCGAGCACATCCGGTGGTAACTGCTCTTCGACACGATAGCGTATGCCACGACCTGATGCTGATCCACGGGTTTGCGCTGCTTCACGTACGCGTCGATGAGCAGTGAGCAAATCTCGACCACGCTCCTTTGCGACTTGTTGCAGATGAGGTCGTAATGTGTCGAATTCGCTGAGCACGGCATTCAAGAAATACTTTGCGCGGTCCGGTAAAATATTGGCCTCAGATCGTGCATCCAGCAGTTGCTCAATGGCCTCTTGATCGCTGAGCCATTCCGCCCTGTTCGGTGTTCCTGTAAAGGCTAGCAACTGGCAGTCCTCAGCTAGCATGGCATATTCTTTCGACGCACGTTGCGTGACAATATGAAAGCGCAGTCGCATCAGCAGTAGGGTTGTGCGCCGTGTCACCCGACTTGTGCTAATCACGCCGCAACGTCGCGCTACGCGTTTTTCAGATGTATCATCCAGCGAATCGAGCGCGGCCTCCATTACATAGGTGGCTAGGCCCTCGATAATGGGATGTGTGCGACTCAGATACAGCTCATTTTCTTGTATGGGAAGTTCAAAGCGTGCCTTGAAACTGGGAGTTTTCGCTGTGATGAAACGGCTCACATCAATGCTATCGCGCAGTGCTCTGGGCGTTTCAGCTACGTCAATCTGTAGTGCCCCCGTCTTGATAGGCGAAATAAAGGCTCCATGCGCCGCCAAAACATCTTTGGCAAAGGCTTCCACCTCAACTTTTGATCCAATAGCAGAGCGCACAGCCGCTAGCTCATCGGCCACTTGCTTCACATTGATGCTCTGCTGTGCAAAGATGGTCTTGCGAGAATGATCCTCTCGGTCCGCACTAGCTTCCCATTGGTTGAAGAGTTCGTCGCGCTCAGGATACAAAAGCTCCTCGAAGCCAGGTAAGTACGCCTGTGCAGTTTGTGCCTTGCTGGTATTTTCGCGTAACAGCAAGCCCTTAAAGATAGCCTCGATTACCTTTTCGCTATCGATAGGTACTGGCACCGAGATGCCGAGCCGTGAACGAATGTTGCGGTGCTTCTTGATCAGCACATTGAGCACAATGCCATCAATCTGATTATCTATACCATAGTAGGTAATCACACGTACCTGCTTGCGCGGCTGACCATAGCGGTCCACGCGCCCTTCACGCTGCTCATGGCGCGTCGGGTTCCAAGAGAGATCTTAGTGAAAGACCGCGTCAAAATACTCCTGCAGATTAATGCCCTCGCTCAAACAGTCTGT
>JAFAXQ010000305.1 GCA_019240835.1 Ktedonobacteraceae bacterium
GCGGTCCCGGCAGCAACTCTTGCTTGACCCATTTTGAGAACGCTTGAGTTGCGAGTATCTGGCGAGCGATCTTAACACCTTGCACGAGCCGTTCAAGGTCAGAGTCAACAGCAAGATAGTTTGGGTTGATCAGCGGCTTATCAAGCGGTTTCTTGCTTGCTAGCCTGACCCAGCCCCGTGACATGGGACGGACAAGCCCAGGCAGGATGCTAATTGAGTTAGGATGCCCCTGGCCGATGATAATGTCAAACGGCACATGCACAAAACCAAGCTGCAAGTCTGGTCCAACCCAGCCTGGATCGGACTTGCAGAACAGGGCGCTTTCCGAAAGGTTCTGATGGGGCGGGGGCACTGGCTGTGACGTTTCGTTGATTACCCCAGCCAGAACGTGATTATGAAAGTTTTCGCCCACCCCAGGCACCTCGGCTACTACGGGAATAGCAAACTCCTTCAACTGGCTGGGATGGCCGATTCCCGAAAGCAGCAGCAACTTGGGCGACTCGATTGCGCCTGCGCAGACGATCACCTCAAGATTGGCATTGGCAACCTTGATCTCACTGTTCTGGCTGTACTCCACACCTATGCAGCGTTTGCCATCGAACAGAAGCCGAGTGGCTTGTGAGTTGGTGCTTAGCGTCAGGTTAGGTCGGTTCAGTGCCGGGTAGAGGTAGGCGACGGCTGTACTGTGACGTTTGCCATCCTTGATGTTGACATGGTGCCAGCCAGCGCCTTCCATGTTCGGGCCGTTGAAGTCCTCGGTGGGAGGGTAGCCCAGCTCGCAGCATGCTTGGATAAACGCTGCAGAGGTCGGGTTCGGTTGGTGTAGCTTCGCATTAGCGACAGTGAGCGGACCACTCTTGCCAGCCCATGGGCTGGTATCGTCTTCCTGGTTTTCCAGTTTCTGGAAGAAGGGTAACACATCCTGGTAGCGCCAGCCGGGGCAGCCGTTGTAGGCCCAGTTATCGTAGTCGGAGGGATGCCCTCGGATATGCATCATGATGTACAGGTTACTGGACCCACCGGGGATCTTGCCGCGTGGCTCATGGATTACTCGACCGCCCAGAGCTGGCTGCGGTGTGCTCGTGTAGGCCCAATCCACTGATGAGCCAAGCAGAGTATACCATAATGATGGGTTAGAGACATTAGGAGGAATCTCAGACCCCCCCGCTTCTAATGCTAACACCTTCACCCTCGGGTTTTCACTGAGTCGGTTCGCAAGTACCGACCCCGCCGAACCTGTTCCTACAATAATGAAATCGTGTGTGCTCATCGTAACCTCCGTGGTGCCACTTCAAAGCTTTGAACCTATACTTCATCCCTAAGATTATGTGTTCTCGTCTTCCTTGCAGCTTCGGTGCTTGTAGGGGGTGTACTTTGTAGGCTGAGGAGTACTGCAAAACGGGCGCAACAATTTCATGGCTTAATCTAGCTTCTGGTTGACAAACGGGCCAAAAGGCACGGTATCGTGAAAATTCGCCATGTACTTGATTTTGCCGTTCTCCAGGCGGAAATAGTTTGCGACGTTTGCCTCAATAGGTACACCGCTGGCATTAGCTGCCGAAATGTGTGAGACGACGCACGCCTCGTTGCCGTCGATGACGACATGCTTAGGCTGATTTTGGAACTTGGAGTATCCTTTCTTCATGCCATCGATGGCACCCCGCAAGACGCCAATACCTTCAACGTGACCAGCTAACTGCTCATCAATCACCACATTGTCATCGAAGAGCGTCAGCCAGCTATCCCAATCGCCCTTATTGACTAACTCGTAGTATGCGATGACCACGTCTCTGGTGTTCCTTGAACCTAGCATTGCCTATCTCCTATCTTGTAGAATTTACAAAAGCGTGGTTTAGGTTTATGTGGTAGTGCTGTCTTTTACCGGAAGCACTCCTGATCCGCCGACCGGATCGAACGAGTCCACAAAGTAGGTCACCACCACTGGTTGCCTAGTTTTGTCTGAACGCTTGACTGTCCAGGTTTGTCCGGCAAGAAATGCCAGCCGTTCACTCTTTGGCGCAGGCGGATTCCAGACGCTTGCTTGCCAGAAAGTGAGCACTTTTACCGTTGCACGGTCGCCTGTAGTGCTAATTGCCAGTTCTTTTGTCTCGTGGATCTCATCGAAAAAGGTGGCAGTAACCCGCTTGTACCAAGCGGTTACTCCAGCCTTGTCCGTGACGGTCACTTCTGGGAAGCGGAACTCTATACCCTCATCGGCAACCATCGCCAGAAAACCTTCTAGCGGAACATGGATATCCAGGTTGTGGTACCACTGATCCACGAACTGACGCACTTCGGCTTCAGTGAGAGGTGCCAATGTGCTCATCGTTTAAATCCTCCTTTTTCGCTCTTCAACAGTCTTAGCTTGGCAGAACTTTAGCACGTGCAATAGCACGGGTGAGAGCACGTTTCGTCAGTACTCTCGTTAGGTGGGCACGGTACTCAGCGGAAGAGGCAAGGTCGGAGATGAAGTTCTGCTCCTCACCGACCCAGTCAGCAGCCGCGAGAGTTTCTGCAGTCGGTTGCTTGCCCTTCAACGCTGCCTCGACTGCCGGCAAGCGCATTGCGTGCTTAGTTGCGCCTGTTACAGCCACACGGCATGCGCCTAGGGTGCCGTCAGATGCTCGCATGACATTGACTGCTACCCCACATATGGCACCGCCGGTGGCGCGGTTCGTAATCTTTTCGTAGGCACTGTCGGTGCTGACAGCGACGCTCGCCAGGTCGAAAGAGGTAATAATCTCGTCAGTTGCAAGCCCAGTCTTAAGCGACTGAGCAATGAACTCATCGACACGGATCGTACGTGTACCTCTCAGCGCAAAGATGTTGAGCGTTGCCTCAAATACTAATAGTGCGGCGGGAAGATCAGCTGCTGGATCACCATAGGCAAGATTGCCACCCAGCGTGCTACAGTTGCGTATCTGAGGGTCGCTGGTACTCTTGGCCGCTTCAGCCAAAGCAGCATAGCGTTCTTGGATATCTTTCTCTTGGGCTATTTCCACTAAGGTCGTCATCGCGCCAATACGAAGGCCACCGTCGCTACGGCGCGCAATACCACGCAAAGCCTGGATATTGCGCAGGTCTACCAGCATCGGAGGTGAAATGCGCTGTAATTTCATCTCTGTCAAGAGACTGTGGCCGCCGCCCAGGATGCGGGCACCCGTATTCTTTTTGAGTAGTGCCACTGCTTCGTCGAGACTCTGTGGTGCGGCATACTCTACCGATGCTAAGATCATGTCTTTATTTTCCTACTCGTTGATCTTGTTGAACGTTCTTCTTGTCACTGTTCCCCTTCACAGCTTGGGCATCACGCATCGCACGCCAGACCTTTTCAGCAGTGATCGGCATGTCAATGTGTTTCACACCGAGATCGGAGAGGGCATCGCACACGGCGTTACTAATAGCCGCGGCTGGGGGAACAGTGGCAATTTCGCCAACGCCCTTCATGCCTAGGGCATTATGAGGCGTCGGGGTGACTGTGCGGTCAAGTTCATAGCGGGGCACGTCAGTAGCCCGTGGAATGGCATATGTCATGAAGTTGTTCGTCAGCAGGTTTCCCTGCTCGTCATACACGGCCCGTTCTATAAGCACCTGGCCAATGGCATGAGCAATACTGCCCTCGATTTGCCCATCAACGACCAACGGGTTGCCGACGTTGCCCGCGTCATTCACAGCGACATAGCGTACCAAGTCAACCTGGCCGGTTTGCTCGTCTATTTCAACGATAGCGATATGACTGCCAAACGGGTAGTTAAAGTCAGGTGGATCAAAGAAGGAGGTCTCATCCAGATTCGGCTCCATCCCCGGCGGGAGATTCCAGCCATACCAGAGTGCAAGTGCCATCTCCTGCAACGTCTTGACCTTCTGCGGTGAATCTTTGACAAATACCTTGCCATCTTCATAGACGACATCTTCCTCAGCCGCCTCGAACATATGAGCAGCCGCTTTGCGGATCTTCTCCTTGATCTTGTGGGCCGTAAGCTGTAAGGCAGGACCAGCCAAGCTAAACGAACGACTACCATATGTACCTTGTCCGTAGGGAGCCCTCTGCGTATCGGATTGGAAGAACTGGATCATGTTCATGTCAACACCCAGCTCCTCGGCAACGATTTGTGCAAAGGTTGTCTCGTGGCTCTGTCCGGTTGATTTTGAGCCAATTGTCATGCTGACCTCACCAGTTGGGTAAACGCGGATATTGGCGCTTTCCCAGGTTCCTCCGAGCATCCCCTCCTTCGACATGCGCGTTGATGGACCGACACCACATATGGCGACAAAGCAAGCGATACCAATCCCAAGCCGCTTCCCACGCTGGCGAGCTTCCGCTTTGCGGGCTTTAATATTGCTATACTCAACCATCTCCAGAGCTCGATCAAGCGTCGCTTGATAGTTGCCGGAGTCATAGACCCAACCGAGATGATTGTCATAAGGGAAACTCTGCGGGGCAATCATGTTTTTGTAGCGGACCTCGGCTGGATCCATGCCGATCTCGGCTGCATAGAGGTCTACTAAGCGCTCAACCAGAAAGGTTGCCTCCGCTCGACCAGAGCCACGCTGTGCCCCCAACGGGACGATGTTGGTGAAAACTGCATATACTTCGCAAAAGGCATTCTCGATAGCGTAGACACCGCTGATGCTGCGACCCATCAAAGCGGTCGCGACGCCGGGACCGATTGTGGAGGGGTAAGCGCCTAAATTTGCGTAGCTCGTGCAGCGCAAGGCGGTAATCTTGCCATCTTTTGTTCCCGCGATGGTGCCATGCTGTTTGTGATCGCGGCCTTGTACTGTGGACTGCATTAATCCGGTTCTCGTGTCGACCCACTTCACCGGGCGACCAAGCTCTTTGGCCAGGAAAATGACGAGTGCCATATCTGGATAGATATAGCCTTTTGTGCCAAAACTTCCACCGACGTTGGGCGCAATGACGCGTAGCTTGTTGAAAGGAATACCCAGTACGAGATAGGCGAGCAGGAAACGGTGATTGTGTGGCGACTGCGTTGTAGCCCAGAGGGTGTATTCATCGGTAATCGGGTCGTAGCTGCCAATGGCGCTACGGGGTTCAAGAGGATTATTGATGGTCCGCTGGTTGTAAAGCGAGAGGTTCACGACGACCTCAGCGTTTGCAATTGCCTGGTCGGTGGTTTCCTTGTTTCCACAGGTCCAATCAGCATTCAGGTTGTGTGGCACGGCTTCATGGAGTTGCGGAGCTCCCTCCTTCAGAGCCTCCTCGGCGTCTACAACCACGGGCAGTGGCTCGTAGTCTACACGGATCGCTGCTAGTGCGCTGTGGGCTTGGTCGCGTGTCTCGGCAACCACCGCTGCTACCCCGTCGCCGATGTAGCGGACCTTGTCCTTTGCTAAGGCGTAGCCAGCTCCAGGCAGGCCGTAGGGATGAGGTGGAAAGTGACTTTCTACGCCACCGGGTATCCAGACGCAGGGCAGAGGCATCATTTTGCCTTCCAGGTCGGCTCCTGTAATCACCCGCACTACACCGGGCATCTTCAAGGCCGCGCTCGTATCAATGTTCTTGATGTGCGCGTGACCGTGTTGGCTGCGTAAGATAGCCATATGCAACATGCCAGGCAGAGTAATATCGGCTGTGAACTGTGCCTCTCCCCTCAACATCTGCGGTTCCGCACGCCCTTTTATCGGCGCGCCAAAGACTTTTTGAGCCACAATCTTTCTCCTCGTTTGCGCTTTGACTCATTATGGCCTTGGAATCCTACATAACCCGAGAGGTATCAGGTTGAGCGCGTCTGAGCTTGCGCTGTTGCAAACTCTGCAACAGACGCCTGCTGCATCTTCTCAACTGCATACTGTACAGCGCGCACTACGCTCTGATAGCCTGTGCAGCGGCAGAGGCTCCCCCACAGCCAAGATCGAATCTCATCCTCACTTGGGTTTGGGTTATGCTCAAGTAGATCAAGCAGTGACATAATCATGCCCGGTGTACAAAAGCCACATTGCAGCCCATGCTTTTCCCAGAATGCTTCCTGTAGCATATGCAATTGACCATTCTGAGCCACGCCCTCAATAGTCTTGACATCACTGTGATCGGCCTGGACCGCTAGCAGCAAGCAACTCTTCACCGACCTACCATTGACCTGGATGGTGCAGGTGCCACACTGACCTGTGTCACAGCCAATTTTCGTACCCATCAAGCCTAACGTCTCACGAATGAAATCTACCAGGAGCATCCTAGGCTCAATCTCCGCGCTCATCGGCTTGCCGTTGACTGTCATCAAAACCTGCATGGGAGAGGCTCCTTCTTACTTGACACCGGTAAAGTGATACGAAGCTTTGCCATCTCTGAGAACAAAAGCGTCGTAAACCACTGCTGGGCCAAGCTTAGTCACGACACTGGCTTCGAGGAAGATGGTGTCTTCGGTCTCCCTGAATTTGTCAGTTGACTTCACCTCTAAGTTGCCTAGCATCTCGAGGTAGCCACGAAAATACTTTTTGAGTGCGTCACGACCTTTCACGACGAACTCAAATCCAATGAGAACGGCGTCTTCATTGTAGTGATTGTCGATCAAGCCGTCCACATCTTTTGCGGAGATATACAGGAGTTGCTCTTCATAGAACTTGCGTCCGGGTGTCATTGTCATGTTTCGATCTCCTTAGTACAGTTTGTATTGCAGCAGTAGCTACAAGATGGTCGTGTGTGCTCACGCCTGACTATACTTGTGTAGTGCCTTCTGCACAACATGACCGGGCACATCGTTACTGATGACTAAGTCAATCAGAAAGGGTTCGTCGTCTGCTAACGCCTGACGGACCGCAGGGCCGATCTGCTGGGGCGTCTCGACCCGCACGGCCTTGACCCCCATCGCCTGCGCCAACTCGGCGAAGTGAATGCCTGGGTCGTCGATGTCGAATGAAGCAGGAAATACATGCTCTGGCAGCTGTCGCTCTCGCCAGTACTGCTGAAGGTTGAGTTTCAGCAGTTTGTAGCTGTGGTTGTTGCAGATGACGAGCTTCGCCCCGATCCTGTGATGAGCTGCAGTCCAGAGTGCCTGAATGGTGTACATACTGCCCCCATCGCCGCAGAAGCCGATCACGGTTTTGTCTGGGTGGGCCAGCTTGATGCCAATTGCTCCGGGAATGCCGACACCCAATGACCCCCCACGCGTCAGAAAATAGGTTCCCGGTGTCGTCGGTGGGAGCGCATGAACGAGATCGGGACTGGTAGTCAACGCTTCGTCGAAGATGATCGCGTCTTTGGGAAGCTGAGCAGCCAGTTCCTCCATGAAGCGCGAAGCGTGTAGCGGGACGGCCTCGCGTCTGGACGTATCCGCCTCATGCCAAGCAGCCACTTCCTGCTCTTTAGCCGCTGTGTGAGCACTGACTCGGGCCTTCGCTGCTGCTTTCTGGCTGGCTGTCATCGTTGTCTCTAGTGCAGCGGCCACTTTTGCTAGTGTTGTCTTCGGGTCGCTAATCAGCCCTATATCCACTGGGAAGTTCTTGGCCACTTCATAGGCATTCAGGTCGATGTGAATGACCTTTGCCCCCGAGGCAAAGACGCCAGAGAGTGCAGGGAAGACCTCGGGGAAGACGTAGGTTCCGCAAATCAGCACTACGTCTGCCTGTGAGGTGATTGCACGGCTGTGCTCCCCAAACATATGCCCCAGTTGATCCTTAAAAAGTGGATGTGAGGCGCTCATATTGACTTCCGATGAGTCTGCGCCCCAGACTTGCGCTCCAGTGAGTTCGGCCACACGGGTCAATTCGGTCTGTGCAGCGGAAGCGGCTACGCCGTCGCCGATAATGAACAGGGGCTGCTGAGCTGCTGCTAACAGGGCTGCCACTTGTGCAATCTGATCTGGTTCTGGGGCCACCCGCGTCACGGGGAACGAAGTTGGAATCACTGCTTCTTCATTGGGAGCGTCGAGGATATCCATCGGCAAACACACAAACACGGGTCCCATCGGTGGTGTGGCCGCTATCTTGATAGCTCGCCGCAGCACCCGCAGCAGCGAGGCTGGGTCCACCACACGGGTTGCCCACTTTGTTACAGGCTCAGCAATTGCTACCAAGTCGGCTGCCATCTGCGCGTCCATGGCGTCGTACCGCAGACCAGCATCACCGTTGATGACGACCAGGGGAGCATGTCCACGCTTGGCCTGATACAGCATGCCGATTCCGTTGCCGAGGCCGACCCCACTATGTAGTTGCACCACCGTGGGTCTCTTGGTAGCACGAGCATAGCCATCGGCTATGCCTACAGCCACCGCCTCTTGCAGTGTCACAATGTATTTGAGGTCCGGATAGTCGCTTAATGCATCCAGAAAGCCCTGCTCGACGGTACCGGGGTTGCCGAACATGTAGTGCATATCATCCGCAAGAAGTTGTTCAATGATGGCAAAGCGTCCAGTTTTACCTGTCATAATCCCTGCTTTCCTCAAAGGTTCCTCTCACTGTACGTATGCTTGGTCTTCAACCTTGCATAGAGTGGAAGACTACTCACCCGAGCGTGATGTCATCCATGTTAATCTAGCTAAGGCTTGTTAGGTTTACCAGCCATAGCGTTTCAGTCCTTTGTCCAGCACCTCGACGACTTTCTGCCCGGTTGCATATGAGTCATGGGTTGAGCGACCCGTGATAAATGGGAAGTCAACAATGACAGAGATTTCCCTACCGAAGTTGCCGATGTAGCCTCCCTCGGGACCAGTTGCATCATGCAAGATGTACTCTAGGGGATAGGGAGGTGGACCTATATTAATGTCAGTGCCGACGAATCCGGTACCGTCCTTGTAATCATATTCCTTGCAGTGACCTGTTACGTGCTTGCCCCAGATAATGCTCTTGCGGAGGACAAAGTCACGAGCAAAAGCAAGACAGGCAACACCATAGCAGATTGCGCCAACAGGTTTTCCCGCCCTATAAAAGCTGAGGATAAGGTCATGCACTCTGTGGTTGTTGGCCAAGTCAATGATGGGGCCACTACCGCCAACGATAAAGATGGTGGCGTACGGTTCGATCTCTTGCTGGACCTTGTCGACAGCATCGTTGTACGCTTCCATTTCTCGTAAGAAGTTGGCAGAACAGTAGTAAGGTCGATCTGGCAACCACGCCGACAGGTTGATCGGGTTATTGAGGCGGTCTGACTTGTCCAGTTCACGAACCTTGTTGGCCATTTCTCTGCTGGTAACGGACTTGCCAAGCGGTGGATCGATGAAACTGGGATTCATGCTGGGAGGCAGGGGAACGGGTCGCTTTCCCTTTGAGGTGGCAAAGGTGCTCTCGTAGCCCGCAGCATCGAACGTCTCTAAGGGACCGACGAGCTCTTCACCCCAGTACCCCCATTCGGATAATACTATCAGGATCTTTTTTGTCATCTGGCTACCTCGTTCTACTGGTTTCCTCGTTGACTACGCAAATAAGCAAATCTCATTCTCTTGGATAGTGCCGAACATCACACTTGTATTGCAAAAAACCACCGGGGAAGGTCACAAGTGTGATGGGCTGTGACCTACTCAGCACGCCTAGCCTAGCTCCTGTCTTCTCTACGAGAGCGGTAAGAAGCTTTGCAGTACACTTCAGTATCTATTGGAAGAATACATGATGCGTCAGAATAAGTCAATAGATTTCATCGCATCAGTACTATATTGCTATGCTTATATATTCTTGTTAGTGCTTTAGCACCATAGTACTACTGCAATGTATTACTATGGTGCTGCACTCAACATAAGACATGGCTGCCCATTGTCATATCAAATAAGCATTTTTTATGGTTGGTATATGTTCTTAATGTGTAATATATTTTGTCCTCAATGGTAATCGAAATATGTTTTATTCTGTATAAACTCTTTAGCTGTGAACAAGACTATTGACAAACTTCCTGCTCTTGTGTTACATTTATGGGCGATTGTAGAGTCGCCAAGGTCTCTACGAAAAGTAGAGTTATTTCCTGTAGATAAAGAAAGAAGGAAAGTCAGATATGTCGCAGACGGTCCCTGGTGCCAAGGTTGATCGCTCGCACATTGCGCCCGTCAAGACACGCGAAGAGTTGATCTATCTGCTGTCGCGTGCCGCCGAACTGGAACACGGGCTGGCCTGTATTTATTTGTTTGCCGCCTACTCGCTCAAGAGCGACGTCAGTGAAGGCGGCATGACCGAGCAGCAAGCTGAGATGGTGCGCGGCTGGCGACGATTTCTGTGCAAGGTGGCAGTCGAAGAGATGGGCCATCTGGCTCAGGTCTCCAACATGCTTACTGCCATCGGTGGTGCGCCGCATTTCCGTCGCCCCAATTTTCCTCTACCTCCATCGGCGTTTCCCTTTGGCCTGCGTCTCAGCTTGGAACCGTTCTGTCAGGAGACCATCGAACGCTTCGTCTGCTATGAAATGCCTGAGGCGGGCATTCTCTCAGCGGAAGAGCAGGCACCCTACGATGCCATGCGCGCCCGCGTCCTGGGAACGCAGCAGTCTGTACTGCCCAGTATGCCGGAGGAGGATGACGAGGGGTGTGAGCCGTTCGAGGTCGACTTCAAGACCGTGGGCGAGCTGTACCACAAGATTGAGACGGGGTTTGGCTATATGGCGGAAGAGGAGCTCTTCATCGGACCGCCTGAAGCACAGGCCAACGCCCGCTTTGTCGATCTGAGCGGCGACTTGATTTCGATTGTAGATCGTGCCTCGGCCTGTGCGGCCATTGAGTGCATCGTTGAGCAAGGTGAGGCTCCCACCTCAGCCCATCCCGACGCGCACTTCTGCGTCTTCGACAAGATTCGCATCCAGTACGAAGAAGCGCTGGCGCAGGCGCAACAGAGCGGCGTTCCCTTCGAGCCAGTGCGACCGGTCGTCTCCAATCCGATGACGCGCTTCTACGACGATACTTCTGGTGGCATCGTCATCAGTGATGCCCTTACTCACGAGGTCGCCGACCTGTTCAATGGTGCCTATGACACGATGTTGCTCATCCTGTTGCGCTTCTTTGCTCATAACGAGGAAACAGAGGCTGAACTGGAGCAGCTCTCGCGAGCTACACTGCGGCTCATGACCACTGTCATTCGCCCGCTGGGCGAGGTGCTGACCAAGATGCCAGTAGGTAGTGTCGCGCCGTCGGGTAAGACTGCCGGTCCGGGCTTTGGCTACAACCGTGATATCCACCTGCTACCGCATAAGCGCTCAGCCTGGGTCTTCTTCGGCGAGCGGCTGTGGCAATTGGCCAGGATTGCGACCAAGCTGCGCTTGAACCCCACCATTCCCACCGAGTTGCAGGAAGCCACAGCTGCGCTGCAGGATTTGGCCTGTCAATTTGCACCTGTGGATGGTCCCCGTGGGGTGGCAGCCGAGGTTGCCGAGTTGAAAGAGATGGAGGTGGGGCTGGCATGCAGCATCCAAGCGTCGCGCAACGGTCCCTATCTGCTGACCAACGTCGAAAACCTGCAGAACTCACGAGGAGAGCGCATCGCGACTCGCCCACAGATGGCGCTGTGTCGTTGCGGCGGCTCGGCCATTAAGCCTTTCTGTGATGGCACCCATGCACGTATTGGGTTCACTGGTGACAAGCAACCCGACCGCGTGCCGGATCGAGAAGACACCTATGTCGGTGAGCAGATCACGGTACTGGATAACCGTGGCATCTGCCAGCACTCCGGCTTCTGCACAGACAACCTGGCGTCGGTCTTCCGCTTGCGCCAGGAACCGTGGATTGATGCTAATGGTTCCAGGATGGAAGAGATTATTGCCGCTGTACGAGCCTGCCCCTCCGGCGCACTCAGCTATGCCATTGGCGGTATTGAACGTCGCGACGAGGTCGATCAGGTTCGTGAGCCAATGATCACCGTCTCCAAAGATGGGCCGTATCGCGTCACTGGTGGCATCCCGCTCAAAGACGGGCAAGGCAACGATGAGCAGGGAGCGCAAGGCTCCTCGCGGGAGCACTATGCCCTGTGTCGGTGCGGCCAATCCAAGAACAAACCGTTCTGCAGCGGCCAACACTGGTATGTTAACTTCCATGATGAGAAGAACTGAGGAGCAGGAGATATCCTCTCAAAGCAGGAACAACTTGGGGAGCTTTTATCATGAGCGCATTATTTCTGAGCATACCTTCGTGGTTGCTTTTCGTTCTCTTCGTAGGTGGCTCTATTGTTGTCACCTTTTTGGGGGTGTTAGTGCTGCGCCGTCGAAAAATGAAATTGATGAGTAATGAGTCTATTGGTTTCATTTTTGCCACGGTGAGTGTCGTGTATGCTGTGTTACTAGGATTTTTGGTTATTTACGTCTGGGAAGCATTTGGTTCGGCTGAACATGCCGTGTCGGAAGAAGCAGCAGCTATTGTTGTTACTGCTCGCTATTCTGCATCGTTTCCTGAACCTATACGCGGTGTAATGCATGATCGGCTTCGCCATTACACAGAACTGGTGATCAACGACGAATGGCCAATGATGCAGCAGACTGGCGGAGACCGCTTTGGTTCTGAGGAGGGTTCCCAGGACATGCAGGCGATGTTTAACATTATACAACAGAGACTGCCACAGACTGCTGTTACTGCCAACGTGTTGTCTAGCTTGAGTACCCTGAGTCAGGATCGTCTGTTGCGCCTTCAGTCAGCTACGTCCATACCGGACTATTTCTGGCTTGTGCTCATAGTTGGAGGTATGGTTGTCACCTACTTGGGCATGATCTTAGAGATTGAGAACGCCAGGCTACACCTAGTACTGACGGGACTGCTAGTCACCATCATCGCTATGTCTCTCTGGCTTGTTGCGATCATTAATAACCCCTTTGGCGGTGATCTGCAAGTGTCCACAGACTCTTTGCAGTATGCGCTACATGTGATTAGTCTCCTACCGCGCTAATTACTAAGCCATATGTTGGTCATGCGTAGGGGCATGATTGATCACACCCCAGGCCGGGGCGTCATCAATCATGCTCCAACAATGATCTTTAACAAGTTTTAAGAAGGTACAAGGAGGTTCGCTTCCATGTTATACACACGACGTATTTCGCTGAACATGCTACTTATGGGAAGTTGTCTTATCCTTTCTCTGCTTTTCACCGCCTGTACTGGTGTAAGCATTGGCAGCGGCTCAACGCTCAACTTGGTCACACCTGGCACCTTGACGGTGGGCAGCGATACAAACTATCCACCGAAAGAGTTTGCCAAACCTAATGCGGAGGGGTACACTGGCTTCGACGTTGATCTGATTACGGCGATTGCGCAGCGTATGGGACTCAAGACCAAAATTTTCACGACAGGCTTTGATACGATTCTTGATGGTCTGAATGCTAAGCGCTTCGATGTCGTCATTTCATCGATGGGTATTACTAATGAGCGCGAGCAGAAGGCAGACTTCGTGCATTATTTTAACACAGGCACGTCACTGCTGGTGCGCAAAGGTAATCCCAAGCATATCAAGTCACTCAGCGACCTGTGCGGCCTGGGTGTAGGTGTGCAAGCAGACACAGTAGAGCAGAGCGATTTGACCACCGCCGACCAGACCTGCAAGGCGCAGAATAAGCCTGGCATTCGTGTCAGCGTTCTACAAGACGAAGTCGATGTTGTACAGTTATTAAAGGCTGGTAGCGTCGACGCAACGTATCAAGACTCACCGGTGACTACCTACTATTTGAGCCAGGACCCGGGAGATTTCGCTGTTGGCGGCTTGGTCACCAAAGCTATCCCCGAAGGCATTGCAGTAGCCAAGGGCAACACTGCCATGTTCAATGCTGTACAGAATGCCTTCAAGCAGGTGGAAGCAGACGGCACCTATCACCAACTTCTTGCGAAGTGGGACCTTGAGAGCGGCGATATTACTGTTACTGGCTAACACTAGGGCGAGCGTCACCTTCTTAGAAAAGTGACGCTCGCCCTATTTTAACCATCGCTCGCGGAATGTGCGGTAGGAGGTCAGAGGCGAGCATACCTGCGTGACCTAATTCCTCGCTCAGCATATCTGCTGCCACCGTGTGTAGGTACACGGCACTGCTGGCGGCGTCCAAGGGGGATAGCCCTTGCGCCAGTAGGCCCGCTATCATGCCTGCCAGGACATCACCTGTGCCCGCCGAGGCCAGGGCCGGGTTGGCCAACCAGTTGATGCGTGTCCGGTCGTCGGGGGTAGTGATGATGGTGCAGGCACCTTTGAGCACGAGAATAACCTGCCACTCTTTGGCCTTGTTACGTGCCAGTTCCAGGCGCTCTACGTCGCCCCCTGATACTTTCAGGCCGTTACAGAGACGCCCCATTTCACCGGGGTGGGGAGTGATAATAGTTCCTTGAGGAAGTAGTGTCCACCAGTGCTCTAAAGCAGAGAGGTTGTTCAATCCATCGGCGTCGATGACAAGGCGAGGACGTTGCTCATCCGGCAGTGAACGCAGATGCTCCAGTACCTCTAGCGTCACTTCGCGTGTGTTAGCAGACTGACCTAGCCCAGGGCCAAGGAGCAGTGCGCGATATCCCTCCAGGTGGTCGATCAATACCTGAGCGCGATCAAAGCTCTGCGCCTGCTCTTCAGGCAAAATAATAAATGTCGTCTCATGGAAGGCGCTTGCGTAGATGGGCAACATCTTTTCTGTCACTGCAAGCGTAATCAGGCCAGCGCCGATTCGTCCTGCAGCGCTTCCGGCCAGAAATGCAGACCCTGGGTAGGGGGGTGAACCGCAGAACAGCATGACTTTACCAAAGGTTCCTTTATTACTGTTCAATGGGCGATGCGGCAAGAGAACGGCCACAAGGTCGTCGGTCAACATCTCCGTCTGAAGGTGCTGCACCATCTCCCCTGGTAGCCCGATGTCACCTACGTAGAGTGTGCCAATGTAGTCGCGCCCAGGAAAGAAGAAAAACCCTTGTTTAGGGCACGCGAAGGTAATCGTTATATCAGCGTGCAGTGTGGCAGGACCAACAGCTCCTGTGTCGGCGTTCAACCCGCTAGGTAGGTCGATGGCAACAATGTGCAGAGCACTGCGCTGCTCTTTCTCTTTGCGTACGCGCTCAAGCAGATTGCGCATATCCTCGGTGAGAGGGCGCGAGTTGCCCGTGCCCAGTAGGGAGTCAATGACATAATCCGCGCTTTGCAGAGCTAACTCTAGCTCTGCTGCTGTGTTCACCGCACTGATATCCTCGCCGCGCACTGTCAGCTTGTGCTCTTTCCAAAGGTAGATGCTCACCAATGCTCCTGCTTGCTCCAGGTGGTGTGCTACGACCAGTCCGTCACCGCCGTTGTTGCCAGGACCGATGAGAAAGAGTATCTCCAGTCCATTCATCGAGTGGTGTGGGGGCAGGTGTCGCTCTATGATGTCGGCTGCACTTTTGCCCGCATTCTGCATCAAGATGTGCGAGGTCAGGCCGTATTGACGCTCCGCCTGTGCTTCCAGTTCGCGCATTTCTGCAATGGTCACGATATGCATACAAAACCTCCGAGTTTGTGCTGTGATTGTCATTTGATTCATGTATACTTGCTATCTATTGTATGTCCTCAGCAGGGGGATAGAAAGGGGTAGGCGTCATATGCTATACTGCGCGCATGAAAATCGCACTCAAAATTGCGCCGCAACGCAGTACGCAATATGCTGCGATGACGGCAACGTTGGCAGCACCTGAATTGGTTGCCAGTCCATTAGGACATGCTCTCAGCGCCATTACTCCCACTATCCTGGCCGGACAGCAGTATTTGCTAGTGACAGTGGATGAGCAACGTTTTCCTTTGCCTGCGATGCTTGATGTGCTAGCACGACTGGGAACAATTAGTGAGGCGTATGAATACTTCGAGCTAATCGGCGAGGTGCAGGGTCCACTGCTGCGACCATTGGAGCCGCACTACACCCCCTTCGTTCCGCTAGGAATGGCAGAGGCGCGTCGCTACAAGGGAAAAACGAATGAAATCTTTACCCGCATCTTGCTAAATGTGGCACTGTGCGCTGGTGGCTATAATGCGCAATTTAGTGGGCGGCTACGCGTGCTTGATCCGCTGGCCGGAGGGGGCACGACTCTCTTTCTCGCGCTGGCCGCTGGTCACGATGCCTTTGGTATCGAAGTGGAACGGCAGGATGTTGAGACCACGGCTGCCTTCACCCGCCAATATCTGGAGAATGAAAGTATTCCTTATAAGGAAATTGATGAGCGAGGTCGCCGCGCTGGACGGCGCTATCATTTCGAGATCGGTCACAGGGGCAACACTCGCGTGCTTGTACTGGTCCATGCTGACAGCACACATGCCGATGTGCATCTGCGCGAGGTCGCTGGGGGATCGCGCATGCATGCCATCGTCGGCGACTTGCCTTATGGTATTCAGCACTTCGGGGAGATTTCGGCGCTACTGGACAAAGCCTTGCCTGTTTGGGAGAACCTGCTGCTGCCTGGTGGCACGCTGGCGTTGGCTTGGAATGCAACACGTATCGAACGTGCTAGCATGATAGAGCTACTAGAGCGGCAGACACGCCTGAAAGTGCGTGATGAGCCGCCCTACACACAGTTTGCACATGTGGTTGATCGCGTAATAAAGAAACGCGATATTATCGTAGGAGTTAAGAGATAATCTTTTTTAGCTGCTTAAGTGCGGGAGTGACAAGCGCGACGAAATATGCTTCACGTATGTTAAGGATCTACCGAACTAATAATTTGTGCAAATGGTACAATTCGAGCCAGTCCACGCGCACCCCTTGACAAGTGGGTGTAAAAACCATATAATTACGAAGAAATCCGAGTTCCTAAGTAAGGATTAAGCTTGAGGGAATCTCCTCGGCTATACATGCTGACTGATAGACATCAGTTGCAAATGGAGTGATTTAATGAGTGGACAGGCATTCGAGCTGGAACAGGGCACGTACACTGCCGGGTTCCACGTAGCTGAAAACTATACCTACAAGTCCGAAAAGGGCTTGGATAAGCGGGTTGTCGAGAATATCTCTGAGATGAAGGGCGAGCCTAGCTGGATGCGGCAGTTCCGCCTTAAGAGCCTAGATCTCTTCGAGAAACGTCCTATGCCGACGTGGGGTGCTGATCTGTCCGGCATCGATTTCGACGATATCTACTACTACATTAAGCCGGTGCCGCAGCAGGGAAAGAACTGGGATGAGATTCCACCCGAGATTAAGGATACCTTTGACCGCTTGGGCATTCCACAGGCAGAGCAGAAGTATCTGGCCGGAGTAACTGCGCAGTATGAGAGTGAGGCTGTCTATCACAAGGTGCGCGAGGATCTGGAGAAGCTGGGCGTGATCTTCACCGATATGGATACGGCGCTACGTGAGTATCCCGATATCGTGAAGGAGCACTTTGGCACAGTCATTCCACCATCCGATAACAAGTTTGCATCGCTCAATAGCGCAGTGTGGAGTGGGGGTAGCTTTGTGTATGTTCCAGAGAATGTGCATGTAGAGGTGCCGCTGCAAGCCTACTTCCGCATCAACGCGCAGAATATGGGCCAGTTTGAGCGTACGTTGATTATTGCTGCGCCTGGCTCCTATGTTCACTACGTTGAGGGCTGCACAGCACCGACCTACACCAGCGACAGCCTACATAGTGCTGTTGTGGAGATCAAGGTGATGGAGGGCGCTCGCGTTCGCTATACCACTATCCAGAACTGGTCGAAGAACGTCTACAACCTCGTGACGAAGCGTGCAGCGGCCTATCGGGATGCAACGATGGAATGGGTCGATGGTAACCTCGGCTCGAAGGTGACGATGAAGTATCCCGCCGTCCTGCTGATGGAACCAGGCGCTCGTGGTGACATTCTTTCAGTTGCCTTTGCCAACGACGGTATGCACCAGGATGCAGGCGCGAAGGTGACTCACCTAGCACCACATACGACCTCGCAGATTCTGTCGAAGTCTGTTTCCAAGGGAACAGGGCGCGCATCGTATCGCGGTCTTGTGCGCGTCAACCCTGGAGCGCATCACACCAAGTCCAGTGTCCGTTGCGATGCTTTGCTGCTCGATGAGAATGCTCGCACCGACACCTACCCGACCATCCGTGTCGAAGAAAACCAGACGGAAATTGGCCACGAGGCCACAGTCTCCAAGGTTGGCGAGGACCAGCTCTTCTATCTGATGAGCCGTGGCCTCGACGAGGCAGAAGCTTACTCCTTGATCGTCAATGGCTTCATTGAGCCGATCACGAAGGAGTTGCCGATGGAGTATGCCGTTGAGTTGAACCGTCTGATCCAGTTGGAGATGTCGGGCAGCGTTGGTTGAAACATCATGAGGCAAAAACAAAAAGGTGTTGGGCAATGCCCGACACCTTTTTATTTCTGATTCACGTTCTGGCATGGCTAACTAGCAGACTGATCGGTAACTGCTTTCCGTCTCCCCTAACCCGTGCTTATTACAAACGTAGATACATACAGAAATCAACTAAAAGAGGCGAAACACTTGGTTCGTTGTCTGAATCCGCATGGTGTAGGGCATGATAACCCCGATGGCACAGTTTGTTGCCAGCATTGCGATTTTTTGGTCGAGGGGGCGCGTATTAGTGCTTACCAAGTAATCTCCTTTATTGGAGCCGGAAGCTACGGCTATGTATATAAAGTACGCGAGTCTGCGCCGTTGAGCCGTATTCTGGCCCTGAAAGTGCTGCGCCTCGATCAATTCGATGACAAGATACGGGCTAGCTTTTTTCAGGAAGCACGCCGTATCGCTAATATGCAACACGCCAACATTCTGCCTGTCTACAACTTTGGGCAATTGGCAAGTGAGCAGCCTTATCTGGTCATGGAGTACGCGCCAAGGACTATCAAAGACCTGTTTCATAAGGCAGATGGCAGTAGACGGCCAGCTTTCGCCGAAGAGCTTGTTTCGTATGTGCAGCAGGCAGCCGCAGCCCTGCATTATATACACCATGCCGGGCTTATTCACCAGGATGTGAAGCCGGGCAATCTTCTTATCGGACGCAATGGTCAACTCCTGCTCGCGGACTTTGGCACAACACTGTATCTGGGCGTGCAAACACATGCATCGTTAGGGGAGGTTACTGGCACAGCATCGCATATGGCACCTGAACAATGGCAGGGCAACCCGCGACGTGAGAGCGATCAGTATGCACTCGCCATTTGCTGCTACGAGCTGCTCACTGAGCATCTTCCCTTTGTCTACAAGAGCCTCAAAGAGATGTGGAATGCTCATTTCTCTGAACAGCCTCCCTCGCTGCAGCAATGGAATCCTCGCATTCCCGCCGAGGTTGCTGCTGTGCTGCTGCGGGCAATGGCCAAAGAGTATAAGCAGCGTTACAGAAGCATTCTCGATTTCGCCAATGCTTACGAAGATGCGGTTAATACAGCCCAACAACGCTATGTATGTCACAACTGCGGACAGCAGAATCGCAGTGGTGCGCAGCGCTGCAGCAACTGCGGCACAAGTCAGGACAATCGTACTTGCCTTTACTGTGGTGCTGGTGTGCGCTTTGGCCAGCGCTGCTGCTCAGTCTGCGGTCGGCTCACTATTCCACTATTACTAGCTGAGCATAGTCCGTTACAAGGCATATACGTACACCGAGGACGCTATATGATCAATTATGTCTTGAAGCAGGCAGTAGAGTCTAGAGTGATGACGGCAGTGGCTAGTGATACTCAGCAGCAAGAACAGAGAGTATTTCTCAAGCGCTGGGAGTGTGCCGATGGTCCTCTGGCGCAGCGTGCTCGCGATATAGCGTACTATGAACGAGCGACAGCAGCATTCACACAGTTGCGCTATCCTTTGCTTCCGGCTGTAATTGACCGTTTTGCCGAGAGTAAGTACTACTATATTATTCTCAGCTATATTGATGGAGAAAGTATTGAAGCACGCCTGCAGAAGTTACTTCACCCATTGTCTGAAAAAGAAGTAGTGCGTTATATACATTTCTTGTTGAATGCGCTCATTTTCCTGCAGCAGCAGCGACCGCCTTTGCACCACTACGATATCTCTCCGACAAATATTATCATCGAGAGAACGCACAACAGGCCGATACTTACAGGCTTTCAGGTACAACCTCCGCCTTCTACACCCACACACAACCCTCCTGCTGCCGCTGCTCGGTCTCGTACGACGCGCAAACTCGCAGTCTCACCCTATCTGCCCATACAGGATAAACCTTACGACCAGCGTACCTGCATCTATGCACTGGCAGCCACTATGCATCACGCGCTCACCAACGTGGCACCGCCGCATTACCCTGCTTATCCACCCGTGCGTGTCCTCAATCCTACTATCTCGCTTGCTTTGGAGTCTATACTTAGCCGTGCTTTGTTTGAGGATAATGCGCTGCGTTATCAGAGCTATGAGGCTATGCAGCGAGATGTGCGAAGTTTACTCGGCACATACTGAGTTGTGCCTCCAGGCACAACTTATCGCGCCCACGGCAGGGAGGATGGGGCCACGTTGCCCCATAGTCCCTCCCCAAGGCAAGATTTATCGTGCCCCTACCATAAAAACGTCAGGCGCACCTTTTTTATGGGGCGTGATATTGCAGCAAAATGTGGTAGACTAGCACAAATAGCATATGAGGTAAGGCTAGCTATGAGCAAGTCTGTGCGCGGCGATGAGGAACTGCTCATTGTGCGCAGCCAGCGCGGAGAAGTCGATGCGTTTAACCAACTGGTGCTGCGTTACCAGCAAACTGTCTACGGTGCGGTGTTCCGTTTGCTGGGCGATTACGATGTTGCCTCTGACGTGACACAAAATACGTTTATCGCGGCCTATCGCAGCATTCAAAGCTACCGGGGCGGCTCCTCGTTTCGTGCTTGGCTGCTACGCATTGCCTCAAATATGGCTTGCGACCACTGGCGGCGCGTTCATCGTCACCCGGTTGAATCACTTGATGAGCTTATAGCAGAAGACGAGGCACATAGTCTCAGCTTACTCAGCACGCTTGCAACAACAGAGGGGGAGAGTAATCCCGAAGAAGTGCTGCTTACTCAGGAGTTTCAGGGAGTGATTCAGCAGGGGTTACAGCAGCTTCCGCTCGACCAGCGTGTTGCAGTGGTGCTGTGCGATCTACAGGGACTTTCTTATGAGGAGATCGCCGCAACGACGCAGGCAACGCTAGGTACAGTGCGTTCACGCATCGCACGAGGCCGTGGGCGGTTGCGCAACTACCTACGTCAACACCAGGAACTTTTACCACGTAAATATCGTCTAGACACTGATTAGTATCTTAAACTCTCAGAGTGGAGTGTAAGCGTGGCAAAGCAGGAGCGGCATTTTACTACAACAGAATTATCAGCATTTCTTGATGGTCAGCTCTCCGCACAGGAGCAGGCACTCTGCGAGGAGCACTTGAAGGGCTGTGAGCAGTGCAGGCAAACATTAGCAGAGTTGCGCCAAACCGTAGCGCTCCTGCGGGCTCTTCCACCGCCTGCGCTACCGCGCTCCTTTTTGCTCTCTGCTGACGAGACTGCTGCTCCAGCAGCCGTACGCCGCGTGCGAAACTTTAACGAGATCAGGCCAGCACTCCCTCTGCGACGCGTCGCCAAGCCCAGCTACGTTCAAAACGCATTGCGCAATCTCAGTGTGCTCGCCGCCGTAATAGGTCTTTTCTTCCTGCTATCGGGGATCTTTTCAACTCCTTTGACTTCTCTTTCAGGCGGTCGGCCTACCAGCGCACCCGCTTTGTCTTCCGCGAGCCAGCGTCCAGCGGCTACTCCAAGTGCAGTCTCCCATGCTGCCGAGACGCCAACAGCCAAAATGACCAAGCCAGGTGCAAACACACACCCAGTTATGCAACCCTGGGTGTTCACACCGCTCCAATTGTTGCTGGCAGCATTTGACCTTGGTACTCAGCAAGGACGTGTTCTCATGGGTCTCGTCCTCTTGGCCATAGGAATAGTAGGCTTCTTTGTCATAACACGTTGGCAAAGAAGCTAAGCAATACCGGCACAGAACTACTCACGCACCCGGGGCATGACCGATGTAAATCCCTACGGCGATAGTAATACTCGCCATCGTTAACACTAGGCCCACGATAGAGAGCACGAGTCCAGTCACGGCTATTTTGCGCAGTGCCCCCACACGGTAACCGGAAGAGGACATGATAATACCGGTGATGGCTATTGGTAAACCGCAGGGGGGAAAGAGAGCGGTAAAGATACTGCAAATACCCAGTACGAAACCAGTGAGTGCAGCCCTTCTCTGATTCTCTGTCGGTGCCGCCATTGTACGTGGTATGGAGAGCGTCTGGCGCAGAATTGCCTGTGATGCATGCCGTACCCGTTGCAGGGGCATTTTTTGTTCGCGTAGCCACTTCATGTGTATGCTACCAATCTACTGCTAAAATGCTTTGCCATTATACTTAATTATACAACAGAGCTCTCACACCGTCACGTCGTCATCTCTAAACTCATCAAATATGGGTCAGGGTCACCTCGTGTCGTTGCACGTTGCCTGCACTCAGGATGGTTTCTGCTTGCAAGCAGGTGGTATCCCCTACTTGGCACATCGCGGTACACCAGCGTGTCAAAAAGTTGCATTGAACTAAGTCGGGCAAGGTACAGCGAGCACATGACCTTCAAAGGTGACGACTCTTGTGTGCATCTCTATCGGGTTGGGCAATGCTCAACCCGATAGAGATGCACTTGCTTGGCTTACTTCCCTGCTAGGAAAGCGAGCAAGCTATTGGCGGCAGGGCTAGCCGCACCGAGCACGACTTGTGCAGCAAAGGTCAACACAATCAAAGCTACCGAGGTGATGACGAGTGTGCTGTTGAGGCTGAGCGAGGACTCCAGGTGGTCTTGTTTGAGCGGTGTGTCGAAGTACATGGACTTGACAATGCGTCCGTAGTAGACCAGCGAGACGATGCTGTTTATCAGTGCGATGATGACGAGCAAGTACTGGCCGAGACCCCAGGCAGCAGTAAAGATCAGTACTTTGCTCCAGAAACCAGCCATCGGGGGAATACCTCCGAGCGAGAGGAGACAGACTGCTGTACCCGCACTCAACAATGGTGCTCGTCGACCGAGGCCGCGAAAGTCCTCAATTTTTTCACCACCCGTAAGATTGGCAAGGGCGATGATGCCGGAGAACGCACCCAGGTTAGTGATGACGTAGATCAGGATGTAGAACAGCACCGCCGCGTTGCCAGCCGAGCTGTTGCTGGCAACGCTAGCCACAAAGCCGACTAGGATGTAGCCTGCCTGTGCGATGCTGGAGTAGGCCATCATGCGTTTGACATTTGATTGCACAGCGGCAACGAAATTACCTAGCGTCATAGTAAGTATAGCGACTATCGAGATCACCACCACTAACGCTGTCAAATTCGCGGCTCCTAGACCTCCATCAATGAAGACGCGGATAAGCGCAGCGAAACCCGCTGCCTTGGAGCCGACAGAGAAGAATGCCGTTGCAGGGGTGGGTGAGCCTTCATAGATGTCCGGTGCCCACATATGGAAGGGCACCGCCGAAATCTTGAAGCCAAAACCTGCCAGAATGAGCAGGCCAGCCAGCAATTCGAGCAAATTACCTTGCAACGAGATAACTACGTTGCCATCGGTCTGAATGCCGTTCTTGATAAGCGTAGCGATACCCATTAGATCGGTTGTGCCGGTCAGGCCATACAGGAGTGCGAAGCCATAGAGCAGAATAGCCGAAGACATCGCCCCTAGCAATACATACTTGACAGCAGCCTCGGCTGATCTTTCACTGTTGCGAATGAGACCGGCCATGATATAGAGTGGAATGCTGGTCAGTTCAAACGAGATGTAAATTGAGATCAGCTCGGTGGTGCTTGCCAGCAGCATCATGCCCGTTACCGATAAGAGCAAAAGCGTGTAGAATTCCCCATCGGCGCGCACGTATTTTGCTACATAGTCATACGACGCCAGTATCATCACAGCGGCAATGATCAGGAAGATAAGTTTAAAGAAGAGCGCATAGCGATCCACTGTGAGCATATTGAAGAACGCATGATGCGCCACCGAGGGGTCGAGTGTCAGAGCCTGCAACAGAGTAAGGAATGCAGGTACAAGCAGGCCGACAAGTGCCACTCCAACGACGACAATGCGTCGTCGGGCAAAGAGGTCAACTGTCATAACTAGCAGCGCCAGCAGCGTCAAACTCAGCTCTGGTGCCAGTAGGAAGAGATCAGCTAGCTTAAATCCAGACATAAGAAACTCCCAGGTCACTGCACATAAAGCACGTGTGCAGTGACCCTTACTTTATCATTGCCGTAGCGGTGTGTAAGAGTTGGCCCAAGCTGGGTGTAATCACGTCGATCAAGGGTTTTGGATAGATGCCGACTAGCACAATGACCGCCGCCAGAGCAAAGAGCGGGACCAACTCGCGCAGGTTGGCGTCCCCTAGCCTATTCCATTTTGCATTGAATGGGCCGTAGAAGACTCGCTTGAGCATCCACAACAGGTAGGCGGCAGTCAGAATCATCGTAAAGACCGAGATGGTAGTGATCACGTTGAGTTCCTGGAAACTGCCCGTGAAGGTCATGTATTCCGCGACGAAACCTGCTAGCCCTGGCAGGCCAAGAGAAGCCAGTCCGGCAAAGGTAAACAAGGTCGCTAACATGGGCATTTTCTTGGCGATGCCACCGAAGACGGCAATTTCGCGTGTATGGGCATGGTCGGAGATAACGCCGACGCAGAAGAACAGTAAGCCAGTGATGATACCGTGGCTAAACATCTGAATGGTGGCACCCGTCAATGCTGCTGTGCGGAAAGCGATGTTGCCACCGCTAGCGGCCGCGGCCACACCCAGTAAGATGATACCCATATGGCTGATGCTGGAGTAGGCGATCAATCTCTTCATATCCGTTTGTGCGAGACAGATACCTGCGCCATAGATGATATTGATCACGGCCAGCACAGCCAGCGGACCTGCAAAGTCGTGTACGCCCATCGGCAACAGTGTGAAGCAGACGCGAATAAGTCCATACGCACCCATCTTGAGCAAGACTCCCGCCAGAATCACACTCACCTCGGTGGGTGCGTCGGTGTGTGCATCGGGTAGCCAGGTATGTAGCGGGAACATAGGAATCTTCACGGCAAAGGCAGTATAGATGAGCAAGAAGGTGATAAGTTGCAAGCCAGCGGTAGCGCCGATGATGGGAATGTTTACGACGCCATTGAACATGTGCTCTGTTAAGGCGAAGTAAGGCATACTGGCCGTCGCGGCGTTGTGGTTGCTGATATTGGTGAAGTAGAGCAGCAAGATACCTGCCAGCATGAAAATACTGCCGAAGAACGTGTACAGCAGGAACTTCCAGGCCGAGTAGATGCGTCCAGGCATGCCATGTTTCAGAGTATCGTAGCCCCAAATGCCAATCAGCAGGAACATAGGGGCCAATTCAAGTTCCCAGAACAGGAAGAAGAGTAGCAGATCAAGCGACAGAAAGACACCCATTACTGCTGCCTCAAGCAGCAAAAGTAGTGCCAGGTACTCTTTGACGCGTATCTTCTCCCAGCCACCAATGACGCTTAGCATGCTGAGCAAAGCATTAAGCACGACTAGGGGAAGGCTCAAGCCATCGATACCCAGGAAGTAATCGATCTTAAACGGAATGGAGCCTGCCTTGAAATCAATCCACGGCGTGTGGATAGAGTCGGGCAGGTGTGTCAGATTGCCAAAACCTTGGCCAGCGGCGAGGATGCGGAAAAAGATTACCAGCGACAGTGCCAAGGTAGCCGCGCAAAATAGCAGTGCCATCCAGCGCGCTATTCTTGCAGGAGTCGCAAGGACTACAAGCGCACCGATCACAGGTAGCAGGATAATCCAGGTAAGATCACTTGCCAGTATGTTCATGAGTTCCTCATCCTACTTTCCGACTCCAAATGTGACCAGTGCGAAGACGACTACCGCCAGCACCGCAACGCCGCCAAAGAAGCCGATCATATATGATTGTACACGCCCTGTCTCTATGTAACGTCCATCACGCCCAAGCATGATAGCTAGCCGTGCTATGCCATTGACTATGCCGTCTACGACGTAGGTATCGAATGCCTGCTCAATATGTGAGATACCGAGCACCACATAGCGTATAAGCAGGTCGTACAGTTCGTTGATGTAGTAGGCATGATACAGAAAGTTGTGTATTGCACGCAACAAGGCATTATTTTGCACAACGGCGTGTAATTTTGCAGCGTCAACACGGCAGTACAGGCTATAAGCCACCGCTAGGCCAGCAAGTGCAACGACAACGCCTATCCAGGTTTTTCCGTCACTTAGGATCGAGCCTAAATTCAGCACTGGGGCACTTGGCTGGAGGTAGTTAAAGAAACCGAACCAGTAACCTGCGATAACCGAAGGAATGGCCAGTAGAATGAGCGGCAGTGTGATAGTGATGGGAGATTCGTGTGGTTCGCCTTCACCGCGATAAGGACCACCCCACAAACCACCCAAGCTGCCACCTTTGCCTGCGAAGGCCAGGATATAGGCCCGTAACATATAGAAAGCAGTCAAACCAGCAGTACCCAGCGTGATTACGTAAAGTCCCCAATCACCACGGTCGGCTGTCAGGTTAATGATCGTGTCTTTACTAAAGAAGCCTGCAAAGAAGGGAAAACCAGAGATTGATAGCGTCGCGATCAACCACGTAATGGCGGTAATCGGCATCTTAGGTCCAAGGCCACCCATCAAGCGCATGTCCTGCACTTCGCGGTGAGTGGCATGGTGCAGCGAATGCAGTACGCTGCCCGCCCCCAGGAAGAGCAGAGCTTTAAAGAAAGCGTGGGTAAACAGGTGGAACATGCCAGGGCCAGCACCATACTCGGAACCAGCAACGCCCAGACCAACGAACATATAGCCAAGCTGACTAATGGTTGAGTAAGCCAGCACACGCTTAAAATCAGACTGTACAAGTGCGACCGTGGCGGCAAAGAGCGCCGTAATCGCACCTACCCAAGCTACGGTGCCGAATGCCGCTGGGCCAGCCGCTAGGAAGAGCGGAAACGTGCGTGCAATCATGTAGACACCTGCGGCCACCATCGTTGCTGCATGGATAAGTGCGCTTACGGGAGTTGGACCTTCCATAGCCGAAGGCAACCACACATGCAGCGGAACCTGAGCTGATTTACCGATAGCGCCACAGAAAACGAGAATCATGGCCACTGTCAGCAAATTCTTGTCTATATGCGTAACTGCTGTGGAAAGTTGGCCGAAGCTGAATGTGCCTGTGTTGGCAAACAAGATCATGATGCCAATGATGAAGCCAACGTCGCCAACACGGTTGGCCACAAATGCCTGCAGCGCAGCGCTAGAGGGCGAGGGACGCAGCTCGGCTGGTTTGGCACGCTTATTAATCCAGAAGCCAATTAGCAAGTACGAGCTTAGACCGACTAGTTCCCAACCCACGAAGATGACCAGAAAGTTCTCGGCGAAGACAATCACCAGCATAGAGAAGGTGAAGAGCGTGAGATAGGCAAAGAATCGTGCATAGCCCGCTGAGTCTTCCATGTAGCCCTGTGAGTAGAAGTAAACTAGCAGCGAGACTGTTGTTACCACTACCAGCATGGCTAGCGCCAGGGTATCAAGGTGGAAGATGATGCTGTAGCTAGCAACTCCTCCTGGCTGCACGAACCAATCGTAGTGCAGAACATCAATGCCCCCAGCCGGTAGGGATTGCCGATTAAACACCGAAGTAAGCAACATGACCCACGAGTAGATGCAGGCTAAGGCCATAATACCGATGGCAACGTAGCCACTAGCAAGGGCACCTGCAGTCAGGCGTGGTACCTTGGGGTCGTCATCGTCATCTTCGCCGTGTTCACCGTAGTCTTCGCCTTCAGAGCCGTGGACTTCAACTGCGTGCTCCTCTGCGTGCGTTGTAGTAGCGGCCATGTGTGGGCGGCTGAGCAGGTCCCAGACACGTGTGCCGAACACAATAACTACAAACGAGAGCAGGGGTGCTAGCAGGACTGCCCATGCATATTGATACAATGCCATTGCAATCACCATTTCATTATATCTATCTCGCCAACATCTACCGTTTCACGCTTGCGATAGATCGCAATAATCATCGCGAGGGCTACCGCAGCCTCAGCCGCAGCGACAGTAATGATGAAGATAGCGAAGATCTGCCCCGTCAGGTAGGTAGAGTAAGGCTTCACGTGGTTGAAGAACGAAAATCCTATCATCGTCACATTGACAGCATTAAGCATGATTTCAATACCCATCAACACACCGATCGCATTGCGCTTAGAGATCGCTCCATACAGACCGATACAGAACAGTATCGCTCCCAGAATCAGAAAATGATTAAGTGTGAGTCCCATGCGGCTAGTCCTCCCTGCCGATTACAATGGCCCCGACAATCGCAACCAGCAACACCAACGAAGCGATTTCAAATGGTAGTACAAAACTATACTGTGTGGGGCTGTACAGCAGTTGACCAAGACGCACAACGTTATTGATACCGGCTGGCAACTGACCACTATCACTTCCCACAGTAGCTACGGCATGCGGGCTAGTAGTGGCAGCATAGATAATACTTACCCCTAGCAGGGTACAAATAATAAGAGCGATCCACCACTGCTTATTCGTAGGATTCGTTCGCTGCTGCTGTCCGGAGATACGCGTTAGCATAAGAGCGAACAGGATAAGAATGGTTACCGCACCAGCGTAGATGAGAATTTGTACAATAGCGATGAACTCGGCATCGAGTAGCACATAGATACCGGCAGCCATCGCAAACAACAGAATTAATGCTACTGCGCTATGCACTATGTTACGAAGCACTACCACCATCAAGGCCGACCCTACCAGGATCACAGCAATGATCCAAAAAATAAGGGTGGCTAAGTCCATAAAAACGTACCTCCAGTCAGTAGGTGGCACCTTAGAGGCCCTGCAAGGCCCCTGGCGGGGCCGCGAGTTGTCCCCGCGTACATCTATTCCTTTGCCATTTTAGCAAAACGTGCATCATATGACAAGGGCAACGGTGTTGAAAGTTCACTCCATTTGCGGACTTCCTCTGAACTCGTTGTGTTTTTGCAATGCTCTTCACCGTGCAAAAATACAACAAGTTCAAACTACGTGCGTAAAGAAACAATGCGAGGACTATAGTCCTCTGCACGCAACTTTTAAGTAACGCTGGCCGTTATACCTAATATAAGCTGTTATAAGCTAGCTTCTATATGATGTGATTATTGCTGAAGTTGTAATACCGTGAATACATAATGAAGGGGCAACAGAGGTAATGAGTATAATACAAACAATGGCAGAGCAAAGTCCCTCTCAAGGCCTGCACTGTGAAAATTGCATTGCTATTTTACCTTCTCGTGCTGCATTTTGTGGCGTTTGTGGCGAACGCCTCAATAGAACCGCGGGCGTGCTATCGCAAGATGCCCTTGATGTTGCTGAACAATATCGTATCACTAGGTTAGTACGTCGCAGTCCCTCTATTCAACTTTTTCTCGCCTCCGATAATCAGCACCAGCGACCAGTCGCTATTCGCGACATCGATATAAGCGAACTCGACGATGAGGCCAAGACACACGTTATTGATGCATCGCTGCAGGAGTATGATCTGCTGCGCTATCATAGGGTAGACAATGTGATGCCGGTCATTGATCTGCGCTACTTGCAGGGTCATCTCTTTCTGGTAATGGCTTGGCCCTTTCAAACGAAAGTGCATGGCGATGAAGAGCAGTCACAGTTGCACCTCTACACACTCCAAGACCTACTGCAAAGCAATATTGGGCTTCCTAGTGAGCTAACAGCAATCTCCTGGATATATCAACTTTGTCTCGCAGTAGATCGTTTGCACCAGCAGCAGATTATGCTAGGGCAGCTCGATCCATATACTATCGTAGTGAGCGAGAGCCGCTATCGTGGGTCGCCTGCTCTTATGGTCTCTTGGCTGCTACCTTCTATACGCGATCTTCTACCCGCTGTCTCGACAGATACGCATGCCACCTATTTTGCTGCCCCCGAGGTAGTTCCAGGAAAGATAGAAGCATGCTCAGATGTCTACAGTCTCGGTGCTCTTCTCTATCTGTTGCTGACCGGCAAAGTTCCCGATATACCCACACTAGACCCTCCCTACTCTCTTGTCGCCCCGCATGAACTCAATTCAGCCATTAGTGATAGTCTCGAAGGGGTAATCATGCGTGCCCTAGCCTTCGAGCCTGTAAACCGCTTCCAAAGTGCTGAAGAGATGGCGATGGCGCTACAGAGTTTGTATAGCGGTGTCGACTTGGCGTGTATAGATGAGGAGCAGGAGGTGGCTTCCTCCCTAGTGGAATCAAGCTTCAACAAGCGCATACAGCCTATAGATGATCGAGAGGATGTCACCGTCTCGATTGTCCCACTTCAATCGAGCCTAGCGCACTGGCATCTAGCAGCGGTACAAACAGAGAATTTGGCAACCCAGGAGGAAGAGTCGGCACAGAGTCACGTGCAGCTGGCGGATACATCCACAGCAGAAGGAGATGTCGAGGAAAACACCAGCGAGCAAGAGCCGCTGCCACAGCCGATGCCACGCATGACAAAAGTGCCACCAGTTGGTGTTGCAGAGGTACCTCTGCTAGAACGTGTCAAACAGCAAATTACTGGCATGCTACCGGTATTGCCTCGATCAAAGGCGCAAAACACTGGCCTTAGTCCATCTGAGGCAGTACCCTCAGACAATAAGTTTTCCTTCTTCAAACAGCTCCAGCAATTTGTTCTCGGTGAACAACAGCATAGCACGACAGCAGCGGCCTTAATCGAAGCACCACTGCGCGTCCAGCCTAATCAAGAATATGTACTGCGTATCCATCTAACGGGGCGGGATGAGCCTGCCTATGCAAAAAAAGGAGCGCCACTTGCCGGGTTAAGTGCTCTTATGCGTGGAGAGCTTGTTCACATAGAGGTACGCTCAGCGCTCTACCAGAACTATGCATACATCGTGCAACAGGTTGATGTCCACGTTCCCTTGCGTGACTACACTGCAGAGATAACCATTCCAATGCAACCACTCACTAGCGGGTCTGGCGGGCGACGTGAACGCTTGCATATCTTCTTCACTGACGAAGTGCGCCACCCCCTCTACGAGAAGCCATTCGTGGTTGAAATCTTCGTCTCGCACCTCGTGCAAAGTGGGCGCGAAGGGCATAATGTGCTCACGATCCCGTTTTAGAAAGGGGTACGCATCACTGTGTGGCGTTGAGGGCAGAGGAGCCATCGAAGCGGAAAAGTAACGCCCTCGTTGAATAAACATAATCAAACCAGTTATAATTGAAGGAGGGAGCACCATCGCTACCACAATAGAAGCTGAAAGGGAGCACCACGTATGGCAAAGTATAAAGTTGGTGTGGGCGAACAAGGCGGTACTCCATCACAACCCGAGCAAGATGCATCACAAGCCCAGCAAGCAGACTATGAGCGCAATGTGCAGCGCATGCGAGAAGAAGAGAGAAGGCATATGCAAGAGGATCCTGTTGCACATGCAGCAGGTAGTATCTTGGACAAGACCGACACATTTATTTATGCTGCTGTCGGCTTCTGCTTCCTTCTGGGAGCAGTGGTAGCTCTGGTATACAGCTTCTGGGATTTTGGAGCTGCAGTTTTTGTAAAAGACCTGGCACCTCAGAGGTTAGCAACTGCAATTATCGACTTCGTCTCTGGCCTGCTTCTCGTCCTTATCATCACAGAGGTGCTAGGAACTGTCATTCACTATCTCAAAGCGCACGAGACCTCCCTGCGCCCCTTCCTCTTCATCGGTATCGTTTCTGCTACACGAAGTATTCTCTCGGTAGGTGCTCGGCTCTCCGTGGAAAGTGCAGGAGTCAAGCCTGACGATTTTATCCATGCTATGATAGAACTGGGTGTGAGCGCCGCTGTTGTACTTGCTCTCGGTGTCACTCTAAAGCTTCTTGGCAAATTAGTTGAACTTGGCTCATCTGGAGAGTGACTTTCTTTGACCTCAAAATGAGCTTTGGTCTGAGGTCGTTTGCTACCTAATAGTACTGTAGGTACTAGCATGAAAAAGAAGAGCTTACTGTTAAGACTGCGTACTAACGGCACGTACTACATCATAGGTGCGCTACTCTTATTAGCGGGTATACCGCTTTATCAACTATTTGTGCTCATCCCAGCAGGCTACGATAGCGCACTCGCAGATGCTAGAACAGCACATGTGACCGTGTATCTGGCTTGGATAGGCAGTCATAGTATACCATTTATTATCTATCGCGCCTTGTTAGTTATCGCCTTTGTACTGCTCATTAGCTTTCCATTTACCCTTTTTCGTATCATCGTCGCCCAGGAAATTATGGGCCAACAGGAGAACACGGAAGCAGGAGATGACCAAACAGAGCTAGCAGATGATGCGTTGGCGGCGACAACAGAGGAGAATCAGGGCGAGCAGGAAGAGAGCACAAGTGCTGATGATATGCCTGCTCATGCCTGGCGCGGCAAAGGCTTTGTTATTATTGCAGCTTGGTCGGGGTTCTTCGGCTTGATAGCCTATATCCTGGGCACAGTGGCAAGCACATTCTACCTCTTGTTTACTAGTCACGGCTTGCCTGCTACAGCCACACCGAGTAATTTTGCGACGCTCTCTACATCTCTTTCACTCATCGCCAACACTGCTGGAGTAGGGCTACTGGCCCTGGCAATGCTCTTCTTTGGTGCAGTGATTGCGCGTCGTGGCCTCAGCTTGTGGCCAGGCATATGGCTTGCCCTTGGCTATGTAGCGCTGGCCGTAGCCGCTCTGTTCAGTGGTAGCGCTGTAGCGGCAGCCGTAGCTCCTGTTGCAAGTCAAGCTACCCTCAGCACCCCAGCTACACTTCTTTTTGCCCTCTGGGTCTTGTGGTTCGGTGTTATGCTTGCGCGTCTCAAACCCGAATAATGATCCACTTATGGCCCTTTCCCACACGCCCTTATTGCAAGGGTGGAGAGAGCGTCACCTTGCCCCACAACTCCACCCTTGATAAATTTGTGATACATCATGCCCCTAGGGTAGGTTGCTTCAACGTTCACTGAGTGGCAAGAAATGTAAATCTGTAGGCCCAATATAATCTGCTTCGGGGCGGATCAGTCGGTTATGATGTACCTGTTCTAGGATATGAGCTGTCCAGCCGACAACACGGCTCATAGCGAAAGTGGGGGTGAATAGATCTCCGATGAGACCGACTGCAGCTAGCAGAACAGCAGAGTAGAATTCGACGTTAGTATAGAGGCGTCGACCGGGCTTCTGTTCCTCAAGTAGGGCGAGGGCCAGTTCTTCAACGTGGCGAGCAAGAACGAAACCTTGTGGATCGGCCAAGCGTGACATCTCGCGCAACTCTTCAGCGCGTGGATCCTCGGTCTTATAGACGCGATGCCCAAAGCCCATCAGGCGCTCACCATGCGCCAGGGCATTGTGCAACCAGCTATCGGCATTGTCTACCATGCCGATAGCGTTAAGCATATCTAACACTTTGGAAGGCGCTCCACCATGCAATGGCCCCTTGAGTGCCCCGATTGCCGCGACAATCGCCGACACGATATCGGCTTCGGTACTGGCCACCACGCGGGCTGTGAACGTAGAGGCGTTCATGCCGTGGTCGGCCAAAAGTACAAGGTAGGCATTCAGCCCTTTGATATACTCATCCTTGGGAACCTGTCCCGTCAGCAAGTACAGGTAGTTGGCAGCGTGATCCAACTCTGAGCGCGATTCCAACGGCTCCTGACCACGACGTAACCGATGGAAGGCTGCGAGAAAGAGTGGAAAGCGAGCCGTAACAGCTAGCGCCTGCTCAATGCTAGGATGACCCTTGATGCTGATCGCACCCCAGGCCGAGACTGCCGTACGCAACGCATCCATCGGTTCGGTAGAGGCTGGTAGGTCACGTAGCACCTGCATCACCATGGGTGGCATAGTGCGCTCTGCTACCAGAGCTAGTTTGAAATCCGACAACTCTTTGTGGTTGGGCAAGTGTCCAAACCAGAGTAGGTGCATAACCTCTTCAAACGAAGTTTTACGTGCAAGATCATGAATAGTATAGCCACAATAGATCAATCGTCCTGCCGTTCCTTCAACCTTACTCAGCGCCGTCGTAGCCGCCACAATCCCCTCTAGTCCGCCTTTACTCTCCTTGTGGGAAGGTGTTTCTGATGTCGTGGTTGACATAGTAGCCTCTGACTTCTCTCACTTTTAGCAAGCATTACGGAATTTGCGTATATTTATTCCTAAGTTGTAACATTGATCTAGATAAAAGTCAATAAATGAGGAGTAGCTTTTTGTGTCTATTATAACCGTCATTGGTACGGGCTATGTGGGTCTGGTTACGGGCACCTGCCTAGCCGATATAGGTAACCAGGTAACGTGTGTTGATATTGTTAAAGAAAAAATTGAGCGCCTCAAGCAGGGTGTGCTGCCTATTTATGAGCCTGGCTTGGAAGAGTTGGTGCAGCGCAATGTGCATGCTGGGCGTCTCTGTTTCACCACTGGTTACAAAGAAGGCTTGGATAACGCCGAATTTATCTTCATTGCTGTGAACACTCCCTCTAGCAATGGGCAGGGGGGTGCTGATATGCGCTATGTCGAGAGTGCAGCATGCAGTATTGCTGAGGAGCTTGACCACTACGCTATTATCATCAATAAAAGCACAGTGCCTGTAGGCAGTGGCGATGTGGTATCACGCGTCGTCAAGCGCAATCTCAAGCGGGATGTACGCTTCGCTGTAGTCTCTAATCCCGAGTTTCTGCGCGAAGGCTCTGCTGTCCAGGACTTTCTGCATCCCGACCGGGTAGTGCTCGGCTCCTCTGATACGGAAGCGGCCTACAAAGTGGCGCGGCTCTATATGCCATTGCGCGCACCCATTGTCACCACGGATCTCTACACGGCTGAGATGATCAAATATGCCTCTAATGCCTTCCTTGCCACGAAAATTTCGTTCATCAATGAGATTGCTCAGATTTGTGAGCGCTTGGGGGCCGACGTCAAAGAGGTGGCTGTGGGTATGGGTTATGATAAGCGCATTGGGCATGCCTTTCTGGATGCTGGGCTGGGCTACGGGGGTAGTTGCTTTCCCAAGGATGTACGCGCCCTGGCGCATATGGCCGGTGAAGCGGGCCTGCACCCGCAATTGCTGCACGCCGTGATGGAGATCAACCACGATCAGCGCCGTCTCGCCGTCACTAAATTAACGAACATCCTCGGCTCACTACGGGGTTGCACCATTGGCGTACTCGGTTTGGCCTTCAAGCCGAACACCGATGATATGCGCGAGGCACCCTCTATTGATATTATCCGCTGGATTGCTAGTCAGAGCGCACATGTACGTGTCTACGACCCTGTGGCGATGAACAGCGCACACGAAGCACTTATCCGGGCTAGCGTACGTGTCGAAGCCCTTACCTTCTGCGAGAATGCCTATGCCGTCACCGAGGGAGCCGACGCACTGATTATCGTCACCGAATGGAACGAGTTCAAATCGCTCGACATGCTCAAAGTACGCAGTCTAATGCGCCGCCCTGTGCTCATCGATGGGCGCAACATCTACGAGGCGGTGGAGATGACTCGTCTCGGCTTCATCTACCGTGCTATGGGGCGTGGTATAGGACCAGATCCCTCGGTGCTCCCATCTGGCGATACGACTGGCATGCTGCACCAGCAGGTCAAGCAAGACAGGGAAGAGGAGGTCAGATAATGCAATCGGACAAGCAAAGGGAGCAGGAGAGCCAAGCATTGCTCTTTACTCCGCTGGTGGGTCAGGTTGGAGAGCCTCTTCCCAACTGGCTCTTCGGACCAGCAGGAGTTGCTGGCCTACCTGCTCCGCTGCTCGCTCCCCAGGGAGTGAATATCGCCGTGGGTATCGACATCATTGAGGTAGAGCGAGTACGCCGCGCCGTCGAGCGCCACGGGGAACGCTTTCTGCGACGTGTCTTTACTGAACAAGAGGTACAGCAGTGCCGTAGTAAAGCAGCACGCCTAGCGGGACGCTTCGCTGCTAAGGAAGCCATCTGTAAAGCCCTGGGCACGGGCCTGCACGGTGTGTCATGGCGCGAAATGGAGATAGTGCAGTTGCGCAGTGGACGCCCATCTGTGCGCTTACACGCTAGAGCCAAGCAACGTGCCGATTTGCTCGGCCTGAGTGCCTTCGATGTCAGTATTGCCGATCTTGCTCAATTCTCTCTCGCTGTGGCCGTTGCGGTGCAAACCGCGCCATCTCATCGAACGTAACGGTTTGCTCGTCTCCGCAGGCGCAGCGCGAAGAATTGTAAGTAGTCCTAAACCGCTCAGAATATATCTTTATTTTAATGAGATCCTGTGGTATCATTAACCTGCAGGATCGGAATTTTTAAGAAGAGCCTCGTGCCGAATATCACATCTGTAGGATTTGTTGACTGTGACGTTACAGAGGGAAAATATAAGTTTATGAACGCGCAGCAAATCTTTTTCGCGGGTATCGTCGTGTTTGCCATCGTTGGCTTTCAGAGAGGATGGCGTCGTGAGTTGATATCGCTTGTGTTTGCGGCGATCGCTGCTTTTTTGCTCATTCCCGGCAATGGGAACTTTCAAGTGTTCTTTGCCCGCCTGTTAGGGGCAGTTGAAGTATTGCTCACTGGTAGTCAACCTGGTCCGCCAGCACCCTTGGCTCCGTGGGTGGCACTACTTCTGTTTGCCATCGTGTTAGGTATTGGCTACTATATTGGCAACAGGGCCTTTCCAGCGCCGGCCACGCCGCCAGAGCGCATTATAGGGATAGTTCCTGCTATTATTACAGGTGCTATTGTCCTTGATTATCTCTTCCAGTACTTTATAAGTGTTACTGGGAGTCCAACTCTCAGCCTGATCCTGCCGACACCTGATCCCACCAGCTTTGTGCCCCTCCTCTTCGTCATCGCTCTTGTTACTGTGCTAGTCGCACTGATTGCGTCCAGAATGAAGAAGACACCGGCTAAGAAGTAATGTTATGAGTAATATTTGTTTCTGTACCGGCATACCAAATGCGTTGAGGTGACGGGATGACCAAGACAAGTGAGCAAAAGGCAAAGAGAGCTTTTAGGCCCCAGGATACTTTGAGTTCAATCTATGAAGGATTTGGATTGCAGTATTTCCGGCGCGGGCGCGATAAACAATGGCGCTTTGCTGGTCAGCAGCCGGATGAGGTGGTGCGAATAATAGTACGTAAGCATTGGTGGTTTCTCGTGCAGCCTGCTTTGCCATTTATCGGCTCTATCGTATTGCTATTTGTGGTACTAGGGGCTGGGACAGCGCTGTCAGCCTCGTCAGGGTTGTGGTTATTTGCCGAAGCAGTAATTTTCCTACTGGTTATTGGTACCGGACTGTGGTTTGCCTATCGCGATCTGGTCGTCTGGTGGTTTGAAACACACATCGTCACTAACAAGCGCATTATCAACTCTGCCAATTTTTTGGTGAAGGCCACGCGCAAGGAAGTGTCCATTGAGAAAGTGCAGCAGGTAGGTGTAGACACGAGAGATTCTTTATTGGGCCTTCTACTCGGCTTCGGTACGGTGCATGTCTATCTTGCCGGTGGCGACCTTGTCATTAAGGACGTACCTGATCCGAAGAGGGTAAAAGACGCCATCCAGGGACTGAGTGACGATTTCCGTGCAAAGAAGAAGCCAGAAAAGCCAATACCAAAGCCTAAAGACCCCGATGTAATGAACGCACTCGAAGAGTTGGCAAAAGAAAGCCCTGTCCCTACATTACCGGACGCCGATAAGGATTATCCACCCCTGCGCAATCCCTACCGTCTGCGTGGCCCAAGGCGTAGATTTAGCAGTATACTACATATTACGGCTGATATACACTACTTCTCCGGTGAATATACCGTCAAGTACCTCCAGCATTCGCCGTATGTGCTTTACGCTAATCTGGCCATTCCTGTCCTTTTACTCTTGTTCGTGTTGCCTGTAGCCTTGGTTACGCCTAGGGTAATGTCTGTACCAATTTCCTGGTGGCTCATTATGAGTGTGCTCATTCTGGGCCTCTTGCTGTGGATGTTTTTTAAATACGTTGACTATGTTGATGACGTATATATTCTGACGAACAGGCGCATTATTGATATTGAGCGTAAGTTCTTCTTCGTTTTTGAATCGCGTCTGGAAGTAGAGTACAAGAATATTCGCGAAGTTCGTGTGTTGATACCTAGCGTCTCTGAGCGCTTCCTGAATATAGGCGACGTGTATATTGAGACCCCCGGCAGTTCACCCGATATCGTCTTCGGCAATGTTGATCGTCCCTTCGAAGTGCAAGAGCTCGTGTCGGGTATCAAGGGCCATAAGGACAAGGAAGATAAGGCCAAAAAAGAGAATGAGGAGAAGCAGAGACTTCACTTATGGTTGGGTACGATGTTCTCCAAATTGGAGGAGACAGACAAGGGCCGAGGTGCGCCCAATCTGAGAAACTTGGACCTGCTCTCAGCTATATACTGTGTACAGGAGCTGGACTTGGAGGTGGAAGTATTGAAGGAGGATGTACCAAATGTACCGATGGAGCCGGGACGGGTGATCTATCAGAATCCACCCGCTGGCACGCTAATGAATAAGGGTAGCAAAATTGAGGTGGTGTTGAGCAAGAGATAAACAAAGCAAGCCAAGCAAAAATGATCCGGTCATTTTTGCTTGGCTTGCTTTGTTGTGAGCTTGTTTATTTTGCGCCGACGCGAGCTAGCAACGCAATACACTCAATATGGTATGTCTGTGGGAACATGTCGATGGGTTGCGCCGCCACGAGGCGATAGCGTCCACCGCTACAGAGCGTCGCGCTATCGCGAGCAAGTGTGCTGGGATCGCATGAGATATAGCAGATTGCTCGCGGTGCCAGCGTTTGCAACGCCTGTACTGCCTTAGGATGACAGCCTGCACGCGGTGGATCGACCAGTGCAATATCGATATGCTCGCGGCGGTAATGAAGTTGGCCAAGTAGGCGCTCAAGCGTTCCTTCTAACACAGTAATATTGCTCTGGTTGTTCAGAGTTGCGTTGGCGCGTGCGTCCATTACGGCGCTTGGTTGCGATTCAATCGCAATAACTCGAGTGGTGCGAGGCGACAGAAAGGCCGAGAAGAGGCCTACACCGCTATATCCATCCAACACCACATCGGTACGCTGTGGCTCAAGCATGGCTATGGCTCGCTCGACGAGTACCCCCGCCTGCACCAAGTTCACCTGGAAGAAGGAATCGGCAGAGACGCGGAAGCGGCGGCCCATTATTACGTCTGTCAGGAACTCTTGTCCAGCAAACACACGACCGTATCTGCCGCCAACGCGTTCAATAATAACTCCAACAGTTCCAGGCGCAATAGTCATAAAGTCGTTGGCGAGCTGCTGAGGATTTTCGATCACTGAGCCAGGACGTGCGTGAATGACGATTAACGTTGGCACAGCCTTTGCTGCTCCGGCGGCTATTGCGGCCCCTGGAGCGGTTGCCACAGCCCCAATGGCTCCGCGTAGCGTAAAGCCCTGTATCATCTCGCCGAGTGTGTCACCAAAATAATCAATGAGTTTGTGACGCACTTTTTGGTAGACAGAGTCGAGCGCAGGATGCAGTAAAGCACAATCCTTCAGATCCTGTATCTCATGGCTCTCTGTAAGTTTAAATCCCACTTCGCCTTCAGGCCCCACAGAAAATAGGGCAATATTGCGATAGTGCCAGGGAGAAATGCCTGGTGGCATACCGATAGTCGGATGTACAAACGCGTCCGGCTGTTTTCCGATACGCACAAGCAACTGACGAACAATATGAGCTTTCCAGGTGAGCTGTGCAGGATAGGCGATGTGTTGCCATTGGCAGCCGCTGTCGGTGAGTTGGGGATAGGGTGGCTCTACGCGCTCTGGTGCGGTACGAAGGATCTCTAACAACTCTGCGCGGGCATGTCCTCGGCGCTCCTCGACAATCTCCACGCGCACCCGCTCTCCTGGAATACCTCCAGGCACGAAAAGCACACGACCCTCATAGCGACCTACGGCGTCGCCCCCGTAGGCAAGGTCTGTAAGTTCAACATCAATGCTCATATTCACCTCATCGACACCTCACGACGTAGCAGATCGTTGATGTCCATTTCACTTTCCAACATGTTTCTATCTGTCAGTCCTCGATGACTGTAACAGGTGCACCTATAAAGTAAGGGGCTGCCTGGGCTGACTGTAGAGCCGGGTACCAAAACGGCTCAGAAAGACCGCTCCGAGCCCTATCAATCCCGCTCCGATACTGATGAGCCAGCCAATGAAAGGGAGAGACCCTGCCAATATCAACACTGTCAGTCCTACTGCCACTTGCATTGGACGCATGTTCTGCTGTGGGACCATGCTGTGTAGTATGTATTCTCCGATAAGCCAACCTATGGCTACTGTTCCCAGTACCCAGCCTGCAGCAAGTCCTGCTATGACCATTATTGCTAATGGAATAGAGATAATTAGCGCTATCGACACAAAGAAAACTACTAGAGCAAGTAACACACTGAGTAGCCCAAGCACCAGACTGCGTCGCAGTGTGGTTTGTGCCGTTGTGCGTACTAACATCACATGCTCTGGCAACAAAGACGTCAGCAAGATACCCAGTGCTATCCATGCTAGGACGGACCAGAAACGAACCACTGGCCCCTCGTCGTGGTTGAAGAGAGAGGCAACACGCTCGGTGGAGCAATCAAAAACACTACCATGCAATTGTGTATTCTCATCCTCAGCCCAACGGTCTCCACAAAAATGCTTGTTGCCATATACGTGAGCCTCTTTTGGCAGTGTGACCCGACTACCGTAGAGACTCACGTCTCCATCAACCGTTCCATTAATGATTACATTACTACCGAAGGCAACCACGTTACCATGTACCCTTCCCTCAATGACTACTTTGCCACCGAAAGATGCGACGTCACTACAGATAATTTTGTGACTATCAATTACAATTGTACCGCCAAAAGACGGTTTAAGATAGTGGTCAGTGCAATCCACATTGCTGCTGGTCAGGTAGTGGCTGGCGGCATGAACGCTTGTAGTTCCCCCCCATAGTACCTCTGCGCCTATTAGCAGCGCAAGCAGAGGCCAAACTCTGAGTAACTTAAGCATGCTCCGTCGCTTATATCCAATTTTTGGCATTCGAGAACTCCCTATCATGGTCGGTCGATAACCATGACCTCCGCTAGTTACGCTTCTTGTGGGTAGCGCATTAAGCGAAGCCACATCCCCATCATGACAACCACAGCGAACGCGACTCCTGACAACAGCCAACTGTTACGTGTGGCGATTGTCAATCCTGTCTGCAAGTACTGTGTCAGGATGTAGAGAACGTCAATGACGTTGCTTAGCAACGAGAGTGCTTTCACTGCAAGGCCGGTTTGCTCAATGGTGATAGCCAGCAATAAGAGGGGAATGCTTCCCAGGGTAAAGAAAGTCGCTGCAGCAAGTGCCATGCCGACAGTACGTAGACGCACGATGCGCGTTTGCTGTTGAGTACGCAATTGCTCAAGCTGTTGAGAAATTCGCCTCTGCTGCTGTATCGCGAGCATAATTTTCTCGGTGGGGATGCTGTTGCATATGCGAGGAGCCGATGTAGAAAGTAGCGTATCAAGGTGCTGTTGTTGCTGCTCTGTAGCGCGACATGGTTGGCAGTAATGCAAATGCTCCTGCAAGGTCACTTCGTCGGACCGTGTCAAGTTACTATCGCGTCGAGCAGTCAATAACTGCTTAGCGTCGCGGCAGCGCATCGACCTGTCCCTCCTCATTTGCGCTATCCTGTTGCATATAACGTGCAAGTAACTCGCGTGCCCGATGGAGGCGGGCCTTGACCAGAGCGGGCGTAAGATTGAGTGTGCTCGCAATCTCCTCATAGGAAAAGTCATACCAGTAACGCAACACGATCACGGCGCGGTACTTGCCTGGTAGGCGCTGTAGATAGCTTTGAATCTCATCTTGTCGCTCACCGCGCAGCGCCGCCTGCTCAGGCCCTACACCACCATCGACAATCCACTCCAGAAGCGGTACATCTTCTAGTGGCAGTGCCAGGAAACGGCGACGCCGCAGTTGATCAATGGCCAGGTGCGAGGCTATTGACAACAACCACGTGCTGAATTTATGCGCGGGCTTATAGGTTGCGAGCTGTGTATATGCGCGCACAAACGCTTCTTGGGTCACATCTTCGGCTTCCGTAGTGTTGCCCAGCATGCGATAGGCGAGATTCTGCACAGCATCTTTATAACGCTCGACCAACACCTCGAAGAGATCTTGGTCGCCATTGAGCACGACTTCAACGAGCGCAGCATCGCTCATCTCTTCTGTCATGACATCGGCCTTCTTCGAGCTACTGGTCGCACGGGTTGTGCTTGAAATCCCTTGTACACCTGTGGATATCTCGCTACTGCGATGACGACGTATCCTGGGGGCTGGTTTAGCTAGCGTTCCTGCAAGCACTCCTAGTGTATCTGAAGCGTTTAACGTCGATTCTATCATAGCTCCCCGCTCACTTGCATTGTATATTTAGTATCTCCATTTCCCTCGTGTCACCCACGAGGATGAAGAACCTCTATTTTCATTAAGCATAGACAAAAGAGAATACTCTCTGTAAGCAAATACGAGCAGTGGCTAGAAAAGTTGTAGTCTTCATATAGAAGTGTAACATGGGTACGGTGCTGTGGCAAGGGGGTTGGCATGTGGAGAGTTTAGGATGGTTTTATTTTAAAAGTGCGGCAATGTCCTGTAAAACTGGGCAATACTCTACTACTCTCTGCTGTAGGGCCGGAGCTATTGACGGATGGGCAGCATCATGATACTATCATTTCGTCTTACGACACTCCTGTAACACTGCATAGCACGTTCACTGCTGGGGCGATGGCGGAATGGTAGACGCTGGAGACTTAAAATCTCCTGGCCGCAAGGTCGTGAGGGTTCGAGTCCCTCTCGCCCCACCTCCCTTTACACGCGCTTCCAGAGACAATCCATAAGCAGCAGTTTGTCCCTACAACCAACACAGAAGACTTTATTTTAGCTGTTTTTGGTAAAGTCTTCTGGCCCAGGAAAACGCCTCAGAGTCAGCAGGACCACGATACTTGTGTATATGCTTCCAGACAAGCTTACCTACCTCTGGATGCAGTCCTATTTCACGTTCCTTCCGGCCCTTGCCGAAAACCTTCACATAACGAAACTGAGTATCTATATCAGATAACTTCAATTCCGCATAGTTCAGAAAGACGCATCCCCGTATCCAAGAAAACCAAGAGTAAAACATAGTTGCGGAAGCCTTCCATAGTCGTCTGGTCACACGCTGCTAGCATCTTCTCTATATGCTCAGGTGTAAAGGTCGGCGCAATATACTCAGGAGCTTTCGGCTGAACAAGTCGAGATGCAGGATTGCTACTTAACAAATCCTCATCAATAGACCAACTAAACAGCCTCTTGAGAGCACGCACATACCCACGTATCGTAAAAGCAGAAAGGGGCTTCTCTTGAGTAGGCTTATGAGGATTGTTTTCATCCGCTCTGAAATGAGCGCATCATGCCAGCATAAAAGACATGAGATCGCGCCCAACTATAATCGTCCCCTTGTAGCCTCTCTGTACCGCCTGGGCCTGTAATTGAGTGGCGTTGATTTGCCGATAGAGATGTGAGCATACGATCACCTTTGCCTGTGATGCCACGGCAAGCTCGACGATTTCTGTGTCCTCTATATGCCCCGAGTCGACGACGGCAAGATCGACATCCTTGAGAAAGGCTATTTCTTCGGCATGAAAAGACGAGTCGCCAGTGAGCGCATAGCGTCTTGTAGCCCAGGTGAAGCATATACCGTGGTTACCTGCTGGGAGTAGGCTTACCGACTCGAATGAATGTCCACCTATGGCGAAGGGGCCTGCAGCAATTTCGTGTACAAGCACAGAGTACGAGGGCTGGCCAAAACTGCTAGGGCCAAAAAGTTGCATCAGTCCTTCAACAAGCTGTTTGACTCCAGGAGGGCCGTAGATGTGAAGATCGCAGGTGCGTGGATGAGTGCGCGACCAAGCACCTGCGTGTAAGAGGGGTACGAGGTCAGATACATGATCGGGATGAAAGTGCGACAGGACGATATGCTGCACCTGGCAGTGTTGCACACCAGCTTCTAGAAGGCGTTGCACGACGCCATGCCCACAATCGAATAGGATGAGGGTGTTATCCAGCTCGAGTAACACGCTTGAGGCGCGCCGCTCGTGTTCAATCTGGCATGTTCCAGTACCTAGCAGTGTTAGAGCGCTCATATGTCCTGGTTAACTATCATCAGCGGAAAGAGGAGTCAACTGCGCAGTCTTTCCTAGATTTCCTCTATTTCCTCTCTTCTTCTGAGGAAGGAGGTTCTTGCTGTTCAGACTCTTGCAGATTTTCGGGCTGCTTTCCACGAATAGCAGTGCTCCAGGGCGATTCGATCTCAGTCCCAGACACATCTGGAGTGTTGCCTGGACCAGGCACGGGAGCACGGGCCAGCATAGGGTCTTTGCTATACTCGGGGAAGCGCTCGTTACGTGCATCACGGTCACCTAGCGTAGTGCCGGGCATCGAAGCATTCCGTCCTCCAAGTGTGTCGTAGACGGGATGAGGCGTATCTTCCACAGCAGGATGCTCTGCCTCAGCATCGGCTTGCTGCTGTGCCTGTTGGCGGTCCTGTTCAGCCTGTTGCAGCAGAGCCTGCTCTTGCTCCGCCTCAGCCTGCTGCTGACGTGCAATCTGCTGCTTTCGCTCAGCTTGTTGTTGCTCTGCCGCCTGCTTCTGCTGCGCGGCTTGCTGCCGAATGGTCGCATCACGCTGCTCAAGTGCCTGTGCAGCCATCATCGGGTCGTGCGCCATCGACTCCTTTTGCTGCCGCGTGATCGTACCTTTGGCTATCACACTCTCACTATGAAACAGGTAATGCGACTCCATTGGGTCCAGCGCGCTGGGTGGGGCCTGTTCTACCATCTGTGCAAAGTGCTCCAGGTCCCTCTGCAGCGTCTCGTCGAAACGGCTATCGACACCTGCTCTATCGACTAACTCGCCCAGGACACCCGCGGGTGGCGTGTAGCTCAGATACACATCGACCACTGTACGATTCTCTCCGGCGGGAGAGAATTCGACTCTCCCTCTATTCTCCAATCCACTTGTGGAACGCCAAGCGATCTGCCTGTCGGGAATCCACCCTTCGTTCACCGCATCCCACTCATGAGTGCCCATTATCTGTGCCACCCAGTGGCTACGCTGCTCATCATAATAAGTTACTTCTTTCACAAAGCTCATAAACTTCGGAAAGTCATTAAAGTGCGTAAAAAGCGAATATACCTGATGTACAGGTGCATTCACTACAACCGCTGTATGATGTTCCGACATACAACCTTTCCTTATTTAACCGACTGTCTCTTTATATAATATATATAAGAGTCTTTGCAACAAGCTCAACAAAGAGGGGGGTTTGCGAGTAAAAAGGGAAATAGGGAAAGGTCTTTGTTGAGCCTAGTGTCGGCAGGCAACACTTTGGCCTCCCTGGAGGAACTGAATGCATTAACTCTGTGCTTGTCCAGCTTCGACATTCACCTGCTTGGGTTGACTCTGACCGCTAGTGATGCCTATACGCCGTGGGCGGCTAGCCGGGCTAACAGGAATGGTAATCTTCAGCATACCGTGCTCGTAGTTCGTCTGAATGTTATCGGCGTCAATCGGACGAGCAAAAGTAATCGAGCGCTCAGTTGATCCATAGCGCGTCGCAAACTGAGAGCTTCGCGCCAAGGGTTATACATTGACATGTTGTTTATTACCCCCTTGTATCTTACTTACTTCGTACGAGATGCTTTCATCTCCATTAGTGACACGTTCTAGCATGGAGGAATGTGTCACCACTGGAGATGGGTATCCCACGGTCAGGTAATGCGCCCTAGAGTGTTTTTGCACCGAGGGGCACGTGATGCATGGTGGCTGACGTGGCTTGCAGAGGGAATCCACGCGTGTGCGCAAAAACATGACGAAGTAGGGGGCATCCTAATACGATGACTAAGGGGCGCGCCCAACAGGACTCGAACCTGCGACCTAGTGTTTAGAAGACACTTGCTCTATCCACTGAGCTATGGGCGCAACGTTGCAGGGAATGCAGTGTATTCCCTGTGCGGTTATCATGATAGCAAGTTGCACTGTGGTAGTCAAGCATCTTCGCATCAGTCACAATGTATGTTTATCCTACTTGCTATTCCAAGCGTCTGTTCCCACGAGCCGCAAACACCTACTTCATGAGAGAATATCTCGTTCTATCTTCTTATCCTCGTCATAATAGGAGCTAACTTGCTTTGCAAGAAAAGACTAAGCTTCAACGCTTCATAGGTCTCTGGTGGGTTGGTTTGCCACTCTACATTCACGGGAAACAAGCGTACTGCTGTATGCAAAATGACCACTTCATTTGCATTAAACGGAATGGTATTGTCATTTGCACCTTGCTCCATCATAGAGGAGACTTTGCCTTGTACCTGTTTCAGCGTCTCGTGCGCCAGTTGAATATTAGGTAAGGATTTCGGGCTAGTAATAATTAACTGCTCAAGAGGTAGCAACGCCTTCTTAAGTAGCAGTACATCGTCCAGGGTAAGAAAGAGTGATTGTGCTTTACTTGAGTCTCCGTGACGACGACGTGGTTGTTTCATACTTCCTCTCTCAGTCTTGTTTTTCGCTTATTCGAGAGACACCTCAACAAATAAGCTTCAACTCCTCTGTTCAGTGTGATAAAATAGGTAAATAAAACAGACGCATCGAAAGCGTACATCGCTTGTGAGCGTCTTAGAACACTCTGAACAGTTGGGGTTTTCGGTTGTAGCCCAAGGATGATTCATACCAATAGGTGTAT
>JAFAXQ010000026.1 GCA_019240835.1 Ktedonobacteraceae bacterium
CGTGGGTATAGCCAAAGAGCTGCTGCCAGGAGAAGAGCGTCGTAGCCTCTAGTGCCTCGGTTGACTCCGCAGTTACACTAGGCAGATGCGCCAAACGGACAAGATGCTGCTCAATCCACTGTTGATAGGATTGGCGCTGCCCCAGCACAGTCTTAATATCATTGTCATACAGCACAACACCTCGCTCTACATCAGCAGCGATCATCTGGCCGGGTCCCAGTCGCCCCTTTTCAGCTATCTGCTGAGCAGGGAGAGGAACAACACCCGTCTCGGAGGCAACGATGAGCAAGCCGTCTGTAGTGAGAGTATAGCGTGCTGGGCGCAAGCCGTTGCGGTCAAGGGCAGCACCCACAACACGGCCATCGCTAAAGACGAGAGCAGCAGGTCCATCCCAAGGCTCCATGAAACCAGCATGGTACTCACACCAAGCACGCTGCATCTCATCCATTTCGGGGTCATTTTCCCAGGCTGGTGGGACAAGCATCTGCATGCTATGCAGTGCATGGCGACCAGAATGGGTCAGTAGTTCCAACGCATTATCCAGACACGCAGAGTCGCTAGCATGTGGATCGAGAACCGGCACGAGATGCTTCACATTGTCCCCCCATAACGGTGAGGAGAATGAACTCTCACGCGCTTGCATCCAGTTTTGATTACCACGAAGCGTATTGATTTCACCATTGTGAGCCAGCATGCGCATTGGCTGGGCGAGGGGCCAGGCTGGAAGAGTGTTTGTACTGTAGCGCTGGTGGAAGACGGCAATAGCGCTCGTGTAGAGCGGATTGGCAAGATCGAGATAGAAGCGCGCTAGTTCGTTAGGGGCGAGCAGACCCTTATAGACAATCGTCGTGTGCGAGAGAGAGGCAATATAGCAGTCCTGTATATCCGCCTCTTGTAAACGCTGCTCGATGATGCGTCGAGCAAGATAGAGGGTTCTCTCGTACTGATGCGAGGCAACTTGAGGCGGACGAGAAAGCAATACTTGCATAATACTAGGTGCCGTCTCGCGAGCCTGCACTCCAAGCACAGTGTAGTTGATAGGGGGAACGCGCCAACCCAGAAACACCAGACCAAGCTCGGCAAGCACCTGTTCTATAACGCGGCGACTCGCTACATAATTGGCAGGCGCTCGTTGCTGAGAGGGAAGAAAGATCATGCCAACCGCAAGCTCGGATTGTGCAATTTGTTGCTGTAGCTCCTGCTGGAGCAAGGCCTTTGGAATTTGTGTGAGAATACCGGCACCATCGTAGGTTTCTGCATCAGCACCCTGCGCGCCGCGATGAGTGAGACGAGCAAGCGCATCAAGGGCTGTTTGTACAATGAAGTGGCTCGCCTCGCCAGAAACACGAGCCAAAAAGCCCATACCACAGGCGTCATGTTCCCAGTGGCTCTCATAGAGTGGATAAGCAGAGGTATCGTGTATATGCGTTGTATGCATGAGTTGCTCTCCTCGGAAAAACGAAACGCAGAGTAGTAGAGGCACCTGCAACGGAGCCAGCGAATCGACGATCTAACAACGTTCGTCGAAGACGTTGTTATGTGCTTTGGGACACAGCGCTGTGTAGTCCCTAAAAACATTTGATAACAGGAGATGTGCAACGCGAGGAGCCTAACGTTCCTAGGTTTGGAAAGGCTGCGCGACATAAGACAGCATTGCATCAGGAGAGCGACATAGCTCATTTTGGAACGGGCTACTTCACCCGTGGTTAACATATAGTATAGCACTTCTGCACAAAACAAAGCAAGCGCTGAATATACACAAGAGACGTAGCCCTATGGATATCTTAGCTACATCTGCCTTCCAGACCAGCTAACGAACGACGTGATGCAATGATTGTGCAAGCAGCCCGATGACAAAGGCACCAATAACGATTGCTATAATAATCAGCGTTGACAGCACTGCTTGGCGGCGTCTGAGACTTGACTGGGGCGCATCGGGCTGATAGTGCATAGGTTTCACGTGCTCTAAGTTCTGCAGATCGTGGAGCATGTCACGCATAGATTTATAGCGCTTCTCTCTATCACGGCGAATAGCACGCATGACCACGGTAGCCAGTTCAGACGAGATATTTGGATTGCACTGGAGAATTGAAGGGGGATCTTGCGAGACGTGCAGGTTCATTACAGCGAAAACATTCTCGCCCTCAAATGGGGTATGCCCACACAGCATCTCATAGAGCATAACGCCAACGGCATAGATATCAGAGCCAGCCGCACCACGTTCACCGCGCAGTTGCTCAGGAGACATATAGTCAGGAGTGCCAACAGTGCCAGAGAGACCACGCCAAGTAACCCGTCGTGCCCCCTCTAACAGGGCAACACCAAAATCGATGATCTTAACGTCACCATTTTGTAAAAGCATGATATTCTCGGGCTTGATATCGCGATGAAAAACCCCATGTTCATGGCAATAGGCCAAGGCATCACAAATTTGCTTGGTGATGCGTAGCACCTCATCGAGGGGCAGCAATGCGGGGGCACGTTCTTCCAGCACTTCGCGCAACGTACGCCCCTCAATATACTCCATAACGAGATACTGATCACTGCGCTTTTCATCTACGTTGAGAAGATGCTGCACATGAGGATGGTTGAGGCGACTACCGATCTCGGACTCACGTTGATAACGTTCAAACACAGCAATATTACCGATTAAATCGTCGTTAGGGATTTTCAGTACCACTTGCTGCTGGTTGTCAACGTCGCAGGCGAGGTAAACGCGGTTCATGCCTCCATGCCCAAGCATGCGGATAATCTCGTAATGATCGACCTTTGTGCCTGGTGTATACGTTGTCGTCATATAATCTGGGCGCTCTTCCAATTTCAAGCGACACTCATCTATGCCTCTAGTATACCACACTAGAGGCATAGGCACCAGAGACAAAAGTCACAAAATTACTTTAATTGGGAATCATCTCGCCCATCAATCCTATTTTTTCTTTGTGATCCTCCGGATGCAAGATAGGCTCACCCGTCCTTAGCTTGCGGATGTACAGGTAACCGAAACCGATAATCAGCCAAGCAAGGCAGAAGACAAGAGCGACAAGAGTATCAACTTGCCCTGAACCACCACCAGCAATAGCAAAGTACAGCACCCCTAGAAGCATTGCTACATTAAGTATGGCCCCTAGAGCGGGAACAAGTACCGTCGTGAACACATTGCGCGCTGCAATTCCTGCGAATGCAATAATGCAAATGAGGCAGGTCATGCCGTAGAGCAGGAAAGTCCCGATGTTAGAGATCAGTGTCACCTGTGTCAGGTGATCAACGTTGATCACTCCGTACGAACCGATAATGGCAGAGAGCACCGTCAACACAATCACACCGATGTGCGGCGTGCGATATTTGCCGTGCAGGAAGCCGAAGACCACAGGCAACTCGGTATCTTTGCCCATCGCATATGTAACGCGCACCCCTGTATTCAGACAGGAGAGTGCGGTACCGATCAAGGCAATAACGACAGTTAGAGCAAGGACAGTGGCAAACAGAGTGCCATTGCCTCCAAGCAGCGTATCACCAATGATCTTGGCCATATCGCCAATCGGAGCACTGGATGCATTGGCAGCAGCAAAGCCACTCAGTAGATTCTTTCCTGATCCAGATGTATAACCAGTATTGATGAAGAAGTTTGCCGCAAAGTATTCCAGGAAGTAGAAGACAACCGCCTGAATCACCAGTGAGAGCAGTACACCACGCGGGATGTCGCGCTGTGGATTCTTTGCCTCCGCTGCTAGAGCGGTAGCTGACTCAAAACCGACAATAAGCAGGATCGCGATGGTTGACTGGAAGATCAGCCCGCTTAGGTCATGCGGCAAAATCACACTTAGCGCATTGGGATGGAGGTAGTGCACATTGGGATGCAAGGCACGGTAGGTGATAGCTAGAACCGAGAAAGTTACCAGCGCGAGAATCTGGATAACATTAATGACGATGTTAGCAACGGTAGAACCGGTCACACCGATGTAAGCAATAAAACCTACAACACCGGCGAACAGAATACAGACAATGACCTCTTGCCACGGAGCACCAAAACTCGGGACAAAGGTCTGGATAATGTAGGAGATAATCAGACCCATAAATGCCACCATCACACCAGGATAAATCCAATAGTACAGGTGCGAGGCCCAACCTACGATAAACTTACTTAAACGGGCAAACTTGAAGTGACGATGTTCTTCTCGGTGCAGAATGGAGGCTTCGGCGAAGTAGTAAGAACTACCTGCTCCCGCTTCTGGATAGCGATTGGCGAGTTGAGCATAAGCTACTGCTGTTAGCAGAGCAATAGCAGTAGCGAGGAATACAGCGGCCCACATATTCACTGCAGATGCTGGAGCAGCCTGCAATTGGTAGGTAGTCCAGAGGAAGGCTCCAGGTGCAATCAGCGCCATGGCGTTGATAGTGACTCCGGTAAGACCCAAAGTGGGCACCATTTTGACTTCACTAGCGTCTTGAGCTGCCATGTAGTAGTCCCTTCTTGTGCGTTATAACAATCTCAATAGACTATGGCACCATTACCACATCATAGCTCTCTTGGCTTTTGGGGAAAACATCACGCTTGCGCGCTTTGTGCTAACTCTTCATTTATAAAGTATAGAAGCTCTGCCAGGGCAATGATATAGGCAAAGTATAAGAAGATGGATGACTTTTTATTGTGCGTATCATACAAAGCTATATGTTGCAACAGAAACTCAAGAAAGCCCTCCACGTTTCCTATTGTGTGAAGGGCTTTCCTTGATGGGTATCTAACTTGGACTTATATATCGCTTCCTCTACACCGGAGATTCTTCCGCATGCATCGACACATCAGGTTCTGGCATTTCTTCCCTAGGTAAGATGCGGTATCCCTCCTCTCCATGCACTGCTAGATCAAGTCCTAGCGCCTCTTCTCTGCTGCTGACCCGTAGTCCCATGATGGAGAGAAGCTTGAGCAAGAGAAATGTGACTGCAAACGAAAATGCTGCGGTTACTACAACGGCGATGACTTGCGCTAACAGTTGCCTCGGATTGCCGAAGAGCAACCCGTTAGCCCCTGCACTATTAATCACTTTCTCAGCAAACACGCCAGTAAGCAGCGCACCTGTCAAGCCTCCCATGCCATGTGCGGCCCACACATCAAGCGTGTCGTCGATGTGTGTCAGATTGGAGCGTAAAAGCAGCATCAGGTAGGTCACAAGGCCACCAATCACACCGATGGCAATGCTGGATATAGGACCAACGTATCCACTTGCAGGAGTGATAGCAACGAGGCCGCACACTGCTCCTGTTGCTGTCGCCAAGGCGCTTGGTCGTCCGTTCTGCGTCCAACTGAGTACCATCCACGTAAGTGCTGCTGCCGCTGCTGCGGTATTAGTTGCGACAAATGCGCTCACAGCCAGAGGCGAAGCGGCTAGGGCGCTTCCTGCGTTAAAACCGAACCAGCCAAACCAGAGAAGGACTGCGCCCAATATGGTAAGAGGGACATTATTAGCTGCTGTTGCTTCTCCCCTCTGGAACCCTATTCTCTTTCCAACGACTATAGCTGCTGCAAGCGCTGCAAATCCTGAACTAGCATGAACGACGGTCCCTCCCGCAAAATCAAGAGCGCCAAGCTTGTGGATCCACCCATTGGGGCTCCATACCCAATGCGCAATGGGATCGTAGACCAAGGTGGACCATAAGAGGATAAAGAGAATCAGTGTACGGAAGCGGATGCGCTCTGCGAATGCTCCAATGATCAGTGCCGGTGTGATGATAGCGAACATGCCCTGGAAAATCATATACGCCAGATGCGGGATAGTTGGCGCATAGTCAGGATTTGGCGCGTAGCCAACGCCATACAGGCCAAAGAAACCAAGCCCACCGAGAAGACCACCACCTATGTCCTGACCAAAAGCCAAGCTATACCCAAACAGAACCCATTGCACACCTATCAAGGCAAGCACAAGCACAGATTGTTTAATGACACTAACAACATTCTTGCTTCGTACCATGCCTCCATAAAAAAATCCTACGGCTGGCGTCATTATCATGACTAGTCCGGCTGCTGTCAACACCCAGGCAGTATCACCCGTATTGATAGCGTCTGCTTTATAGGCTCCTGAGGATCCACCTGCAAGTAGTGTTGCAGCAAAGCCTGCCAGGATTCCTACCGCTAGGACGCCAAGGACACCCAGGACAAATTTTTGCCTTCCAAACAGAGGTATACCCACATCCTGTACGGCTGCCATAAGGGACTTCCTTCCTTTTGCACTAGAGCCTTGAAGAAAAACGTCGCTGTTGTACGTTTTGTACAAGCTCTTCCTCTATAGATAAAATTATAAATGGATTATAGAAACTCTGCTAGAACAATTGTATAGACAAAGTATATGAAGATTGACAACTTTTTCTTGTGCATAGCATACAAAAGTTATGTTCTGCAACGGAAACTCTGGAAGTGTCTTGCTTACAGAAGCAGGCACAGTGCATTGTGTTTTCAGCATCTCTTCAGCAAGGTGGTGCCAAGTATGCAGTTTCCCACTAGTCAAGTTGGCAATCACTAGCATGGAGAGAACTAGTTGAAAGTATGATAGAATAGAGAGAACAAAGTGTGAGTATATAACCTTTAGTAAGCCTCTTCTTTGAAAGACCTACAAGGACCTCTTTTCATGACAGAACGAGACAGCCTTCACAGCAAAGAAGCCCCGCTACGCCAGGACATTCGCACTCTCGGCAATGCACTAGGGCAAGCGATAAAACGGTATGGAAGCGACCCCGTCTTTGAGGTGGTAGAGCAACTGCGACTAGACTGCAAGCGGCTACGTGAGTGTGCTATAGCCCTTGCACATGCATCCCCTGCTGAAGCCACACAACTTCACCAAGAAATTGCCGCCCTTGACCAGAAAATTACACAGACAGTAGAGCAATGCGATCTCGATACCGCCGTTGGCGTTATTCGTGCCTTTACCATCTATTTTCACCTCGTGAATACGGCTGAGCAGTATCATCGCATTCGCCGTCGACATATTCACGAGTTAGAGCAGTTGCACCAGTCGCCCAAGGGTTCATTAGCTGAACTAGTTGCAACCTTTACACAGAAAGCGTTCAACGCTGAAACACTACAGCACCTGTTGAACCAGCTCGCGATAGACATTGTCTTCACAGCTCATCCTACCGAGGCTACGCGCCGCAGTCTGATTACCAAGTTGCGACGTATCGCAGAATTGTTGAAAGCGCGTGAGGCCAACCACGATATGACGGAGCGTCAGTGGAAGCACTGGCAGCGGGAGTTAGAGAGCATCATTGATTTGCTGTGGCGTACCGATGCTGTACGCCAGGTCCGTCTACAAGCGGAAGATGAGATTAAGATGGGCATCTATTATCTTGATGGAATTCTCTACAATGCCATCCCTGATCTCTACTCCGAGTTTGCAGACTTGCTTCACAAAGAATACCCTGATCTAAAACTTCCACCATTCTTACGCCTTGGCTCATGGATTGGCGGTGACCAAGATGGCAATCCCTTTGTGAAGCCGGATACATTGCTCAGAGCATTACACCTACAACGCCACCATCTTATTAGACACTACCGAATAGCCCTTGATGCGCTAGCCCAGGAATACTCACAATCCATTACCCACTTACACATTACGTCAGCCCTGCGCGATTCACTCGACGAGGATGCAGCTCGCCTTCCCGCCTATAACCAAGAGCGAGGTAAGCGGGCAACTTTAGAACCATATCGTCGTAAGCTTTCCTTCATGTGGAAGCGTCTAGAGCCGCTCGTATCCGCCGAAGGTGAGAGCATGATTTCTCACACCCCAGGGATGAACGAGAGAGGAGTAGCTTACAACTGTGCGCAAGAGTTACTTGATGATCTGGAACTCGTACGTGAGAGTCTGCTGGCAGACGGTGAACAGGAGCTTGCCCAAGGCGAACTAGCCAGACTAATTTGCCAGGTGGAGGTGTTCGGCTTCCATTTTGCAGCTCTGGATGTGCGGCAGCATAGTGAGCGGCATGCGGCAGCGCTGGCTGAACTGTTACGCATCACGAAAGTAACGCAGCAAGATTATGTGCAACTCGAAGAGACGGAGCGTTTAAAGGTGCTGGAAATGCTACTACGCGACCCGCGTATTCTCTCGCGTCCGGACCTGCATTTGAGCACGGATACCTGTCATGTCCTGGACACCTTCAAGAACATCCGTCAGGCGCGAGAAGACTTGGGTAAACGGGCGGTGGTATGCTACATTATCAGTATGTCGCACGCACTGAGTGATCTATTAGAGGTACAATTCTTCTGTAAAGAGGTGGGTATCGACGACCTTCCCATCGTTCCGTTGTTTGAAACTATCGACGATTTACGCTCGTGCGCACGTATCCTTGAGCAAGCTTTCAACCACCCAGACTATCAAGCGTATCTACAACGGTGCCAGCAGCAGCAACAAGTAATGCTCGGTTATTCAGATAGTAGCAAAGACGGCGGCATTCTTACTTCGAGCTGGGAACTTTACAAAGCACAGAGCGAACTGGCTGCACTCGGGAGCCGTCATGGTATTGGTATCACCATCTTTCACGGTCGTGGTGGTGCAATTGGGCGTGGTGGTGGTCCCATCTACGAGGCTATTCTCGCTCAGCCGCCCGGCACGGTCAACGGCAAACTGCGTATTACCGAGCAAGGAGAGATGCTCTCCTTCAAGTATGGCCTACACGAGATCGCTATTCGCAATATGGAACTGATTGTGGCCGGTGTGATGCGTTCGAGTATCTGCGATGAGCAGCTGAATCCTACACCGCGTAGCGCGTGGATTGACAGCATGGAACAGCTTTCGGCAAGCGCATATCGCCGTTATCGCAACTTGATCTACGACGATGCAGAGTTTTTGCGCTTCTTTGAGCAGGCAACGCCCATCTCAGAACTGGGCTGGGTCAACATTGGCTCGCGTCCGGCACGTAGGACTGCGAGACGCTGTATAGAAGAACTGCGTGCTATTCCCTGGGTGTTCGCTTGGATGCAGAGCCGCTACGTGCTGCCAAGCTGGTACGGTGTTGGAGGCGCTCTTGAAGAGTATATCGGACAAGACACGCAAAGGCTCAAACTGTTGCAAGATATGTACCGGCACTGGCCCTTCCTGCGTGCCTTCCTCGATAACCTGCAGATGACCCTGTCCAAGGCCGATATGCACATTGCGCATCACTATGCGACGCTGGTTGATGACGAGACCCTGTGTCAACGTATGACGCAAGAGATACAAGCTGAATATGAGCGTACTCAACGCCTGGTCATACGTATCATCGGGGGCCAAGCGTTGCTCGATAATAACCTTGTGCTGCAACAGTCCATTCGTAGACGCAACCCCTACGTTGACCCACTGAGCTACTTCCAGGTTAGCCTGCTTCGCCGCTTGCGTGCTCTTGGTGGTCCCCTGACGCTCAGTAAAGAGGAAGAGGTGCAGGCAAGCGGGCAAGACCGTGAACGCGCACGACTCACCTACGCGGTGCTGCTGACGATTAATGGGATTGCGGCGGGGGTGAGGAATACGGGCTAGGGAGATGTCAAAATATCCTAATACGTTACCCATCAGCAGAAATATGCGTCTCTTCCTATATACTTACCCTGCCACAAAAATATAATAGCTACTATTACGTTCTCTAATATAGAGAGGCTTATTGTCGCTAAGCATCTTCTCTCCTAGGAAGGTTTTTTGATGGACAATTTGGGCAGAGCTAAACAGAACGATATCATTACTGAAACGGATGCACTTTCATGGGGGTATACCTACCTGATGTGCCCCCCGGACTACTTCGGCGTTTTCTATGAGATCAACCCGTGGATGCATACTGAGAACGCACCCGATAGAGACCTGGCACAGCAGCAGTGGCGCAATCTAGTAGCGAATATCAGGGCAGCGGGGGCCAGTGTAAAGACCTTGGAGGCGGTGGAGGGACTGCCCGATCTTGTTTTTACGGCCAATGCAGGACTGGTTGACGGGCGGCGTTTCGTTCCCAGCAACTTCCACTATCCAGAGCGGCAGCCGGAGGTCCTACACAATAACGAGTGGTTCCGCTCGCACGACTTCGAGATCACTAATTTTTCTAGTGATCCCATGCTGCACTTTGAGGGCTGTGGCGACGCATTTATCGTGCGCAATCAACTGATCGCTGGCTATGGATTTCGCACAGACCTCGCCTCTCATGCCCTACTCAGCAAACTACTGGGCGTCAAGGTACATTCTATCAGGCCGATAGACCCACGCCTCTATCATCTAGACATCAGCTTCTGTCCTCTGGATGATCGTCATGCTATTATCGCCCCTGTTGTATGGGACAAGCAGAGCTGTCAGGGGCTTGAGGAGCTCATACCCGAGCCGCTGGTTCTTGAGTTAGACGAGGCTCTCACTTTCTGCGCGAACTCAATAGTCATCGGCAAGACGATTGTGATGCCACATTGCCCACCGCGTGTAGGCCGCATTCTAGAAAAGTGGGGATACGACATTTGCGTCTCCCCGGTGACAGAGTTCCTCAAGGCTGGCGGAGGTGTGCGCTGTCTTACCCTGGCTCTTGACGTTTCGTATGCACCTAGAACGTAGGAACATGATTATACGTGTTGAAAATTAATCGCGTGTCTCGCCGCTTAAGTTTTCGCATTTTAGATCAGCTTTTTTCTGATCTTTTATGCTCTCGTTGCGCAACTCGTAGGCTATTGAGGCTAAAATTTTAGAGTGAGGTAGAGAGGGCTTCAAGGTAGGTAATAATTTCTATTGCAATCTTTGTTGCTCTGTCTATATTTGAGAGTAAAATACTATTGGTGGTTGAATGATAGTCTTCGGGAATAGGTATCCCTAAATAGAAGGTTTTAAACCCATATTTCTTGCCGTAAATATAGGTTTCGTCTTCTTCGCTTTCAAAGTATCCGTCAATAAAATCCACTTTCTCTTTAAACATTTTTTTTAAAGGGTGTATATCAAAACCATAAGCGTTCGTTATTGCTACCGCTTTGCCTTTTAGGTCTGTTTCAAGGATGGTATCAATCACGATGACAAATGTCTGAGATTTATCTAATGATTGCGCTACCTCAATCGCTCCATCAAATTCCAACTCTTCATAGTTGGTGAAATACACCGTGGTGCCGATTGCGCGAGACACCTGATAGGCTACAAACACTCCAGCGAAATTATCTATTAATCCTAGCAGTTTTCGATTATCCATCTTTATGGACATGACCGGACGGGCCAGATCAAAATGAGCTGACAGAACGATGTTCATTTTCGGTGGGTTCCTTGCTTTTCTTCATCTTGCTCTTTTTTCCAGTATCTGGTCACAGTATGCATCTCTGAGCAGGTATGATGGATCTACCTCTCTCTAGGAGACGTCATAGCCTGCAAACGCATTATAACCCATGACGTCTCATCTGTGGAAATGGTACGTGCTCAGCAGGGGCGGGCAGGAATTCCCCGCCAGCGGCTGCCTGCTGGTATGCTCTCCCCTTTCATCACCAGCGTTTGTGCATCTAGGCGCGTGCCAGCACCCACCTCGGCGTCGTACAAGACGACGGCCAGTGCCCCAATCGAACTGGCTTCCCCCACCTTGACCCTGGACATCTTCATCACCCGATCCTCATAGAGGTGCGTCTGCAAGCCCGCTTCATCCGCCACTGATGCATCGTCGCCTATCTCCAACAGGTCGAACTCGCTGGTCGCAATGGTATTGAGCCAGGTACGTCGACCGATACGAGCGCCCAAGAGGCGCAGGAACGGAGCAATCCACGGCGTTCCCCCGAGTGTGCTTACCAGCATGGGGCTGGCCACCGACGAATACAGACCGGTTATCAGCTCTGTGCGCCGCACCCACACGCTCCACATCGGCTCCACTCGCGGATGGTAGCGACCCACGATCAGCCACTTGAGCAGCACGACCACCAGCACGCAAACCATGCCCAGTCCTAGGACCAGCGCTGGCATGAGGGCCAGCATCACCAAGGGAGAGAGCACGGCAACTAGCCTGATCGTGACAAACAGGTCGGCCAGAATGCTCAGCCCCATGATCGTCGAAGGAAGGGTCACGGTGAAGTACTCAATGGCCAGCCGCCAGGCCACTAGGCTGGGACGCGGACGGAAGGTCAGTTCCTCGGGGAACCGCTCACTGGCTTGCCGACGCGGCAGGAAGATTGCCGGTGAGCCCAGCCACGTGGTTTCGGGATCCATTGAGCGGGCAGGGGGCACAGAATGCACTCCGAGCAAGCTGTTGTCTCCCATGTGAGTGGACCCGGGTACAATCGCCCCGTTGCCAACGAAGCTGCGCCGTCCTACCTCTACTTGGCCCAGAGCGACGTAGCCACGGTGGAACACTGGCGGCGCGATCACAGTTGCCCCGGCTAGGAAGCTCTCATCGCCCAGCGTCAACATGTCGGGATCGATGAAGCTGACGATTGATATCTCGGACCAGCGGCCCAGGCGCGCCCCAAGCAGGCGGAGGAAAGGCTTGAGGTAGAGGGTATCATACAACGTGGTGAGCATGCTCGTACTTATAGCGATCAGGTGGTCACTGAGCCACTTGCGCAACCCAAAGCCACTGCGCTCGGAGTAGATGCCCGCGTGCGCGACCGGCATCACACACCGCTTGCCGACGATGATGAGGGTGCAACTGACCACCACGAACAGTGGGGCGGCCAAGGCCACACTAGCCGTTCCCCAACCTAGACCGGCCTGACTAGTGACATAGTCTACCAGCAGGGCACTGGGAGCCATCATCAGCAGGGGCAGGCACCAGAGCAGCAGCGCCCCAAACAGGAAGCCGATCAGCACGGTGACGGGCCAGTGGTGGTCATCGGCTTTGGCGGCCATGGTCTCCAGTAAAGAAGGGGCCGTCGGCAGGCGCGTGAGCGGCGAGCCAACCCAGTGTTCGTTCGCTGCGATGGCGTGGTCGGCAGGCACCAGAGACTGCTCTCCCACCGAGGCGTTGCTGCCGATCTCAGCCCCAGCTAGGACAACGCTGCTCGTCCCTACGAAACTGCCAGCAGCGAGCCGAATAGGTGCCAAGCGCAGCCAGCCGTCTTCCACGACGTGGGGGAGCACTCGAGCTCCATAGCCGATACTCACGCCATCACCGATGTTGACGAACAGCGGCGTGCCGATCATGGAACCAGTGGCAAGGTGGCAGTCACGGCCGAGCCTAGCTCCCCACAGGCGCAGGTAGGGTGGCAGTAGCGGCGAGCCGGCCAACAGGGACACCGGAGAAAGGGCAAGGACTTTGTTATAGAACCACCAGCGCAGATAGGTAACGCCCCAGAGCGGGTACCACCCCGGACGTACGCCGAGCATGATCACACGACCGCCCACTGCGGGTAACAGAACAATAGTGACTCCGAACCAGACGACCGCGCTGGCGAGCAGCTCGAAATCCGCGTGATTCGTAAGGATGCTAGTGCCCGTCAGGAGCCCTGATGTGGGAAGACCTAGCAGAAGCGACACCGCGTAGAGCAGCCCGAGCAGGGGAGCCGTCAGCAGGAACATCCAGCTATAGAGCACTACGAACTGCACGAGGCCGCAGCCCAGGACGCGTGCGGTCGAATGCTGCCGGGGGGCTGGTCTTTGGGAGGCGACAGGCTGCTGCTGGGCAGGGGCAGCCAGGTTAGCCTCAATGAATCGGGCCAGGGTACGGATCGTGGGCTGGGCGTACAGGTCGCCAATCGACAGTCCTTGTAGCTCAGGTTGTCGGCGTAACTGGGAGACGAGGCGGGCTGCGGCAAGAGAATGGCCTCCCAAGTCGCAGAAGAAGTCATCCTCAACGGATACCTCTGCGCAACCCAGGACTTGTCCCCACACGGCGGCTAATTGGCCCTCCAGGGGCGTCTGAGCTGGCACATGCGGACCTGACCGCAGGCCGAGCGGCGGCGATGTCGGTGGGGGGAAGGCCGCACGATCCACCTTGTCGGCTGCCAGCAAAGGAAAGGCGTCGAGCACCTCAATAAGCGAGGGGACCATGTACGGGGGAAGTTGGTGTCGCAGGCTGGCATGGAGCCGTTCGCGCAGGGCGACTTGGGCATCCGATCCCTTGCACTCGTGCAGCGTGACATAGCCGATCAGGTCCTCAACAACGCCTTCTCCTTCACGCGGTAGCACGATGGCCTGCTTGACTGCCTGATCCTGGCGAAGCACGTCTTCGATCTCACCTAGCTCAATGCGATAGCCACGAATCTTGATCTGGGTGTCGATGCGGCCCAAGTACTCGATCTCTCCTGAGGCGGTCAAGCGCCCCAGATCGCCGGAGCGGTAGAGGCGTGGAACCTCGGCCCGGTCGTGGGGGAACGGGTTGGGCACAAAGCGCTCGCTAGTGAGTTCGGAGCGATTGTGGTAGCCGATGGCGACCCCAGGCCCACCGATGCAGATCTCTCCGCTACTGCTTTGCTCAACAGGGTGCAGTTGCTCGTCTAGGAGGTAGACACGATAGGTTGGCAGGGGAGTGCCCAAGGTGACCGGCCGACCAGGCAGCAACTCGCCGCAGGTGGCCGTGACCGTCGTCTCGGTGGGACCATACGTGTTGAGCATGCGACGCCCCGGCTTGGACCAGCGGCACACCAGGTCGGCCGGACAAGCCTCTCCACCGACCAGCAGGCAACGCAAGGAGGGCACATCGCTCTCGATGGTGCTCAGCAACGTCGGCACGCAGCAGAGCACGGTGATCTGGTGGTCGGTGAGGAATGCAGTCAGTCCCTGTCCGAGTCGTCGGGAATCGGTGGGACCTGCGATAAGCATCGCGCCAGCAATCCATGTGGGCCAGATCTCCTCGAAGGAGAAGTCAAAGGCGATGGTGATGCCTTGGTAGACACGGTCATCGCTGCTGACAGCGTAGATCGGCGTGACGACGCGCAGGAAATGGGTGATATTGGCGTGCGAGACAGCAACCCCTTTGGGCTTGCCGGTCGTACCGGAGGTGTAGATGATATAGCACAGCGACGACGGGTCGACGTTGACGTGGGGGCGACTCGCAGGCTGTACGGCAAGCTGTGTCCATGCCGCCTCGAGCATGAGCACGGAGCAGGCAAGTCCCTGCGTTTTTTCACGCAAGGCCGAGGTCGTGACGACGTCACGCAGCCCGGCATCCTGGGCAATGAAGGCCACCCGATCAACTGGAAATGACGAATCGAGCGGGACGAAAGCCGCACCAGCTTTGAGCACGCCCAGCAGCGCGACGTAGGTGTCCAGGGAGCGCTCCAGCAAGATGCCTACGGGCTGGCCTTCAGCAATACCGCGCTTTAGGAGCAGGTGTGCGAGGCGGTTGGCCCGCTGATCAAGCTCCCAGTAGGTGTACTGGGAGTCTCCACAAAGCACGGCGGTCCTATCCGGTCGCTGATCGCACGTCTGCTCGAAGTAGTTTGCTAGGCACGCGATCTGTCCGGTGAGGAGCGTGTAGCTGGAGGTGTCAGAACGCTCAGCGAACATATGTTCTATCTTGAGAAAGGATTGGCTCTCAAGAAGCTCATTAGTAAGACTAGTCATCATGTCCTCCTTTTGTATATATATCCATCCGCTCTGATGAACTATGATATGGACCAGAAACCATTGGCAAAGCCCACGAGTTGCGCAACGAGGTTGTTGAAGAGCTAATGTTGGTCGGAGAAGCAAAAGGAGCTCAGAGCTGGATGTCCAGCCCGCGAGAGAGGGCAAAAACAGCAGGACAGAGAGGAAAAAAGGCCAAAGAAAGCAAGGAGTGG
>JAFAXQ010000160.1 GCA_019240835.1 Ktedonobacteraceae bacterium
GCAGGATTCTGCCATCTTTTCCAGACCCAGATTCATGCCCATCCCCATGAGCGCGGCCACCAGTTCCAGCTTCTGTTCACCCACCAGGGCATCGCCAGTCGTCAGATGGGTAAAGTGGCGGAGGAACCCCGTCCAGGTATCGACTTCTAGAGGTTACACTCAGATAACCGATATTTTAGGACTTAGGGCTCTTTATCATATTTCTGGCTGTAGAGGAGCAAGGAAAACGAGCAAAACTTGTTAAGGTCACTTCTGGCATGGGGATGCAGTGGCGTGGTCGTCCGATGGAGAGCGTATTGCTTCGTCAGGCTATGAGGTGCATGTCTGGCAAGCACCATGATGGGCTTGTTTTCATCGTTAGCGGTAGAGCATGGCACTGGCTTGTGAAAGTCTGCGGCTGGTGAGTGGAGCAAGAAGTATTCACTACTCTCGACTAGCCCCCAAAGTCATGAAGTCCCCCAAATATGTGGTATAGTAAAAGAAAGTCAAGTTTTGTTGCATCCATAAAGGGATAGATCACGGCATGGCTCAAGAAGACCCCCAGTTCCTCCATTCTTCTCCCGCTGACTTTCTGGCTGGGGGCGGAGAGATGGGAGAACGCATGTGTGCCAAAGATTGGTCGAGTTGATATTTGGCTCTCTGGTTGGAATGCAAGGGATATTTGTATTGCTTTAAAAAGTGCAGAGCAAACCAAACATGTGCCTATTCTTCTCTTTTCAGCGAGTAAAGATAGGGGAAAGATGCGCAAGAAGCAGGGGCAGATGGCTTCATCGCCAAGCCGTTTGACATGGAGAAACTGTTGGAAAAGGTTGAGAAATACCTCGCCTAGACTTTGAACAGGTGACAGACATATGACTACACGACCCATCAACACCGTTCACCTTGGACTACTGCTGCACAATCATCAGCCAGTGGGCAACTTCCCGTGGGTGTTTCAGCAGGTCTACGAGCAGGCGTATTTGCCCATCCTTGAGCCACTGGAGCGCCATCCTGGCGTACGCCTCTCACTGCACTATACAGGGTCGCTACTTGATTGGCTGCAAGAGGCACATCCAGAATTTCTAGAGCGCGTAGCAACTCTTGTCAAACGCAAGCAGGTGGAGATGGTGGGTGGTGGCTACTATGAACCTATCTTGCCCTCAATACCTGATGCCGACAAACTGGCACAGATTCGCCGCTTGACAGAACGTATCCAGCGCGATTTCGGGGTGAGGCCGACGGGAATGTGGATTGCCGAGCGTGTATGGGAACCGAGTCTGCCGCACTTGCTACGTGAGGCCGAGATCGAGTGGACGATTCTTGATGATGTGCATTTTAAGAACGTGGGTCTGGAGGATAACGACCTGTATGGCTATTATGCTACTGAGGATCAAAGCACAGCTTTGAAGGTGTACGCTACGAGCAAGTTGCTGCGCTACACCATTCCCTGGCGACCTGTCAATGAGACCATTGAGATGCTGCGCTCCCTGGCTACACGCGATGGCAGTAGGATTGTGGCTATAGGCGATGACGCAGAGAAATTTGGCAGTTGGCCTGAGACATATGCCTACTGCTGGGGGTCAGATGGGCATAGTGGATGGGTAGAGGAGTTCTTCACCGCCTTAGAGGAGAATAGTACATGGCTGCACACGACGCCGCTGGGAGAATATGCCTGTACCTATCCGGCCTTGGGACGTATCTACATCCCTACCTCCTCGTACATCGAAATGACCGAGTGGGCGCTTCCGGCTCGGAAGTCCTTCACCTTCGGTAAGCTGTTGCAGCAGTTAGAGCATGATAAGCACGATGAGCTGCTCCAATTTATGCGTGGCGGTTTCTGGCGCAACTTCCTGGTGCGCTATCCAGAAGTGAACAACCAGCATAAGAAGATGCTGCGTATTCACGAGCATGTCTATGCAGCAGGCGCAACTGAGCAGGCAGGAGTGCTAGACCTGTGGAAGGCTCAGGCCAACGACACCTACTGGCATGGTCTCTTCGGTGGTGTCTATATGGCTCACGTCCGTTCGGCTATCTATCATCACCTCATCAAGGCGGAGAATGCCGCCGATGCTATAAGCCAGGGTGCTGCACCCTGGCAGCGTTACGAGTACACTGATTTTGACCGCGATACCCACGATGAGCTACTTGTGGAAAGCGATCAACAAAACCTCTACATTGATCCACAACGCGGAGGTACGCTCTTCGAGTGGGACATGCGTCGTAGCGCCCACAATATGCTCTGCGTCATGACTCGTCGTGAGGAAGGCTACCACCAAACACTACGAGAGCACGAGCGGGAACGCCGCCGCCGCAGTGCTGTGCAGCGCACTGTTGCCGCTGCTGCACAGCAGGAGGGTGAGCCGGGTTCACCGCATACCACAATACGTACCAAAGAGGTCGACCTCGACCAGTATCTGTTTCAGGACCGCTATCGCCGCCATAGTCTTGTCGATCATTTCTTGCCCTTTGGCCTGACATTACGCGATTTCGCGCAAGCACGCTACGAGGAGCAAGGAAACTTTGTTGAGCAACCCTACCAAGCTCAAGTGGAGCAAGGAGCAAGTGGTCTTACCATTACCTTAGCACGTAGCGGACAGGTGCGACGCCCTGGAGCCATGACTCCATTGCCTGTACGAGTGAGCAAGGAGCTCTTCGCGCCTCTTGGGGAAGAGCAGCTTGTGGCGCGCTACTTCATCGAGAACAGGGGACACACCCGCCTGCATACACTTTTCGCCACCGAGTGGAACTTTCATCTGCTGGGAGGTGGAAGTAACGACCAAGCATACTACCGTGTGCCTGGGTATGAACTAGAGGACAGCCACTTTGACAGCACTGGCGAAGTACAAAATGTGTACACGTTTCACATCGGCAATACCTGGCTGCGCCAAGATATGGCCTTCTCGCTCAGCAAGGCTGCCACCCTGTGGCGCTTCTCTATCGAGACAGTCGCGGGTTCGGAGGCTGGCTTTGAGCGCACGCACCAAGGCAGTTGCCTTGCCCTGCTATGGCCTATTGTGCTGGAGGGGGGACAGGGTTGGAACGTCGAAATCGTTTGTAATGGTCAAGAGGTTATAGCACATCATGAAGCACGTCTTAGTCCTTCAGCACGTCTGGGATGACCCAATAGGCTATCTGGGCACCATCTTGCAGGAGCATACTATCCCCTACCAGACTATCAATGTGGAAAGCGAGCCTCTGCCTGATCCCACGCTGTACGGCGCAATCATAGCCCTAGGTGGACCGCAGCACGTCTACGATGAGACATCGTATCCATACTTTGTTGAGGAGAAAGCGCTCATTCATAAAGCAGTCGAACAGAATATTCCCTATCTTGGCATCTGCCTGGGTGGGCAATTGCTGGCTTATGTGCTAGGAGCAGAGGTGAAGCGTCAGACCATCAGTGAGGTAGGTTTTTTTGACGTGCAACTTACCCAGCAAGCAAGAAGTGATCCCCTCTTTCAGGGCCTAGTGGGCTATCAAAAAGTGTTTCATTGGCATGCAGACAGCTTTGACCTACCAGCGGGAGCAGTACTGCTAGCGACCGGTGAGAGGATGCGCAATCAGGCGTTTCGTTATGGAAGGCACGCGTACGCCTTGCAGTACCACATTGAGCTGAGCCAGGAGGTGCTTGCCATCTGGCTACATCAGCCCGAATCCAGACAGGACCTCATTGGCACAGTTGGCTTCGATGCATATGCTGCCATCGTAGCTGATCAGTCACGCTACTATGCGACGTATCTCAAACATGTACGCATTCAGTTTGAGAACTTCCTACGGATTAGTGGATGCATTTGAGGGGGAGAGACATGGCGACCGCGAGCAGATCCACAGACCCAAAAACCTGCAATAAAACACGCCCAAAATCTAAAACCTAGAAAACGCTATATTTTCAAATACTGGTATGCTATACTTAGATTAGTAGTTTGCTCTGCAATAGAGAATTTCACCCAGTTTTTGAAAGGCAGCAAGCGACGAAGATGCCGCAATATAGAACGGATAGGTTTCTCTCTACTCCTATACGTAGCCATGAAACGCCGTTTGTCTTCACTGAGCGGAGTGTAGCCTGTGAGCGCCACCCCAAGCGCAATGAGGATAGCTTCGTGGTTGATGAACGAAGTGGTCTCGCCGCTGTTTTCGACGGAGTAGGAGGGAGCGCGGCAGGGGAAATTGCTTCACAGATAGCTGCACATGCCACTCTGCAGTGCTGGCATCAAGTGCTCAATCGGCTCCAGAGGGGGCGCAGAGCCTATTCATACCTTGAGTATAGTAGCTCATTCAGTCTAGACACTGTTCTGAAGCAACTTATTCTTACAGCAGATGAGCGTGTGCGTACAGAAGGAGCAAGGCGTGCAGGCACCGACGATCTCGCGACTACTGTCGTGCTTGCGGTATTTTGCCGTCACGCGGCGACACGTAGTTACAAAATGATCTATGCCCATGTCGGGGACAGTCGCATCTATCTGTTCAACAGGCGAGAGGGACTCAAGCGTTTAACTAATGACGATGGGCTACTGGCCAAGCTGGTGGAAAAACAGGTTGTGGATGATGAGGAGGCACTGCGCATCGATCAAGCGATGTACGCCGATGAGCTTACTGATAGTGCGTTTAGCTACTTCCGGCTACGTGGCGGCATCACCCAGGCACTGGGTGGTCCATTATGTCCTACCATCCACACAGGGGAGATAGCTGTTATCCCTGGCGATCGCATTCTGCTTTGCACGGATGGCATACATGATAATCTGACTGATAAGGAGATAGGCTGCACCCTTGGTAGTAGTCCCCGCGTATCAGCCGCACGCCTGCTAGTAGAACGGGCACTACAACGCTCACGCCAGGAGCGCGATACCTCGCTACGCGCCAAGCCAGATGATATGACAGCAGTAGTACTTACTTGTCGCTTTTGCTGAATCCGTCTCTGCTCCGCTCAGAGTTCGAGGGTCATTTTCTCTTGTGAAAACTATTTCATCCGTGTACTTCTACATCAGACGCACGCTCTGGATTAGCGCAATTTCGTTTGCATTCCTGATTGCTTTCGCCTTTCGTCGCCTACGTGGGCCGTCTACTGGTCCACACCTGCTCCGCTGGTATTTCCAGACCTGCGGTGCGGGGTTTGTCAAGTTAGGGCAGATGCTTGCCATGCGCTATGACTTCCTACCTGCGGCATATTGTCAAGAACTAGCACGGCTACTAGACCGCCTTCCCAAACTGTCGCCCGAAGTCATCCTCAAAGTTATTGAAGAAGATCTTGGTCATCCGTGGCAGGTGTATTTTCAGCATTTTGACCCTGACCCGGTTGGCTGTGCCTCGGTAGCTCAGGTACACCAGGCACAACTCTTGAGCGGTGAGAAGGTCGTTGTCAAAGTCATGCGTCCAGGAGTCAGACAACGCTTCCGTATCGACTTCTTAAACGCGAGCCTGCTTGCTTACTTCATTGATCGCATTGGTCCATTTAAGCATATCAACACAACGGGCTTGCTGAAAGAACTTATGCGGCTCAGCGAAGAGGAGTTCGATTTCCGTCGTGAGGCACGCAGTGCGCAACTGCTACATGAACTGATGGAGCAGGATGAAATAGATCACTACGCCCCCAAAGTCTACTTTTCCCTGTCCGGTAACTTCGTCATCACTATGGAAAGGCTTGAGGGTCTGTGGATGCACGAATTACTCTCGGCCATCCACGCACAAGATTACAAGCGACTTAAAGAATGGTCTCTGCACGGCATTGAACCCCAACGGGTCGCTCGGCTGCTACTCCGTTCGACCCTGATACAAGTGTTCCGCCACCGCGTCTTTCACGCTGATCCGCATGCAGCAAATTTGCTTGTGCTGGAAGGGGGTACGCTGGGCTATGTCGACTTCGGTATGACTGGTTGGCTTGACGAACGACTGTGGGCAAAGCAGCTCAGGTTAGCACAATATATAGCCGAGGAGAAAATTCATGCTGCCTATGAAGTTATCGTGGACATGCTACAGCCTCTGTCGCAGCGCTATCTCACGGATTTTGAAATTGAGATGAAAGCGCTGCTACGAGAATGGATACAGGTCTCAAAGAGTCCTTATGCAGCCATCGCGGAGAAGAGCAGCAGTTCCTTTTTGCTGCGCGTGTTCAATGTAGTACGCCGTACGCGTCTGAGCCTACCCACAGCGGTCATGCGACTCTATCGCACAATCATCATTGTCGACGTCGTTATGTTGAAGATCGATCCCGAGGTAGATTGGAGCACAGAACTGCGAGCGTTTGCGCGTGAAGAGATGCGCCATCAATGGGAGAGCTTGATGACCCAGCAACGCGCACTCGATCTCATCAAAACGACATGTATAGCGCTTGTAAATAGTCCACAACTCGTCTACCATCTGCTTGAATGGGCTTCGCATAAGGTACCTGAACTCGCCCACGAGTACAAGGTCACCTACAATCGCTTCGAGCGCGCCATACTGCTGGTGCTGAAATACTGCCGTGTTGCTACGCTGCTGCTGGCCCTTGCGACCGTAGGTGGATACCTGCTAGCATCTCGCCTCTTCCCTGGTAGTTTCTGGGCTATTTTTATCGAAAAACTCGGCTCCTCTTGGTGGTTGGTAGGTGCAGGAGCATTGCTGGCGACCCTACTGCTTGGACGACTGATAGCACAATTTGAAGCGCCCGAATAGCAGAACCACTGACTGGGGCTGTGAGTACAAGAGCTACTTTTCCTCTTGCTGTGCTTTCATCTGGTCTGCAACTAAACGGGCAAGTCGTTCATAGTCTATCGGCTCAGCCGACTGCTTCGACGTATCTTCACTGCGATACGTCAAGTCTTCGTAAATGCGCTCGGTCGTTTTGGCTATCTCTTCAAGGAAGCGAACGTTGCCCTTCACAAATCCCCTTATCAAACTGTTCGTCAAGCTGGTACCGTTGGGGCCATTGGGAGTAAGCTCACTACTAAATTCGTGAGAAGCCTGAGCAACCGCTTCGGCTACACCACCTATAAGATCAGCAGTTGTACGTGAACTAGTACGCAAAAAGTGTGCAAATGGGTACTGCGTTCGTGCGCCGCGCTTCCTCAAATCATAGGCAGGCTGATTTTCAGCAAAATTTTCTTTTATCATCTATTGTACGCTCCTTTCTGCTTATAGCATAATCTATCGTCTGTTCCTTGTAAAGACTTGGAAGCAGGGAAGAGGGCACACTCGTTGCATATGGAGGAAGGCGTGGACAACAGAAACCTGAGTGAAGTGGCTTGGGTCATGGAGCAACTCACTCTTGAGTATGAAGCTGCAAAAAGAGACATGTTTGGCATTGCATGGGGAGACCAAAGCATGGGATAAACAGGATGAGCATGTCGTACCTGGCACGACATGCTCATTTTCTCTTATAATAAGACTAATCGTTACTATTCGCAACTTTCAGGACCGTGGCTGCCGAGCCATTGAAGAGCACATCAACCTTGACGGGCTGGTTGCTACCAATAGCCTGAGCACTTGCAAAATCCTTTATTTCAGTGGTGGGACCGGTGGTGAAGGTAAGATTCCTGTTCCCAACCTTGAAGCTGATACTGCCATTGGCACCCACCGCGCTCGTGGTTACACCCTGGTACTCCACTGTGTTCTGATCCTGTACGTCGCCACTATCGGCAATACCAACCTTGCTAGCAGTGTAGGAACCGTCTGCATTAGCTACTGCCGTCACCTTGGTGAGCTGATCGACGCCAGGCAGCCCTGTGCCAAAATCAGAGCGATCGGTCTGTGCAGTCAAATTCAGGTTCATCGTCTGATTGTCGGGCATACTCACGCTGATAGCAGTACTATTCGCACTCAGGACCTTGCCGATGAACTTGATGCTGCCCGCTCCTACAGACGATATGCCAGATGTCGCATTGTCGGCTTGCTCTTGAGGCTCGGTACCAGCGTTGATGGTATAGGTGTTCGTGCCAGACTGTGTGGCCTGGATGGTATAGGTCTTGCCCACTTGACTCTGGATTGCGGCCAACTGCTGATCGGTCAGCCCTGTCACCGTGACTTGTTGACCATTGATGTTGAGCATGAGACTGTGTGTTACTGTATTGACAGACACAACTGAACCTGTAACACTGGCTGTACCCGACCCATTTGAGTTAGTACCGAGACTACCGGTGTTACAGGCAGCAAAGACGACGAGTAGAAAGAGACTAAACACAGCTACGATTAACATACGTCCGCGACGAAGCAGAAAGGTTTTCATAGTATTACTCCTTTTCTTTTATCTCTGGTAAGCATCATATTTAACCCAACTATAGCAGTTTTTTTTGCGTGTTGGCTATGCTCTAGAACACAGAAAGAAGGTGAAATAGCTCACATATGTCACTTATGCGCTTGGAGCGAAAATGTGATGCCCACTCGGTATGTCTTAAGGTCCCTGATTGATAGCACTCTGTGTTATACTGCAAAAAGCTTTTTCAGACTACAGACCGAGGACACAGTATGTTATACGATCATGCAAAAATCTTCGTAAAGGCGGGTGCTGGTGGCGACGGCTCAGCACATTTCCGCCGAGAGAAGTACGTCCCTCATGGGGGACCGGATGGAGGAGATGGTGGGCGAGGTGGCAGCGTCTACTTTGAGGCTACGCACAACTTGAACACCTTGATAGATTACCGTTATCGCCAACAGTTCAAGGCGGGCTGCGGCGAACCAGGGCATCGGCAGAAAATGCATGGGGCGGCAGGTGAAGACATTGTGCTAAAAGTACCATGCGGCACCATTATTCGTGATGCCGAGACAAACGAAGTGATCGCCGATCTTGTGGAGGACGAACAGCGTGTGATGGTAGCACGCGGAGGCCGTGGCGGGCTGGGCAATACACACTTTGTTACCTCTACCAACCAAGCCCCTAAAGAGGCACAGAAGGGAGAGCCTGGCGAAGAGCACTGGGTGACGCTCGAACTACAGCTTATCGCCGATGTAGGGCTGGTCGGCTACCCTAACGCGGGGAAATCGACCTTGCTCTCTGTGGTGACTGCTGCCCGCCCCAAAATCGCCGCGTATCCGTTCACTACCCTTTCACCAAATCTCGGTGTGGTTGAGGTGGGGCAGCCCCAGAGTGGTGACGGCTTTGGCTTTGTGCTGGCCGATATCCCTGGACTGATTGAGGGAGCGGCTCAAGGGGTTGGGCTAGGACACGAATTTCTACGCCATGTGCAGAGAACGCGCCTCTTGATTCATGTAGTTGATGGGGCGTCAACTGACCGTGACCCGTGGCAAGACTTTTTGGCCATCAACCACGAACTGCACGAATATGATGAACGGCTTGCTGCAAAACCACAAATCGTGGTGCTCAATAAGATTGACTTGGCTGAAGCGCAGGAGCGTTGGCCCACGTTCAAAGTTCAGATAGAAACGGCTGGCTATGCGGTTTTCGCTATTTCTGCGGCCGCCCATCAGGGGACAAATGAACTGATGCGGTATACGGCACGTCGCCTGCAAGAGATGCAGCGCGAGGAGGCAGAACGAGCCGCAGCACAGCGTGTTCTCGATATGGAAGGGCCAGTACTGCGTCCGCAAGCGATAGATGCGTTTACCGTGACAAAAGAAAATGGGGTCTATGTCGTACGAGGCAAGCGTGTCGAACGTGTGGTGAGTATGACCGACCAGCAAAGTGAAGAGGGCATGCAACGCCTACAGGTCACGCTGGAGAAAATGGGAGTGACAAAGGCTCTGGAAGAGGCGGGAGTTCAGGTGGGTGATGTAGTGCGCTTTGGCAAAAACGAGTTATACTGGGGGGAGTAGGTTGATTCGCGCCACGTGCGACAGGCAAGGGCGTATAATGCAGAGGCAACGCTTGTGGTCGCCCTCGTCCGTGCAGTTTGCCTACACATTACTGTTGGAGGAACTATGCGTATTCTCATACTGGGGGGTGACGGCTACCTTGGCTGGCCCCAATCACTCTACCTTTCCAGCAAAGGGTATGATGTCACCATCTTCGACAACCTATCGCGCCGGCACTTTGACCTTGAGCGTGGGTTCAATAGCCTGATTCCTATCCAGACGCTCCATCAACGGGTTGTAGCGTGGAAAGAAGTCTCTGGTCGCCACATCCACACATATATTGGTGACACGATGGATTATGAAACACTTGCTGCCGTCTTTCGCAACGTGCAACCGCATGCAGTCGTACACTTCGCCGAACAGCGTTCCGCGCCATATTCCATGATTGATCGCAAGCACGCCGTCTTCACGCAGACGAACAACGTCGTCGGTACACTCAACGTTCTATACGCCATAAAAGAATTTGCGCCGGACTGCCATCTGGTAAAATTGGGGACGATGGGCGAGTATGGTACACCAAATATTGACATTGAAGAAGGCTTTATCGAGATTCACCACAAAGGTCGTTCGGATGTGTTGCCTTTCCCCAAGCAACCAGGCTCATTTTATCACATCAGTAAAGTAGAAGACAGCCACAACATCATGTTCTGTTGCAACATCTGGGGACTGCGCGCTACTGACTTGAATCAGGGAGTGGTGTATG
>JAFAXQ010000217.1 GCA_019240835.1 Ktedonobacteraceae bacterium
CAGGCGAGCAAAGGTCACTAGCGCCATCTCAATGGCCGAGACCTCCACCTCGGTGAGCCAGAGGCGCTGGCCCTCTCTCTTCTGCCCCAGCACGAGCACATGGCGCAAGCGCACATGCACGCCTTGCAGCACCGAGAGCAGCCTGTCGCGTTCGGCTGAAGGGGGCACCATCTGCTGCAGATACTCTAGATAGTTGCCAATGGTGGCCGTGAGCATGCGATATTCTTCTGGGCGGAATGACACTGGTTGCTGGCTCATACCTGTCCTTCTTCCTCGCCCTTTTGTGCTGCCTGAGCAAGCAGGATGATTGCTTCTTGCGGTCCGACAAGCTTGCTCAGAACTTTCTGATAGTTGCTCATGCGCTCCATCTTGGCAGCGATAAAGGCATGCGTTGCACTTCCAGACGCTAAGCCAGTGAGACCGCGTTGGGCCGCTTGATAGTCCAGTGTGATCTGTTGCATCAGTCGCGCTACTTCACTTTTGTTCTCTTCCATACTATGGCACCTTTCTTGTTTGGTTGACAAGACCGTTGTTGCCATGACATACTTAAGCATACATGGGATTCGTTCTTCCACCCTTGATGCAAGGAATGGAATGCTTCATAAGTAGTGTAGCAGTTCATTTACATGAAAGCACGAACACCTACGCTTATAGGTGTTCTCTTTGCAAGCGAAAACGAACGTCTGCCAGTGCGGCGCTTCGGTTCCAGAAATATCTACTAGACAGCGGCACGCATCTGCTCTATACTAGAGGCAATCTCGTCTCGATAGCAAAAGGAGAAGTGCTGATGGATAGCTATGTCTCTTGGCTCGAAGCGGAGTGGGTACACCTGCCTCCGCTCACATTGGATGCACACGGACAACCTGACTACGGCGCACTGCTGCGCTACGTGCGCAAACAGATCAAAGGGTGGAGCGCCGACTACCTAGCCGAACAATATAGTACTGCCTTGTGGCTGCTCTTCGGCAGCAAAGATGCCGTCATTACAGCTAGATGGATACAAAAGATGGAACACGACAACGCCCTTCCCCAGGATCCCGTTCGACGTGCGACCCTAGCAGCCATTCTGGGCATTCCTCCTGCGGCCTTGGGGCTTCGGGACGTGTTCAAGCAGAATCTACGAGCAGTGATGATTCCACGCAAGCAGCGCATTGATCCCGAGGAGTACCGTGCAGCCTTAGATGCCTATTGGCGGGCGTACTATACAGGCACCGTGCTGCTCTGTGCAGAGCAAATCATGGAAAGGCTCTATGACCTGCATAACAGCGTCCTCTACGTGAAGGAACCCAACGTATTCATGGACCTGCTCTGTCGGTACCAGATCCTGATAGCACTTATTGCTTGTGATCAGCAAGACTCTGAGACCACCCTGGAGTATCTACGAGATGCACTCATCCTGGCAAAGAGGCTTAAGAATGAAGAGTTACGTGCTTTCGTCCTCTACTATCGCGCAGGAGTTTATTTCGATCAGGGACATATTACGAAAGCTATCGCTAATTCTGAAGCGGCACGCGCAATTGAGGGTGAGATCAACTTGAACCTTAGAGCTGCTATTTCCTTGTCGGGTGGCTTTCATGTCGCCAGTAATGCACAAAGCAAGGAAGAAGTGAGCGCTGCCATCAACCAAATCGACCGTGGAGAATATCTACTCGAACACAGTACTAGTGAGCCTGACGAGTATTTTGTCAAACCAAGTCCTGAACGCATTCATCTTAACCGCGCATTAGCTTATCTCGGGTCACCACTGCGCGTGCTTCGCTCTCCTGAGAGGGCGCTTATCGAGATCGATTATACAAAAAACCTGATTGATTCAACCAGCAGACGCCGCCTCATGTATACCAACTTCCTTGAGGCGAAGGCGTATGTTGACCGAGGACAACCTGAGCAGGCACTGAAGTTGGCAGAGGCCATGCTGGAGACAGTAGAAGAGATGAAATCGGTGATCAATCTTGATCGGCTGGGGCAGGTGTACAAGCTGCTGCGTGAGTACCCCAAGTATGGCAGGCAGGCGGAGGTCGTACAGTTGGGGCTGCGTCTCAAGGTGGCTCGCATCAAGTTGCAGATGTTACATTGACCAAGCTTATTTTTCAACGGACTTGCTTGAAAAATTTTGTGGTATGTGTTACGACACTCTTCAGCTTGCAACAAACACCACAATTTCAATCCACGGGCACCCAAGGCCGAGGAAAGACGAGAACACATAAGCCCTTCGGTTACGCTCACTAAAAAATGCTTGACAAGGGATGGGGCTTATGGCTATAATTTGTGGTGTCCAAAAGGCAGGCCGATGTAGCTCAGTTGGTAGAGCAGCGGGGTCTGGCATGTTAGACTGAACAAGCAATTTCAATTAGCCGGTGTAGCTCAGTGGTAGAGCAGCGCATTCGTAATGCGCGGGTCGCGGGTTCGAGTCCCATCACCGGCTCTTTTTTATGCTTCTGGTATTACCTCTTCCCAATTATCCGTCTCATGCGTCTCCCTCCAATGCAGCTTTGCATGACAATTGGCACAAAGCACATCGCATTTCTTGATTTCATTCGTGATCTGCTTGAGACTGCTAGCTCGTGAAACGAGAGCAGATACAGCCATCTTTTTCTCCCCTTTATTTCGATGATGAAACTGTAGCACCGCTGGATGGCTGATATCGCAGTCCATACAACGAAGAGTGCTTTTATATCTTCTAAACCAATTGAGAATTTCTATCTTGTCTTGTTCTCGCCTCGCAACCAATTTCTCTTTGTGCTGTTGATACCACCCTTTCTGGTACTCGCGCTGGTATTCCATACTAATGTTAAACACCTTGTCCTCTGAGTTTAGGTGGTGAAAATGTAGCGTCGCCGGATGTCGCTGACCGCAATTTACACAACACAGTTGATTTTTCATATTCTGGATGTACTTGTGGATCGCCGCCTTTCTCTCGTACATCCTGGCGAGCCGCTTTGCCCTGTGGCGTTGGTGCCAGCTATGCTGATAGTTTCGCTGGTATTCCTTCCACTCCTCGGACTGATATCGGTCTTTGTCTTTGAAGGGCATCAGTCTTCTCCACTTAGAATCTTAAAAGCTTCAGTAAGATTGCTTTCAAGAGCAAAGTCAATCAGATTGTGGATAATCTCTACAATACATTCCTCCGATCGTTCAACGCACTACCGAGAAAGATACCCTTTCTTCCCCAGGACATATCGCGCCTGAAAGCTTCTGTTGTTACTTGTTTTGCCGTATGTTTACCATCTCTAGCCAGTTGTCATTAGTGTAGATATATACAGGCTTGTAAATATAGGTTTTTGCTTATTAGTACAAGTATATATGGATTTTTCTCTATCTGTCAAGGCTTATTGACGTGAAACTGTGTTTTGGCTTATAATTACCAGAAAAACGGGGTGCTGCCGTGAGTGATAAAGATTTTCTCTCAGTCGAAGAGGTAGCGAAACGTCTTGGCTTAAAAGAAGAAACCATACGCACGTATATTCGTGAAGGTTCATTGGATGCATACCGCTTTGGGAACGTTCTTCGCATCCGTGTCGATGATTTTGAGAAGTTTGTGGAAGAGCGAAAAATTAGGAGAGATGAGGGAAAGTAACTTTCTGCAAATTTACAATGCATCGGTATCTTGTCAATATCCTGCTAGCATGTTATAATCGCAACGTGCCTGTGGTTCTGTAGGCCGATGAATGATCGGGCGTGGCCAAGTGGTAAGGCAGCGGACTTTGGATCCGCGATCCTAGGTTCGAATCCTAGCGCCCGAGCCAGCTTTCTCCTAGTTGCAGAAGCAACATAGCTCTTTGGGAAAAAAGGAGAAAGAAGCAGGGGAATCTCCGCACTTCCATTCCCGAACTAGCAGAGAAAAGGTTTGTACACCCAACGATGAATACATATGCGACCGTAGTACTTGCTGCTGGCAAGGGTACTCGGATGCGTTCAGCTTTGCCAAAGGTGCTTCATCAATTGGCAGGTGCGCCATTGCTGGCTCACGTGCTCAAGGCCATCGAGGCTCTTCCCTTGAGTTTCCCTTCATTAGATACGCATCTTTTTTCTCATCGGCCCGTTGTCGTACTCGGGTATGGTGCTGCTCAGATAGAAGCGGCTTTTGCTGAGCGCTGTCTGTATGCTCTTCAACATGAACAGTTGGGTACTGGGCATGCGTTGTTGGCTGCGCAATCAGTAGTCGAGGTATTGGACCCGGTTCCACAGACTGTGCTTGTTTGCTATGGAGATATGCCCCTCATTACGAGCGAAACGCTCGCTCGCGTCCTAGTTGAGCATCTTACACAACACGCGGCCATCACGTTCTTAACTGCCTACACCCAGCAGCCTTCTGATTTTGGACGTGTTGTACGTGACGTGAGTGGGCGTGTGCGAGAAATCGTAGAAGTGCGACGTGCCACAGAAGAGCAGAAGCGCATCAATGAGATAAACTCTGGTGTATACTGTTTTGATCGCGAGTGGCTCTGGCCCACACTACAAGCTCTGCCGCGCAATTTCGCTGGTGAGTATTATTTGACTGATCTGATAGCAACAGCTAGTGCCCAGGGGCGCGTTATTACTACTGTACAAGGAACCGTTGACGAGACCATTGGCGTAAATGACCGCGTGCAACTAGCCACCGCTGAACAGGTACTCCGCCGCCGTGTACTGGAGCGGCACATGTACGGCGGCGTCACCATCGTTGATCCAGCCACCACCTATATAGATGATGACGTTCGTATAGATAGAGATACTGTTATTCTTCCCGGTACGATGATAAGTGGCAAAACAACGATTGGCGCGGCTTGTCGCCTTGGTCCAGGGACGGCCATTGAGCAGTCAGTACTAGGAAATCGTTGTATTGTGCGCAATTCAATGCTCGAAGAAGCAATACTTGAAGATGATGTAAGCGTAGGCCCTTTTAGCCACTGCCGGCCAGGGACGCACCTGGCTCAAGGCGTTCGTATGGGCAACTTCGCAGAAGTCAAAAACTCGTATGTTGGTGCGCAGACAGATATGCATCACTTTTCCTATCTTGGCGATGCTACTGTCGGCGAGCATGTCAACGTTGGCGCAGGTACGATCACTTGTAACTACGACGGAGTGCGCAAGAATCATACCACTATCGGAGCACATGCTTTTATCGGCAGTGACACGCTGCTCGTGGCTCCAGTGACAGTGGGGGAACACGCTCATACTGGTGCCGGGACGGTTGTGCGCCATGATGTTGCACCTGGAGCGTTGGTTGTTGGGGCACCTGCGCGTTTTTTGCGTATGATTGAGTCTCCAGAACACGTCTCTGCAGAAGATGGCAAATAAGGGGTGATGACTACGATGGATGGCCCTGGCTTAGCTAGTGTAGCCTCCTGTGTGAACTTTTGCGTTGCGCAATTCGATGCAGAAGCATGGTTACAACTGACCATTCTGCTGGTAGCTCTGCTGCTGTGTGCTGTAGCTTCGGCTACTGAAACAGCTTTTACCTCTATAAGCCGTATTAAGTTAAAAAACATGGTTGAAGAAGGCAATCAGCAAGCCGCCGAAGTCGAACAAATTCTCGCCAATCCAAATAGGTTTCTCTCCACGATACTGGTAGTCAATAGTGTGGCTGTTATCGTTGCCTCTAGTATGGCTACAGTGCTGGCCCTGCGTTTCTCTGAAAACTTTGGAGAGCTCATCTCTACTGTTCTCATCTCGCTTATTGTGCTGATCTTCTGTGAGATCACTCCCAAAACTGCGGCAGTACAAAATCCTTTGCGCTGGGCGTTCGCGCTGCTCAGACCTGTAAAGGGTGCAACATGGCTGCTCAATCCTGTTGTTATCTCACTCAGCACCATAACCTCCTTTTTTGTGCGACTGCTGGGCGGCGAGGTACGGCATCGCGGTCCGTTCGTGACCGAGGAAGAACTGCGTCTGCTGGTGACAGTTGGAGAAGAAGAAGGGGTGCTTGAAGAAGAAGAGACAGAGATGATCACTAGCATCTTTGGCTTCGCCGATACGATGGTGCGCGAGGTGATGATTCCACGTATAGACATGGTCATATTGCCCAGCGATGCAACTGTTACTCAAGCTGTAGATGTAGCACTACAAGGTGGGTTTTCACGTATACCAGTCTATGAGGCCAGCGTTGGAATTGATGAGATTATTGGCATTCTGTACACCAAAGATATGCTCAAACAACTACGTGAAGGTCATAATACCTTCCCTATTCGCGACCTTGTACGTCCCGCCTACTTCGTCCCTGAGACGAAGAAACTAGATGATCTGCTACGAGAGATACGAAATCTGCGAACGCATATGGTGATTGCTGTTGATGAGTATGGCTCTGTTGCTGGCCTAGTGACGATAGAAGATCTGGTGGAAGAGATCGTAGGCGATATCAAAGATGAGTATGATCGGGAGGAAAATCTGTATGAAAAGGTCAATGAGCATGAATATATCTTTGATGCAAAAATTAGTCTCTACGACTTCAACGAACTGATGAATATGCACCTAGACGATGCCTATTATGAGACGCTCGGTGGTTTTTTATACGCCCAACTGGATAAAATTCCCACCCCTGGCGATACCATCACCTATGAGGGGCTGACATTCACGGTACTGGCAACGCGGGGCCGCAGAATTACAAAGATACGTGTTCAGCGCAATCTACCTGCACAAGGACAAGCAGGCATTACGTTACTACCACTAGACCGAGAGGTCAAGGTGCAGCAGAGTGAGACAAACAATCCATCCAACCGCCAGCTTCCATACGAGGACAGAGGAGCCTAGCCTATGCTACTACATGGCATGACGTTTCCCGATGCCGTACGTGTGGTCGAGGTCGGACCGCGTGACGGGCTGCAGAACGAAAAGGTACGCATCCCAACACAGCAAAAGATACAGTTTATTACCCTGCTTGCTGAAGCTGGCTTTCCCATCGTCGAAGCTACCTCATTTGTCAGTCCTCGTGCCATTCCTCAACTGAGCGACGCTAGTATGGTTATGACAGCTCTGGCACACAGGAACCTAGCGCAATTTTCTGTGTTAGTGCCTAATCGTAAAGGTATGGAGCATGCTCTGATGGCCGGTGTACGTGCTATCGCTGTTTTTACTGCGGCTAGTGAGAGCTTCACACATCATAATATCAATGCGACGATTGTTGAGAGCATAGCAAACATCAAGCCTGTTGTCGCGCTGGCAAAACAAGAAGGCATGCCCGTACGCGGCTACATTTCTACAGTCTTCGGCTGTCCGTATGAGGGCACTGTCGCACCACAGCGCGTCCTCGCCGTGGCACAGTCCTTGCTAGAAATGGGCATCGACGAACTGTCACTGGGCGACACCATTGGCGTAGCAACTCCCAATCAGGTACTTGATATCTTGCACCTACTCCTTACAGAGGGGAAAATTCCGGTTGAGCGCCTCGCCGTGCATCTCCACGATACCCGTGGGACGGCACTTGCTAATGTGCTTGCTTCTCTACAGATGGGTATCACTGTTGTCGATTCTTCAGCAGGTGGCTTGGGAGGCTGCCCCTATGCACCTGGAGCCGCTGGAAACCTAGCTACAGAGGACTTGCTCTATATGCTGCATAGCATGGCTATCAAGACGGGCGTGGATCTAGAAAAAGTGCTTGCTGCAACGCGCTTTATCACCCCCCTGCTCGGTCATGCTCCAACCAGTAAGTACTACCAAGCGGTTACGGGATAGCCTTCAGATAGTTCCAAAAAGTCTAGTGATCGCTAGCGAGCTAGGATTTCCCTTTTTGGGTTCGTGAGGGAGCAATGACGAACCTCACGGGATGGACTACCAACGATGCCAGCACCGTCTTACCATCCTCTACCCCCTCCACTTCCGAGAAAGCATCAGGGGCTACTTTTCTTATCACATTTCCTGCACCATTAATATCGGCATTGAGCAAGCGTCCATCGGATGCGCGGTAGAGTCCACGCTTGACCCGTTGCCCACTGAAGGTGTGCTGCTCCTTCTCACCGCTCTTGCGCACGGGCAACGGGTCCAGGTCGAGCAAGGATGCTTTTGACGTGTAGCTCTCTTCGGTGACCATCACGCGAATGCCGACCAGTTCCGCTTTGTAGGTGAGCATGGCAAGCAAACGCGCATGTGGAATGGAGCAGAAGTTCTGATTGTTCCTCTTGCCCATATTTGCCTCTTGCTTCCAGCCATCGTTCTTGCCAATCACGAGGGTGCCTATCCCCTCCTTGACCAACAGATCAATAACCCGCTTGCTGGTCGTGTGCATGTAATGCTGGATACGCCTGTTACGCTTGTTCGTCATGCGCTCCATCCGCTTGGTGGTCCCTGTGCGACCGAGTTGCTTTTGCAGTTCTGCTTTCCGCTTGTTATAGAATTGGTTTGTTGACTTGACTGGACGCCCGTTAACAAGGACTGACTGAAAGCCAGGTTTGTTTGAGGTTAGCGCTACCAGATTATCGATGCCCATATCTATACCAGCGTAATAAGTAGGGTTCACCTCCGCTTGCTTGACTGCTTTCTCGTAGACCACTTCTAGGACGTAAAAGTCCTTACGAGGTACGATACGCACTTGATCGACCTGCTTGTGCGTGGTTTGTACTGCGATAGCCAACATGGATGGTTTGATGACGCCACGTTTCAATCCACGTCTACTGATCGCCTGGATGGTGTAGACGAGCAGGTTCCGCCCCTTGGCCTTGTCCTTGTACTTGGGGAGCCGTGGCCGTCTCGTGAACTTGGACGGGTTCTCTTTGTACGCCTTACACGCCTCAAAGAACGCAGTCCAGGCGTCGTTAAGCTGTTTGAGCACCTGCTGAGCAACCTTAGCGGGGAGCGCCCTATACGCCTCGTGGGACTGCATGCGCTTGTCCATCTCGGCAGAGCGTAGCCACGTCCCATCGGCAAAGAAAGCTTGGCGTATCTCGTAGAGTGCCGCATTATACAAGTTTTTGGAGGCAAAGCAAGCGGCATCAATGGCTGCAAAACGAGGGTCACTGTGAGCAATGACGTGCTGTTCGACAAGCTGCATGATACCGCTTCCTTTCGTGCTAGAAGCCGTAGGAACAGGCCGTCCATCCCCCAATGAAGCCACGCTGCCATTCGCGCTTGTTGCGAGCAGACAAGTTGGTAGGGATGTACTGCCGAGTGAGGTGAGCATACTCATAGCCCGTTAGGAAGAGGGAGGGACCCCATTCATGTTCCTCTTCCATCTGCGCATAGGCGCGGCGTGCGGCAAGATAGCCCTCGTGGAAGGTGGGCGAGACCTCAAAGTGGGACTTGCCCACACGCAGCGGGACATACGTAGCAAACTCGCTGTCCTGCTCCTCAAGGGGTGTACTGGCAGGGCAGGGAAACGGGATAGTGGCTGGA
>JAFAXQ010000235.1 GCA_019240835.1 Ktedonobacteraceae bacterium
ATCATCTTGTATAGTGATACGCTATTACTACCTGATAAGTTTCTATAGTACATAAGGGGATATAGCTCTAGAACAGATATGCTAGCAAGAGCGTACGGCGTGCGTGGGCACAGGTAAGGAGCTAGAAGACTCTATAAGTAATAGATAAAGGAGAGCTTCTTCATGACAGTAAGAGTAGACGGCGAGGTGCAAGCACGAGAGGTGGAGAAAACTTTGGAGGAAAATGACAGGTGCATTGGGTGCAGTATAGGCATAATGGCTTATAACGAGGAGGCTAATATCGCACGCACAATCGCAGCAGTACTCAAGCAGAAAGGACCATCTATCCACATAGAGGAGGTTATCGTTGTCGCCAGTGGCTGTACTGACCACACAGTTCCGATTGTCGACGAGATAGCAGAGCGAGAAGCGCGTGTACGCCTCTTTATCCAGGAAAAGCGTGAAGGGAAAGCTTCCGCAATCAACCTCTTTCTCAAAGAAGCGACTAGCGAAGTCGTGGTGTTAATTGGCGCTGACGTTATCCCAGAAGAGTCAGCCTTCGAGTACCTCTGCTCGCCTTTTCTTGACAGTGAAGTTGGTATGGTTGGCGGACGACCTATCCCGGTGAATGATGCCTCTACTTTTATGGGACACGCAGTACATCTCTTATGGCGCTTGCATGATCGTGTCGCTCGCATTCATCCCAAGCTGGGCGAGGTAATAGCATTTCGCAATGTTATTTCTGGTATCCCTGCAGATAGCGCTGTTGACGAGATCTCTATACAAGCACTTATCTCTCAGCTTGGCTATAAGCTGATCTATAAACCTGAATGCGTTGTCTATAATAAAGGGCCTGTTACTGTGCGCGATTTTCTTAAGCAGCGCCGACGCATCTATGCTGGGCATCTGAAGGCACGGGCACAGCAAAACTATGAAGCCTGTACGATGAAGGTTACCCCTATTGTTCGCCAGCTCATCGTCTGTCGTGACTTCACTATGAGCACACCTAAGCGGGCACTATGGACACTAGGCGCGACCCTTCTGGAGGGCTATGCGCGTATGCAAGGCTGCTACGACTATTTGCGTAAAAAAGAGCACCATATTTGGCAAGCGGTGAATTCGACGAAGGATCTGGCGGAGGGACAACACGAGGTGTACCGGGTCTGCAATGCCCAAAGTGTGATCGTCTTTCGGCTCATTCTCGAAGGGGTCACCGGTGATGATCTGAATCGTGAGCGTGAGGAACGCGAGGCGACAGAGGCGGCTCGCAAGCTCGTTCCCTACCTGCGCACCAAGATTCGCAAAGAAGATACGCTTTCGGTCAACGGTCCCGGTATTATGACCGCTGTCATACGCACCGAACAGCATGGGGCACAACTCGTCGCCCAGAGCATCAAGAAGGCAGTACAGGAGTCCACGGTGCGTGTAGGTGTACGTGGCCGCGAAGTCAAGGTCACGGTAGCCTACAGTTCGCTTACCTTCGCCTCGAAAGCTCTTGATGGTACCATGACTGTGAGTGGGCCGCTTCAAGTTGAAACTGTCCTAGCGGAGCTGACAGAAAACCAGCCGAATAACACCTCTTGTTAAACACCAATCCCTGTGATAAAATACAATTCGGGCGAGGACAAAAGGTCCCCGCCCGAATTGTATTATACAGAAAATGACTTCTACTCTATGGAGATTACTTGGATTGGCCACGCTTGCTTTCAGTTGCGTGGCAAAAATGTTACGCTGGTTACAGACCCCTTCTCTGTTCAACCGCAAGGCGCTTCTGTGAGGTTGGGCAAGCTGAACGCCTCTATTGTGACCAGTAGCCACAATCACTCCGGACATATGAACGCCTCAGTTGTTGGCGGCAATCCTCATGTTGTGCGTGGCCCAGGTGAGTACGAAATTAGTGATGTGCTGATCACAGGTGTTGCTTCCTATCATGATGATAAGAGCGGTCAGCAGTATAGACGCAATACTATCTATGTGATCCACATGGATGAGATTGCTATCTGCCATTTGGGAGACCTGGGACACGCCTTGCAAGAAGAACAACTCGAAGAAGTTGCCGACGCCGATGTATTGCTTATTCCTATCGGTGGGCAGCATACCATTCATGCAACACAGGCGGTAGAGATTATTAGTCAGGTTGAACCGCGTGTTGTTATTCCTATGCATTACCAGACTGCCACGGGCGAGGGTCTTGACCCTCTTGATAAGTTTTGTCGGGAGATGGGTGTGGAGTCACTCCGCCCACAGCCCAGACTTGTTATAACTCGTTCAACCGTTCCTACGGAACTGCAGGTTATATTACTTACACCACGAGGACAAGCGTAATATCTGTAAGGGTATATGACCCATTTGTAGTTATGCTATTGTGTTACTATCTTTTTTCGCACAGTGACCTACTAAGGAGGGTTCTATGTCAAAGTTTATCTTTGTAACGGGGGGTGTGGCTTCTTCGGTCGGCAAAGGTATCTGTGTCGCCTCGTTAGGACGTCTCCTGAAGAATCGGGGCATCTCCGTCTCACTCATGAAACTGGATCCCTACATCAACGTCGATCCCGGTACGATGTCTCCGTATCAACATGGTGAGGTGTTTGTGACCGATGATGGTGCCGAGACCGACCTTGATCTAGGCCACTATGAGCGCTTTACCGATGAACCTGCCCATCAGGTCAATAACGTGACGACGGGACAGGTGTATGCGGCAGTGATCGGAAAAGAGCGGCGTGGCGAGTATCTGGGCGGCACAATCCAGGTGATTCCACATATCACCAACGAGATTAAGGACCGCATGCACATAGTGGCACGCCGTTCGGATGCTGATGTCGTGATCGTCGAGGTAGGAGGCACCGTTGGCGATATCGAGGGAGAGCCATTTCTAGAAGCGATTCGCCAGATGCGTAAGGATGTGGGACGGCGCGATGTGCTCTATATGCACGTCACCTTGCTGCCGTACCTTGGGGCCAGCAGAGAACTCAAAACCAAACCAACGCAACACAGCGTCAAGGAGTTGCTGCGTGTAGGTATTCAACCCGATGTGATCGTGTGCCGCTCAGACTATGCCATGACCGATGAACTACGCGAAAAGATTGCGCTGTTCTGTAATATTGAAGCTAGTGCCGTCATTCCGCTGCTGACAGCCGAAACGATTTATGAGGTGCCGCTGGTGCTCGAAGAGGTGGGGCTGGGCGATTTTCTGGTGCAGGAACTTGGTCTAAAGAGCCAAGAGCCGCAGATGCAGCAGTGGCGTGAACTGGTACACACGGTTAAGCATGTGCGTCCTGAAGTCACCATTGGCTTGGTAGGGAAGTACGTAGAATTACACGATGCCTACCTCTCTGTTACTGAAGCGCTGCGCCACGCGGGCTGGTTTCATGACGTTGATGTGTGCGTCAAGTGGATCAACTCTGAGGCTTTGGAACACATGGGTGAGCGCTACACCGAGGTACTAGAAGATGTCGCTGGCATCGTTGTTCCCGGCGGTTTCGGTCATCGCGGTATCGAGGGGAAGATAAAGGCCGCGGGCTTCGCACGCCGCAAGGATATTCCCTACCTGGGTCTCTGTCTAGGTATGCAGGTTGCCGTGATTGAGTTTGCACGCAACGTGCTCGGCCTCACAGGAGCCAACAGCACCGAACTTAATCCCCAGACTCCGCACCCTGTCATTGACCTGATGGGAACACAGCGTCATATCGCAGACAAAGGTGGCACCATGCGCCTGGGCAACTGGGTATGCTGCCTCACACCTGGTACAAAGGCACACCATGCCTATGGCGAGCCTATTGTCTTTGAGCGCCATCGCCATCGCTATGAATTCAATAATGAATACCGTAAACGTATGGAAACACACGGCCTGATCATAAGCGGGCGCTCGGCTGATAATAGCTTGGTCGAGATTATTGAGCTAGCGAACCATCCGTGGTTTGTGGCTTCTCAGTTCCATCCTGAGTTCAAGAGCCGCCCAACACGCCCTCACCCTCTTTTCAGAGACTTCATCCAGGCGGCAGTACAGATGACAAAGCGCAACGAAGAGCATGTCTTGCAGCATGCGCCTAGTGGTGTGTTACCCGAAAAGTAGCGAGGGAAAAAGATTTTCCAGTCAAGCCGGAAAATCTTTTTCTTTTGTTGGTGTCTTATTGTTCGCAGTACTAGTACATAGGAGTGATAGAGAGAATTGTATAGGTTGTCACGCCACCAGGAGTTGATACACCTACCTCATCCCCCTTTTTATGTCCCATCAATGCCTTACCCACAGGTGACTGATCTGAGATCATTCCAGCCTTCGGCTCGGCCTCAAACGTCTCGACCAGTTTAAAGACACGTCTCACTCCACTCTCACTCTCAACCTCTACCTGCATGCCAATACGCACAATGCATTGACCATCCTGCCGATCATGCATATCGGGCGACATAATCTGGGCAGATGCAAGTAGAGCTTCCAGCTCGAGAATCTCGCCTTCAAGCATTGCCTGCTCTCTCTTTGCTTCCTCGTAGGCACTGCTCTCGGTGATATCTCCTGCCTCTTTCGCCTCGTGGATGTAGTCAGCGACTTGTTTGCGCCTTACGTTGCGAAGGTAGTCTAGTCGTTCTTTCTTCTTAGCGTAGCCCTCGGGCGTTAAGTGATATACTCTACGTTCGGGCTTTGCATCACTCTGTCCACCAATACTCATTGTAAAATTCCTCCCTATTAGCGAGGCTCTTGCTAGTCACCTCTCTGTACTTACTCGTCCCCTAGTATCACGTTCGTTTTTCTACCCCCAGGCAGCACGTCGTCCCAGGGTATGTGAATAGTTACCATATTCAGCATGGCAAGTGACAGCGGCACACCGCGCTTGATACACATGAGCGTGATTATACGTTCTAGACTGTAGAACGTCAAGGGATTTTTATCTGTATTTTGAGATAGTGAAAAATGAGATTGTGCTGTGTTTTGCAGCCCGACGAGTACCGCAAAGCACGGCACAATCTCAAACCATCTAGAGGATGGTATAATGTTTCAGCCCTCGGCAGTTCGTAAGGGACTGCTGCAACGCCTGTCTGAAAACAAACAAGCTGGTATTAGGATACGACAGGTGGTATTGTTGCGCAATCCAGGATTCTTTTCTGAGAAGGTTGCGTGGGTATGGCACTAGAACGCTACATCGAAACAAAGGAGCTGTCTCATGCTCGGTACTCTTGCTTCGCTCTTACTTATAACGGTTATCGGTTACCTGTGGGGCTCAATTCCTTCTGGCTATTGGATGGGCAAGCTACTGCGCGGTAGGAATTTTGACATCCGTGTATATGGTAGTCACAAAACGGGCGCAACGAATGTGCGCCGTATCCTGGGGAACATTCCAGCAGGCATCGTGCTCATCGTGGATATCTCAAAGGGTATAGGGCCTACGCTGCTGGCTACTCTTCCCTTTTTCTACCACGCTGGTTGGGGACCAGCACTGGCGGGTATGGCTACCCTACTAGGGCACTGTTTCCCGATATTTATCAACTTTCGTGGTGGACGTGGTGTGCTTACCGGGCTGGGTGCTCTACTCGTCCTCTCTCCCCTCGCAACCCTCATCGGCGCTAGCACGGCTGTCAGCGCCATCGTCATCTGGCGCTATGTCTCTCTCGGTTCTATCGTGGGGAGCATAGCAGTTTTCCTTTGCGGGCTTATCTTTGCTACACTTGGCTGGGTAAATCCGCCTTATGTCGCCTACATGCTTATCGGCCCTCCACTTGTTATTTTCTTCCACAGAGATAATATCACTCGTCTGCTAGCAGGCACAGAGAGAAAACTGGGGCAAAAGGAAGGGGTAGCAACGAGTACGCCCTCTTCTGAGGAACTTCCGACTAATGTATAATAGCAAAAGATGTGAGGTTACACGTGAAATGGACTTTTTTCTTTTTCTCTCAGGAAGAGAGGAAGCGCGGAAATCATGTACTCTATGCCGGAGAGCAACGTCCAGATTGTAGCGAGAAGAAGCAGGCCATCTCCGAGTAGCAGAACTATTTCAGCAACAGTAAATGTGCGATTGGTAAAGTGGAGCGCGAAGGGAGAGGATAGTGAGAACAAGTGCGCTCCTAAGCCTTTCGCTAGTAGAAGTATACTCATCGCTACTAGCGTCAGCACCGTCTTCTGCTTGCCCCACATACCAGCAGGGATCACTCTTCCCTGCGAGGCTGCAACGGAGCGGAGACTGGTGACGAGAAACTCGCGTGTCACGATGATAAACACAATCCATGCAGGCACAAGTCCAACCTGTACCATAGCAATGAGCACAGCGGAGACGAACACCTTGTCGGCAGTCAAATCCAGAAAGACGCCCAGCGATGAAACCACGTTCCACCGCCGTGCGAAATAGCCATCCAGAAGATCAGTGATGGAGCCAAGCACGAATACAACAGTTGCTGCTAGAAAAGCCCAGGGGAGATCGACGAGCACGAAAATAAACACTAATACAGTAGCTAGCAAGCGACTTATGCTCAGTATATTAGGAACGTATCGCATCTCGTTCTCACGTCTATGTTTCGCGAGGAAGTTTGTGAAAGTTGTGGCGCTGCTCTCCAGCCTGCCACAACCTTCACAAGTTCTCTGTAATATCATTATAGCGCCGACAGCTAGACGGCTAGATGATCTAAGCAAGGTCGGTAATCATCTCCCGCACTCGATCAAGCACTTCATGGCATATATAGTAGTAGGCCCAAAGTCCTTTCTTATTGAAATCTACAAGGCCAACTTCCCGCAAAATGCGCAGATGATGTGAGATTGTTGGTTGTTCCTGCCTACAAGTGGCCACAATATCGTAGACACAGACTTGCTCTTGATGACGACTGAGGAGACTTAGAATGCGTAGGCGGGTAGGATCAGCCAAAGCTTTGAGTAGGCGGGCCTGCATAAGAGCTTCTTCGTTCGTGAGAGGGGGCAAGAACTTCGGCGCGCACTTCGTAGGCTCATCGAATAACATGTCTTCGCGATCCATTGTAATTTTTGAGTTTGATGGCGGAGTGCGAACACCAATTGTTTCATTTGCAGATAGCATGTCTTTGTGCTCCTGTCTAATTTAGGGGATAGTAAATGAAAGCTCATCTACTTCTAGTATACTCAGGGTTCCAAATATACGGGGTAAACAAGCACACAAAAAAACTCCAGTTATGACCGGGGCCTTTTTGTGTGCTTATTACCGTTTTTGCTCCGTTCGCAATTGCAGATGCAACTCTTGCAATTGTTTCTCACCGACAGGTGAAGGAGCCCCCATCAGCAGGTCCATAGCACTTTGTGTCTTGGGGAAGGCAATTACCTCACGGATACTTTCCTCGTCGGCGAATAGCATCACTAGACGATCAATACCGAGAGCAATGCCACCGTGTGGCGGAGCGCCATATTCAAAGGCTTCAAGCATGTGGCCAAACTGCTCTTTGATCTGCTCGTCGCTCATCTTCATCAATGAGAAGACTTTATGTTGCATTGCAGCAACATTGATCCGTACACTGCCGCCTCCGATCTCATAGCCATTACAGATGATGTCGTACTGCTTGGCGCGGATATGCAAGGGGTCGCTATCCAGACGGCCCACATGCTCTTCGTCCATGCCAGAGAAGGGATTATGCTCAGCTTCGTAACGTTGAGTCTCTTCGTCAAAGTGCAACAGAGGGAAATCCACGACCCAGCAGAGTGCCAATTCATTAGGATCGATGAGCTTAAGGCGCTCAGCAAGTTTGACACGCAGACGGTAGAGCACATCATTGCATATTTTGGCGTCATCGGCGACGAACAGCAGGAGATCGCCAAGCTGACCTTCAAGACGGTCTATGATTGCCTGCACCTCGCCTGTGGACATAAACTTTGTCAAGGGCGACTTGACCTCACCATTCGGGCTTATAGCTAGGGAGACGAGCCCTTTGGCCCCTAGCATGCGCACAAACTCGGTCAGTTCATCAATCTCCCGACGACTATATTCCCCAGCCCCAAGCACACGAATGCCTTTGACTATCCCCTTGTGTGCGAGAACGTTCTGGAACACAGCAAAATTTCCCCTCGATGCCAGATCGGAAATCTCTACAAGTGGTAGGTCAAAGCGAAGGTCGGGGTGATCGGTGCCATAGCGGTCCAATGCGTCTTTGTAGGTGATACGAGGGAAGGGCAACTCCTTAATATGCTTCGAGGTCGTCTTCTCAATCAAGAAGACAAGTAGACCCTCAATAAGAGACATCACATCTTCTTCTGCAACAAAGGACATCTCCAAATCGAGTTGTGTGAACTCCGGCTGGCGATCCGCACGCTGGTCTTCATCACGGAAACAGCGTGCAATCTGGAAGTAGCGATCCATGCCCGCCACCATGAGTAACTGTTTGAGTTGCTGGGGTGACTGAGGCAAGGCATAGAACTCGCCGGGGTAAAGACGGCTAGGAACTAGATAGTCTCTGGCTCCCTCTGGAGTGCTTTTCATCAAGATGGGAGTTTCGATCTCTAGAAACTCACGCTCATCCAGGTAATCGCGTATAGCTTTGACTACCCGGTGACGTAACACGATGTTATCGCGCATACATGGACGTCGCAGGTCAAGATAGCGATACTTGAGCCGTAGCGCCTCATCAATTTGAATTGTCTCACTGTTAATTGGGAATGGTGTTGTGCGCGAGGGACTCAGCATGGTGATAGAATCGGCGACAACCTCAATAGCGCCAGTGCTGAGGTGAGCATTCTCTGTCCCAGGTAAACGACGTGCCACTGTGCCACTCACCTGTACTACGTACTCTGAGCGTAGTTCAGATGCAACTCGATGCACTTCGAGCGAATGTTCAGGATCGCAGATCACCTGTGTAATACCATAACGGTCTCGTATATCTAAAAAAACGAGTCCTCCATGATCTCGTCGTCGGTTGACCCAACCAGCTAATGTCACTTGTTTTCCAACAGTAGCAACGTTCAGTTCGCCACAGGTATGGGTACGATAATGTACTGCAAGACCCACATCTAACCGCCTTTCAAACATTTTTTATAGTTATGTGAGGGCATGATTAATCACCCCCGAATCTGTTTCTATCCGCAAGACGTGCTTTTCAAACACACCCATTCTGGTTATTCGGCGTGACATTAACCTTGACAATAGCTTGTTGCCCATCGGAGTCCTCTTTCTGCACAAGCGCGTCCAGTTCTGGATGGCTGGGATCAACCACGATGCTGCGCACCTGACTCAGCCCCTGCATCCAAGCATACTGTCGCACAAGCTGCATCTTCACGCTTGGCTCAGCCTCGGTACTGGCAGGCGGTGTAGCTGTGCCTGTCGCACTTGCCACTTGCATGTCCAGAATGCGGTGATTGGTCCCATCCAGAATATAGAGGTGCGGCATTGCGTTGACCTGACCGGCCACCAGCGTCATGGTCTCGGCTGCACTCGGCAGGTTGACAATGCCCGGAATCGGTCGGGTAACCGCGGGAACGGTCATCTCCGCCCGAAACTGCGCTGGACCTACAGGCAAGGGGGTCGCAAGAGCCGAGGTGAGCAAGACATTGGCAGCCACCTGTTTAGTCACCGTCTGAGAGCCACCCGTCATGTGCAGGCTTTGCAAGGTGCCACCACTCTGCAACAAGAACAGTTGCCCGCCTGGAAAGGCGGCTTCCCCCACCAACGGCGTGGTGATCGAGATGGTCGAGCTGCGGACGGGCGTCGGACTCACTGCTCCCTTTTGGGCATCCAGCACGTAGTCCAGGATAAGAGCCGTGTCGGGAGTCGCCTGGTTGCTCAGCACGACATAGACATCCCTGTCCCAAGCCGTTAGAAAGGTAGGCACTTGGCCATTCTTCGTGAGGGTTGTATCAAGCAGGGAAGTATTCACTGGCTTAAGCGAGCCGGTCGGGGCTTGTGGTGCCAGCACTGTCAAGCTGTACTGCACGGGGGGCGTACTACTCTGGGCGAGAGCCAGCAAGCGTGAGCCATCGCTGGCCACAGTGAGCATCTGCAGATTGCCGGACAAGGCAAAAGGGGAGGCAAGCGTGTTGTGTGCGCTGACCTGATAGAGCAGATGATCGGCTCCCAAGGCGTAAGAGAAGACAGTATGCTTCTCATCCTGTGCGGTAGCAAGACCGCTGGCTTGTAGAGGGGCGCGAACCGTGGTGAGCAGGGTGTTGGCAGCAGTGGTTGGGCAGGACAAGGGAGTAATCAGATACTGGTGGTTATAGGCGCTCAGCGCGGCTTGGACGGTGCTGACCAAGTCATGCTGCAGAGCAGTGAACTGGGTACGTTGTGTCTCACTGAGCGCTGCCCCTTGAACGGCTCGAAGCTGCACTTGAGCGTCTGAGAGCTGCTGGAGGGCTGCTATCGGGTCGGTGGCCGTCTCGTCCTGGGCCTGGATGAGAAGGGTGTGTGCCTGCGTAAGAGCATGGTTGACATCGACAGCAGGCATGAAGAGATGAAATAAGTAGGCATTGACGCCAACCAGAGAAACGAGCAGTAGTCCAATAATGGCTATCGTGGGATAGAAGAGACGGCCGTGTTTGTGCTGTAATCTCTGTAAGATAGGTTGAGGGGCAGTAATCGCATTAGCAAGGCTGAGAGGACCACTACTCAATCGTAGTGGGGTACTAGTAATACCTCCCTCTTTAGGCTGCGTAGACCCCTCTAAAGATGCACTAGGAAGTACTGCCAATGTCGTTGCATCTTCGATGCTCTGGCGACCACCGACTCGCACAGGATGGCGGGTAGTTGATGATTCCTCTCCAGCCTCTAGTACACGCACAACAATGGCAGTGATGTTGTCTGGACCACCTTGCTCGTTGGCCCGTTCGACTAAATGATAGACGCTCTCTTGAGGAGCATACTGCTCTACAATAGTACATAGCTCTGCATCATTCACCAGACCAGAGAGGCCATCCGTACAGAGCACAATGGTGTCGTGCTCTTCCACTACTTCAGCAAAAACATCTACTTCTACGTCCATCTGGGTACCCAGGCAACGCGTAATGACATTACGCTGTGCATGCGAACGTGCCTGATCCTCTGTGAGCAGTCCGGCTCGCACTTGCTCGGCAACCCAAGAGTGGTCTTGTGACACCTGCTTGATCTGACCACCACGCACAATATAGGCACGACTGTCGCCGACATTGGCTATATATGCCACATTGCCACGTATCACCGTAGCTACGCAGGTCGTTCCCATCCCGCTACGCAGCATATTTTCGGCTGATCGTTGATGGATCAGTGTATTTGCGCGTTTAATAGCATGTAACAACGAGGTGGCCGCATCTTCGTTATCGTCTTGGTAGTACGCGTTGCGTATTGTTTCTACAGCTATCTCGCTCGCTATCTCGCCTGCTGCGTGTCCTCCCATGCCATCAGCAACGATGAAGAGAGACCCCTTCTTCGCCACTACCTGCACATCCTGTGGAGTGACGTAGGCCATGTTGTCTTCATTATGAGAACGCTTACGACCAACATCCGTCAGTTGCGCGACATCGAGCCGGAGTTGCTTAGACAACAAGTTTTTCTCCTGTACTTACTTACAGTAGCCCTCGATTGATGTGCATGTGTATGTTATACACTAGCCAGTTGCTAGAACTTAGGCTATAATACACCGATGCAGAGAAAAACGCAACTTACAATGTCACTCTTCCTCTTGCACACGTAGGAGGCTAGTCATGACAGCTTTTCACAAGCAGCTTCTTCTGTCTATTGAAGAGCGTCTGCCCTCCTATCTGGAACTACGAGAACGCTTATTTCCGCTGTTTCTTACTAGCCCTAAACAAGTGATCCGTACAGCGCTCGTCACGGAAATGCAACAGCGCGGGCTAAGGACATATCTGCTAGGAGATGACCCCTTTTTTATCTACGGAGACTATCTCACAGGAGCAGCACACACACTGCTTTGTTATATATATTGTAACTTACACATCTCTCGCTCAGGGTTGCTAGATGCTATCGTGACAGCGCTAGCTGCTCTCGATATCTATCAACGATTAAATAGGCCGCTGCCGATAAATATGAAGTGGCTCATAGACATTGAAGGCATGATTGAGCACTCCTGCAACACGAAGACGTTACAGCAACACCGCGCACTTCTACAGGCCGATGGATGCCTTTGGGATGCAGAAGAGCCTGCTGGACTGGTGAAGGACGCCTGTATTGTTTTGGGAACAAAGGGATTACTGCGCGTCGTGTTAGAAGTATGCACCACAACACAAGCATCCTCCCGTGTCCATCTCTCCTATGGTACTATCGTCCCAAACGCCGCCTGGCGGCTCACATGGGCTTTGAACAGTCTGAAAAATGTTCAAGAAGAGGTACTTATTGAGGGATTTTATGATGCATTGACTCCGCTAGACAACGATGAAATCATGCTGCTACGTTCCCTACCTGATGTCACCGCGGCTCTAACGCAGCATTGCGGCATAGAGCGTCCTTTATTGGGGCTACAGGGTGTGCAGTTGCACTATGCCCACCAGATTGTGCCAACATGTATCATCGGTGCCATTCACAGCGGTCCTAACACTGCTGAGGGTGTTGTCAGCCTTCCTACCTATGCTCAGGCACAGCTTGATTTTTACCTCGTTCCCAGCCAAGAACCGGATGATATATTCGCGAAATTGCGTCGCCATCTGGACACCCTGGGCTTTGAGGATGTTCGGGCCTCTGTACTTTACAAAAGTTGGCCTGCGCAGACCTCTCTCAAATCTAGCTTTGCGCACGCGGTTCAACGAGCGATGCATGAGGCACATGGACGTGAACCATATGTTCTGCCATTGACGCTGGGAAGCTATCCCATTGCTACTCTGCAGCAACAACTGGCTCTTCCAGTTGTTATAGCCTATCCTGGCTATGCAGCGCAGGACAGTAGTAAGCAGCAGGAATATGAAGTATATCTAACTAAGGGTATTAAACAATTAGTCACGATTATGGAAGAGGCTGCCAGGGTGATATAGAACGTGGAGGAAAGGCACAGCTTTGTTACCTTGTGAGATGCAGAGACGTTATAGTTTCAAAACCTAAATTGCTATAAAACACTACATCTCTTTAAAATTTGTTTCAATACAGTGTTGAGGGGGCGAGTGCCGTTATGCACGTAGGCATCAATGCTCAATTGCTGTCATATAGTCCGAACTATCGCAATGGTGGAGTTAGTCGCTATATTCGACATCTGCTGATAGGACTAGCTAGGCAGCCAGGCAATCACCGGTATACGGTGTTTGTCAACGGACAAGAAGTTGTAGCACGCCTTGCTGCACAGCATCCTCACATTACCTACATTTCTGCTCCCTGGCCCGAGGCACGCCCAGCAGCACGCATTATGTGGGAACAAATGACTCTTCCAACGCTTATACGCCAAAAACACATTGATATATTGCACTCGCCTGTAAACATACTACCGGAGCGGCTACCGCCGAGCTGTGCTGGGGTAGTCACACTCCATGATCTGGCGTTCTTACGTTTCCCTACCGTCTTGACGCGCTCAAAGCGTCTCTATCAACGTACTTTCACTCTTCGTAGTCTTCGACGGGCCACGATGATTATCACTGTTTCTGAGAGCACAAAGCAGGACGCGTATGAGTTGGCAGAAATTCCTCTTGAGCGGATGAGGACTGTCTATACTTGTGTCAGTGAGCATTTTTCAAACGTTGTGGATAAGAAGGAGGTTGATGCCTTTCGTGTGCAGAAAGGTTTGTTGGATGGCTTCATTCTCTACCTTGGAACACTAGAGCCTCGCAAGAACCTTACTACCCTCATCAAAGCCTACGCGCAGTTGCGCCAGAGGTACTCTGTGAAGGAGAAGCTAGTACTGGCTGGTGGCCAGGGATGGCTCTACAACTCGATTTTTGAGCAGGTGCGACAACTTGGTCTAGAGGCGGAGGTGCTGTTTGTCGGCTTCGTTGCAGATAGCGAACAAGCACTTTGGTACCGTGCGGCCTCCGTTTTTGCCTACCCATCACTCTATGAAGGCTTTGGTTTACCTGTGGCAGAAGCTCTGGCCTGCGGTACACCAACGGTGACCTCCAACGTTTCCAGTCTACCAGAGGCAGGCGCACAGGTGGCATTGACTGTTGATCCTCTTGATGTCGACGCGCTTACAGAAGCGTTGTATCGAGCGCTGACCGATCAACAGTTGCGTGACACGTGCCATTGCATGGCACCAACCATTGCACAGCGGTTTTCAAGCAAGGTGATGGCAGAACAAACTATTGCAGCATATGAGCAAGCATGGCATACTTTGCAGAGCAGTTCTCAAAGTATATCGTTCGTTCGCTAGAGTAGGATAATGGCCCGATTCGTGAAAAGCAGTGAACTAGCACAGACGGCAAAACTTCATCCAGATACTGAGAGCGTCGGAATGCTCGAAACAACAGGATCAACAGGTCCTCTCACCAAGACTCTCTCCCGGCGGCGCGTACAGCGCCGCCAGTGGCGTATCTTTGAATGTATAGCTATAATCATTTTCGATGCATGGCTTATAGTCATATCCTTTCAACTGGCCTACCACCTTCGCGCTGATCTAAGTGATCGTAAAAATGCTTTCAGCGCTATACTCAATACTCTCCACTATAACCTCGTCGGAACAAACTTGCCTGTCAAAGGTGGCCTAGCTCCCATCAATAGCCCATCATTTCAATTGATCCAAGTGGGTATCGTAATGGGCCTCATTCTTATTTTTGGGCTAAAGGGGCTCTACAAGCTTCGTCTAACAGGTACTTGGTTCCGTCAGGCATGGACGATTATCACCTCTGCTACTCTGGGAGCTGCCTTTCTGATTGCATGGTACCTGTTCTTCTTGCCGCCCTCAAATTCGCGCTTGCTTGTGGTGTTGGTGTGGGTAGCTGTAATAGTGATACTTTGCCTGGGAAGACTGCTCATGTCAGGAGTAATGGGCTTTCTTTATAGAATGGGGCTGGGTGAGACACGCCTGCTAGTGGTTGGTTCGGGGCGTTTGGGAAAGATAATTATGCAGCACATTGCTGCTAGCCCGAATCTAGGCTACTCTATCGTGGGCTTCTTGCATAACATGAGCGAGACGCCAAGTGACTTTGGACGCTTCAAGATGCTAGGCACGTTGGATGATATAGGGTTGGTTATACGTTCAATGCAGGTAGACGAGGTCATCATCGCCTTGCCATCTCACTTACACGAACATGCTATAAGAAGTGTACGCCTTTGTGAGCGCCTGGAAACTTCTTTTAAGCTGATTCCTGATCTCTACGAGTTGAGCCTTTCACGTATCGACGTAGAGGCGTTAGAGGGTATCCCACTGATCGGTATCAAGCACGTCTCACTCAACTCAGCACAGCGCTTCGTCACACATCTTGTTGATATTACGCTGTCGCTTTTAATTATCCTTCTCGGTCTGCCCTTCTGGCTCTGCATCGCTGTGGCCATCCGCTTAAACTCAGCAGGACCGATTGTTTACAAGCAGACGCGCATCGGCTTGAATGGGCAGCCTTTCAAAATGTATAAGTTCCGCTCAATGTACCAGCATGCCGATAAGCTACTAGAAGCACTCATGGCGCTTAACGAGGCAGAGGGACCTCTCTTCAAAATGAAAGAGGATCCACGTGTTACTGCTGTCGGGAAATTCCTGCGGCGCACTAGTCTCGATGAATTTCCTAACCTTGTCAATGTGTTGCGCGGAGAGATGAGCCTGGTAGGACCACGCCCACCCTTACCTCAAGAGGTGGCACAATATGAAGAGTGGCAGAAGGGGCGTTTGAGTATCAAACCTGGTCTCACTGGACTCTGGCAAGTGAGGGGACGCAGTGACATCAGCTTTGATGAAGGCGTGCTGATGGATCTCTATTATATTGAGAACTGGTCTTTACGCTTATACTTCCAGGTTCTCTTACGTACCATCCCGGCGGTTCTCTTTAGCCGAGGAGCGTATTGACTGTTTTCAAAACCATATTTAAATATATGCATTTTAGAATTTCTATTCCGAGGTAGACAGGATTGTGGGCAAGAGAAACCGCCCAAGTAGCTTTTGCTACTTGGGCGGTTTCTCTTATTATTTATTCCAGATGTTCACTTTGCTGTTGTGCTTGGTAGCGCTCAAGGTTCCTCTTATATGTATCGATAAGCGGTGAGCTTGTTGTTGGAATATCAAGCTTATAGGGCATCTCGCCCTTAATCTTGGGGTTAAATTCTACTAAGGGAACGAAACGCAGGCGCTGGCAGATGTTATTCCCCTGGGGCGTTGTGGCAAACGCATAGATAGCACGTATCTCAATCCCCCTAGCTCCAAGCTCCGAGAAAACATGCACAAGCTCAAAAATCATGCGTTGTGCGTAGTGGGCCGCCTTCCCTTTTTCGCCCCTGCCGATAACCAAATCACGAATGTAGAGATCAAACGGCTGGTCTGGCGTAAATGGGTAGATATCCCCGATGGGAACACTTCCTATTCTAATCTCATCTTTGAGTACTCGCATGAGCCAATCATGTTGGACAGGAAAGATACAGGCATAGGCCACAACCACACCGTTGTCCCTGAGTGTGTAGAAGGACTCAGGATTGCGTCGTATCCAAGCCCGCATTGTCTTCATAGGAGTGGGAACAAGCCCGCTCGCCTTCACCAATTTGTAGATTTCCGGTAAATCCGCCTCTGTTGCAAGCTCAAAGACACTGGCATCGTGTGCATACAATTCAGCCGTGGCCTCCATCGCTGCCGCCAGTCGGTTGATTTGCTCTTTGGGGTAGACGCCGTATTTCCTTCCGGGGAGGGTGACTTTTCTTACTTGCCCACTTCGGACCATATACTGAAATTTGTCGTGGGAGGCTCCTAGCCTTTCTTGAGCCTCTTTCGCAGTATAGAAGCGGTCCATCACCATGTTACTGAGTCTCCCTGTTTATTACTAACTTAAATATATCAAAATTTAGCGATATCTGCACAATTCACTTGACTTTCGCAAGATGGCAAGGTACTATATGTGTAGAAAATGTCGCCATTTTCGCCTGTTGTGAGTTTTGTGAAAAAATTATTTTTGCTTGCGCACCTTGACAGAAGCATAGTTTATGCTCTATTCGTCAGTGGCGACCTGCCCTAGCAGCGCCATTCACTGCTAGATGAGCGAACAGAGACAGAACGCTTATACGAACTGACATTCTAGAAAGGCAGGTGAAGCCAAGAGACACGACAACAGTAGTCCCCTCGTCGTTCGGTTGAGGGGACTACGACGAAACCCGTAAAGTCTTGTTCACAGTTGTTTACGGGGTCCAATCCTATACTAAGCACATGGACCCTGCTACAGTCAAGAAAGGCAGCACCATGTCTAACAACAACCCACCATCAACCCCTATCCCTATCCCGATGGAAGACCCCATCATTCACACTGACCAACGTCCTTTTTGTGCGTTCGACCCCTTTGCTGACTGCCCGTGTCACGAAGACCCCATCCTGATTGACCACGTGACAGGCCAGGTGACCGACGGGTTGCTGACCCCCAGCGAAGCCACACGGGTCGTTAGTGGCCGACAGTGCTGCTAGAAAGAGAGGTACCTCATGCCTATGCACCCTGACCACTCTGACATTCCCACTGCTGACGACGCCCCCTGGATGCCGCTGGAGGGACTCATCGAGCAGTGGGCCGAGCTTGCCCAGGAGGCCACGACGCCCTTCCTAAGTAAAGCGGTGAGCGCTGCCTTTGCGGCCTTCTCCTACGAACAGGAGGCCCTCGCCTCCTACCAACTCGCCCGCACGGAGCACCCGCTGGGCACCACGGCCTACTGGCCTTCTGCTCTGGAAACCTACGAACCGACGCTCGATGACCTAGACCGCGCTAGCAAAGAGTGGACGGCGACAGCCTATGCCCTGCGCAGTGCCGCCTTCGGGCGGGACGGCGTGTGTCTGCACAGGCTGCGTGGCTTGGTGACTGACGCCCTCACCGAGCGCCAGCGCGTCTGTCGTATTGCGCACGTGGTACGGGCTGAGCAACAAGCTCGCTACCACCAGCAGAAGCAGCAGTACCAGGAGGCGCGGCCATGAGTGAGCAGAGTTCCATTGAATGGACTCACTCGACCTGGAACCCGGTGACCGGCTGCACCGAGGTGTCCCCAGGGTGTGAGCATTGCTACGCCCGTACCTTTGCCGAGCGCTTTCGTGGTGTTCGTAACCACCCCTATGAGCAGGGCTTTGACTTGCGTCTGTGGGAGGCTCGTCTAGAGGTGCCTGTGGGCTGGAAGAAACCACGGCGCATCTTTGTCAACTCCATGAGTGATCTGTTCCATAAGAACATTCCTGACGACTTCATCGTGCAGGTCTTCCGCACGATGGCTGTCCTCGCCCCACAGCACACCTACCAAGTGCTCACCAAGCGTCCCTCGCGGCTGGTCCACACCAAGCTCTTAGCACACATCACCCAGGCCATTGGTCCGTGGCCTGCTCACATCTGGCTGGGCGTCTCGGTGGAAAACCAAGACTCCACTTGGCGGGTGGACAAACTGCGTGTCACTCCTGCCCCAATCAAGTTCATCAGTGCTGAACCCCTGCTTGGCCCCATCCAGTTCACTCTCGATGGTATCGCTTGGCTGATTGCGGGGGCCGAAAGTGGGCATGGTGCCCGTCCGATGGACGAGCAGTGGGTACGCAGCTTACGCGACCAGGCGACTGCTGCTGGCTGCGCCTTCTTCTACAAGCAAACTGCCCACCGTGGCCGCAAACTGCCCTTGCCGCTGCTAGATGGGCAGCGGTGGCAGCAGTTTCCAAGGGAGGTGCCCTATGCCTGAGTACAACACCCTAGACCGCTGCCTCGTTGAGATTGGCGTCCCTGGGTACAAGCGTCTGTACCCAACGCCCGCCCAGGAGGGACTCCGATGAGAGAACAACGCGCCTCCCATCACCAGCAGCAGCAAAGACGCTCCTTGCACGCCGACACGTACGAGCAAGAAGAGGACGACAGCCTCTATGAGGTACGTCCCCCGTCCAGTGTGCGCCGCTACCCTACCACCAGTGACCAACAACGCCACGTGACTCGTCGCCCACGCTATGACGTCGAAGTCCACCGTGGCTATACTATCCCTAGGCGGGCTAGTCAGCAGCAGACCCCGCCACCAGAGACGAGGACGACACATCCACAGCAGAGCACCCATTGGCTATTCTACGTAGGGGTGGCCATGCTGGTGATGCTGCTGGGCTGGCTACTGGTCAATGCAATACTCTCGTGGTGGCAGATTACTCAAGATGACTGGCACTACGGGCGGCCTCGCACCTATCAAACCGATGCCCGTGTTGGGCACAGTGATAGCAGTACGCTGAGTCATTTCCTTGCCCTCAACCTGCACGGCCATAGTGAAGTGATCGAGTTTCCAGGAGGCGATGCCACCCGTGCCAAGGTCTATCTGGGTCCAGTGTTAAGCGGACCAGGAGCAGACTTGGTTCCAGTGACGGTGAGCTTCAAGGATGTGACCGGCGACGGCAAGCCCGATATGGTGCTGCAGATGGGCGAGCAAACCGTGGTCTTTGTCAATGACACCGTGGATGGGGTAGCGCAGTTCCGTCCCGCACGCGCAGGGGAAACGAGTGGGCTGTAAGCACGAAAGGAACACAGGATGGACGAGCATTTACACGAGGAATTGAACGGTATTCTTAACCAACTACACTGGCGCGATGAGCAACAGGATACTCATGCGGCAGACCAACCAGACGAAGTGGTGGGCACCCCTGATGAGGAGCACGTCCCGCCACCTCCGAAGGTGTATGTCTATGTGCTGGATAGACCCCTGGAAGAGCACCTGGCTGAGCACGACCAGATGGTGGAGAGTGAATGTGTCTCTGAGCAAGCAGCAGGTCCCAGCACGCAGTCACCTAGCAGGAGCAAGCGCAAGCTCCATGTGGTCGCGCTACTAGGCGGCCTTGCCCTCATGGGGGTGCTGGCAGGGATGCTGGCCGCGCTCGTGCTGGTGCTACCCACTGCAACCATCACGATTGTGCCCGTATCCACCCCGATCAGCAGCACCATGCTAGTGACCGTGGTGACCGGCACCCCAACCCTTGCTCAGCATGAGGTGCAGGGAAGGCTGTTATCGTCGCTGACGATGAGTCAAGCGGGCACCGTGCCGACGACAGGCACAGGCACCCAACAGGCACGCGCTGCCCAAGGCACCGTCACCTTCTACAATGCCGCGCTTGCTGCCCAAGTCATCCCCACAGGCACACTCCTCACGGGTGCCGATGGCGTGGAAGTGGTGACTGAGCAAGAGGCAGACATTCCGGCAGGGTCTCTGTCTACGAACGGACACGTGAGTGTCTCTGCCCATGCGACTAGCAGTGGCCCCGCAGGTAACATCGGGCCAGGAGATCTCTATGGCCCCTGTTGTCGGACGAATGTCTTTGTGCAGAATAGCGCCGCCTTTACCGGAGGACAAGACGCCCGCACATTTCCGATGGTGACCCAACAGGATATTGATCAAGCCGTACGTACCCTCACGACGTCACTCATGAGCAGTGTACAGGCTGCCGTGCAAGCACAAGTCCGTCCAGGAGAACACGTGATTAGCCCGCTGCCGTGTACGCCTGTGGTCACCCCCGATCAGCGAGCAGGAGCAGAGGCGACTGAGGTGACGGTGACCGTGAGTGAGCGTTGTACGGCAGAGACCTATGATGCTGCTGCCGTCGAGGCGCTGCTGACAGACAGGACCACGCAACAGGCAACAGCGCAGCTAGGAGCAGGCTACGTGCTCACAGGAGAGGTACAAACTTCCATTCTGCATAGTAGTGTGAAGGACGCACAGCGCGGGGTCGTCACCTTAGAGGTGAAGGGAGCAGGGCTGTGGACCTATCAGTTTGCCAATGCGCAACTGGACCAGATGAAGCAGCAGCTTGTAGGCACAAGCAAAGCCGAGGCCACGGTACGCTTGCTGCACACTCCAGGGGTACGTAGTGTCTCGGTGAGCCTAGGTGATACGAGCACACTCCCTGGTGATGTGCAAGCACTACGGATGGTAGTCGTCTATGGGGGGTAGGCAAAGAACATAGCAAGGAGGAAGAGCACATGTTGATCGCAAAAAAGATTAGGCTAGAAGTGAGCGCGCAAGATGCAGCCACTCTGGAATGGATGCAAGGCAAGTGCCGGGCACTCTATAATTGGTGGGTGATGCGCTTACGCAATGGGGAGAAGTGGCCTGGATGGGAAGCAGCCAAGAAGACCTTGCAAGAGAGCAAAGCATATGACCCTGAACTGTGTTTTGTCTATGGCAAGCTCTTACACGAGGTGTACTTCCGGCTGCACGAGGCGATGAAAGCGTTCTTTCGACGGGTGAAGCAAGGACAAAAACCAGGCTTTCCACGGGTGCGACCACGGCATTGCTTTTTCACGCTGATCTATCCAGCAACGTATATTAGGGTAGAAGGCAGGCACATCACTTTGCCAACGGGAGGCGGTGGGAAGCACGGACCGAAGCGGTACCCTGATGTGGTAGCCACCCTCACCGAAGAGGCCCCCACAGGCTACAGAGACGTAGCCATCTCCAGAGACGGACAGGGACACTACTACGCCTCTTTTGTCCATGAGGTCAAGGAAGAGACCCACGAGCAGCAGGGCGTAGTTGCGCTGGACTTGGGAATGAAGACGTTAGCAGTAGGGGTGAACGAACAAGGACGTTTCTACCATATTGGTGGGTTCACTGGACATCGGTGGTATAATAAGCAACTAGATAAGCTCCGCTTCAAGCGAAGCAAGTGCAAGAAGAAATCACGGCGCTACCTCCACTTGTCGAAGGTCTACAAGCGGGTGTCACAGAAGAAGCGCAATAAGCAACAGGACTGTCTGCACAAAGCATCGCATCTCATCGCGCACACACTGGTTGAGAGCACTGTGGTGATCGGTGATCTTTCCCAACGGCAGATGGTTACCAAAGAGCACAAAGAGCGCAACAAGCACAGAAATAGAGCGGTGTATAACGAGTGGGGTGTCTACGGCTTTGTGCAGATGTTACGCTACAAGTGCTTCCTTTATGGGAAAGAGTTAGTCATCTTAGATGAACGCGATACGTCCAAAACCTGTAGTCGGTGTGGGCACACGCAAGCCATGCCCCTGTGGAAACGGACGTATCGCTGCAAGAATGAAGCATGTCGCTTGGCGATGGACCGTGATGAAAATAGCGCGATCAATATCCTCAAGCGGTACTTTGCCTGGCTAGGGCCACACAGGGAGCGGATCTCCCTGCGGTGTGCGGATGTTTTCGCCGCAACGGATATGTGTTGAGTACGTTTGAACACATTTAAGAAGGCAGCGTATTGATGAAAGTAGCATTGATTCACGATTACCTCAATCAAATGGGGGGAGCGGAACGAGTCGTTATGGCATTCCATGACATCTTCCCCGACGCTCCTATCTATACGTCTATCTATGATCCGAGGCGTGTCGATGCAGCGTTTCAGCATATGAATATTCGCACTTCATTTATGCAGAAGCTACCCTTGGTTACCAAACATCACCAGCCATACCTGCCATTCTATCCGTTTGCTATAGAGAGCCTGGACCTGCGCGGTTATGACCTGGTGTTGAGCAGCTCAAGTGCATTTGCTAAAGGGGTTATTACTAAACCTGAGACGATGCATATCTGCTACTGCCATACACCCATGCGCTGGTGTTGGAATTATGAAGAGTATGTTGAACGGGAATGCTTGGGCAAGGTGGCAAGGTGTATCCTGCCGTTTCTCATCTCAGGACTGCGCGTCTGGGATCAAACAAGTGCGATGCGCGTCGATCACTTTATTGCTAACTCTCCCGTGGTGGCTGAGCGCATTCATAAATACTATCGGCGCGAGGCCGTGGTCATTCCGCCACCAGTGGAGGCAAGCCGCTTCCGCTTCGACCCCGCAACACAGCCAGAAAATTATTTCCTGATTGTGAGCCGCCTCATCCCCTACAAACGCATTGATCTTGCTATTGAAGCATGCAACAGGCTGCAGTTGCCCCTGGTCATTATCGGGGGGGGACGCGACTTGGACAAACTCAAGAAATTGTCGGGGCCAACTATTCGCTTCTTGGGACGGCTCTCCGACCAGGAAGTTTTGCATTACTATACACACTGTCGAGCATTCATCTTCCCTGGAGAAGAAGACTTTGGTATTACACCCTTGGAGGCACAGGCTTGTGGCCGTCCCGTTATCGCTTACGGTGCAGGAGGCGCATTAGCGTCAGTTGTGGATGGAGTGACGGGGGTATTTTTTGGCGAGCAGACGGTGGAGAGTCTGGAGACGCTGCTGGCTTCCTTCGACGAACGGGCATTTGATCCACGTGTTATTCATAATCATGCACTTGAGTTTGATATGCCGCGTTTTCGCCGTCGCGTTCTGCAGTTTATTGAAGCAAAAATGAGTGAAGGAAAGTCAAAGATGGCTGCCACACCCGCAGATGACTTAACGATACATTGACACATCCACAAGAAAGGGTCTGAGAGAGTGGAACTTCGAGCTTACTGGGCTATTATTTGGCGACGCATCTGGGTGATAGCACTCGTTGTGGGTGTGGTAGCACTGTTTGCAGGCTTTCAGTATTACCACTTGCGCAAAACACCTGGAGCGTTGAAGGCGTATCATTCTGATATCACACTGCAAATCGGTTTGCAAGCACCATCTCATACTGTGGCGATAAACGCGGGTACAAATACGAATCCAGCCTATGCTGATTATATCGCGGCGGCGGAAACACTAGCCGATGAGCTTACCACTGGTCCCATACTCACTTCCAACGAATTCACTACACAGGTCTACCAGCAAATTCAGCAAGATACTGCCAAAATCGTGCAATACTGCCAGTGTACTCGTCCAGACCTTAGCAATCTCAATCCTAGTACAATCGGAGCTGCTTTAAGTGCGGTGCGTGCTCATGCCCTTGTCACAGTAAGCGTGACATGGCCTACACGTGAGGGAGCCTGGGCTATCGCCACGGCTGTTGGCGAAGTAAGTGCTGCTCACATCAGCGAGTATATCGACTATGCGGTACACACTCCGGCAACGCTTTCGCCAAGAGCAGAGTCTCAACCCCTCGTCTCTGCAAAGGTTATCAACAAAGCATCCGACCCAGCTCAAGTACCCGGAACATCGGCAAATCGGCAAACGCTACTTATTATGTTGCTGTTCGTCTCCTTACTGATTGGACTTGCAGTAGCATTTCTCATTGAATACCTCGATGATCGTATTCATAGCAAGGAAGATGTCGTGCAGCTTCTGCAACTCCCTGTCTATGGTGAAGTACCACGCGCACCAGGGCAGCGCAAAGACAGCCATTCCTCGGCAAAGTAGTTATCAAACGGGCAACCCCTGCCATTCGGGGGATATATATTGACAATGCAAGTTGTGTCAATTATAGTACAACCGGTAAAAGCAAGAGGACGGAGCAGACGAGTATCTTCGCCCATTAACATGCATAATATAGAGGAGCTTCCCCGTGGGTATACTCTCACAGGAGCAAGTAGCGCCGCTTGCTGATTATGATGCTAACTCAAAATATAGTCACGCGTATCAAACACTGTACACCAATATTCGCCTTAGTTGGGATAGCCAACGACTGAAGCCGCAGACGATTTTACTGGCAACTCCCACCGCTTATAGTGGACAAGCTGCCGTCGCAGCTTGTATAGCTACGGCAGCGGCACAAACTGGTACCCCTGCTGTTCTCGTCGATGCTGATCTACATACACCTAGCCTTCATCAGCGTTTTGGCCTGAGCAACGACATAGGCTTGAGTGACCTATTGGCGATGACAAGCATAACGTCGCAGGCCGTAGCATCTCGGCTTCAGCCTACGGTCGTGTCCGGTCTACGCTTGCTCTGTGCAGGTAGCACTCCCTCGTCTGGCACACATTGGCTGCTCTCTAGTAGGTTGCAGGATGTCGTTACCTACATGTGCCAGACTGTGGCCGAGATAGAGGGCAAGTCAGGTATCATCATCTTTCACAGTGCCCCAGTGTTAGACAGTATAGATGCAGTGGTTATTGCTACACTTGTGGCACAAACCTTTTTGACTATCGTATCAGGTCGTACCACTCGTTCACAGGCCAAGCAAGCACAAGAACAACTACAATGCGTCCATGCTCAACTTGCAGGGGCTATTCTAGTCGATGTCTAGATACGGGTTGCGTTGGACCGATGTATCGGGAAGGATATAGTATGGAAAGACGACATGGCTCAAGTGATGACCCTGAGGAGACTCCTTCTGGAGTGTATCGTGCGTCGCTCAACGGTACAGGCAAACACCGTCCTATTCCGCAGCGTCCTCCAGGCATGGCCCGTGTTGATCATCCTCCTTCCACGTCGAAAATAGAGCGACCATATGCACCCAAAGTAGCGCGTCCTGAGCCTCAGAGGGTTGACCGTCCGCCACGCCAGGCATTCGCGCTGCGCAACCTTAGGCGACACAGCCTTCTCATTCTACCTGTTATATTTGTGATATGCGCATTATTGGCTTGCGGCATCGGTTATGCCGCTTTCAATTATGCAAATGGACTCAATATGAGTAACGCTCCGGCTCTGGTAGCTAGTGACTTTCTCGTTTCCCTTTCGCATCAAGATTACGACCAGGCATACAAAGACCTCGGCGTTACTATCACACTGCAACTATCGCCCACCGAATTTGCTCAGCAGGCGAAAAATGCAGATCGCTGTTATGGTCAAGTCACCAACTACGTAGAGACGAGCGGCAGTGCAGTCAACCAGGGCAACAGTCAGAGTTACGGTTACACAGTTGGCCGCAGCAAGCTCGCCAAACCTTATCAGTTGCGGCTGACGCTTCAGCAAAACCAGGATACCTCGAACAGTTGGAGGATTAGCAGCTACGGCGGAAATCTGGGGCCAGATCAGGCAGTGTGCTAAGAGAAGGCATTTATCCCCGTCAGCGCTTGACCGATGATAAGCGTATGGATGTCATCGGTACCCTCGTAGGTAAATACCGCCTCCAGGTTGTTCATATGGCGGCTGATGGGATATTCCAGCGTGATGCCATTTGCGCCAAGGATTGTGCGCGCAGTACGAGCCGTTTCGAGCGCTTCACGTACATTATTGCGCTTCGCCATAGAAATCTGCACAGGGTGTAGTAGACCCTGATCCTTGAGTCGCCCAAGCTGCAGAGCCAGTAATTGTGCCTTGGCTAGCTCGGTTGCCATCACGGCCAGCTTCTGTTGTACGAGTTGGAAGCTGGCAATAGGTTTCTTGAACTGAATGCGCGACTTAGCGTAATCGAGCGCCACTGCCAAACAGGTGCGAGCAGCGCCCGTTGCCCCCCAGGCAATACCGTAACGAGCTTCGTCTAGGCACGAGAGAGGGCCGCGCATGCCACGCACGTTAGGCAGCATATTGGCAGCGGGGACACGACA
>JAFAXQ010000236.1 GCA_019240835.1 Ktedonobacteraceae bacterium
ATCCAGCGCATCATGGAGGAGAGGAAAAGTTCTTTCAGGTAGGCGAACGAGAAATCCTGCGTCAGTTCGCTTAGGCGCTGCGCCACTTCTCCGGAGATCTGCAGAGCTGGTCGTAGTGAGTTGTTCCACATGTTGATGTAGGCGAGTCGCTCCGCCTGCTCGGGCAAGTCGAAAGGATATTTGCGGTCAAAGCGACTGGGGCGATCAAGAATGGCAGAGTCGAGGCGTTCGGGATGGTTAGTGGTAGCGAGAGCGACGATGCCGCTATTGGCCGCGAAACCATCTAGTTCGTTAAGAAAAAAAGAGCGGTTCTCCGGCGTCAGCAATGCGTCGAGGTCTTCCAGAACGAGAATGCAGGGAGCAATTTTGCGCGCGCGATCAAAGACAGCACCGATGTTATGCTCGTTGCTGAAGCTTTTAATATAGAGGCAAGGCTGATTCATAGTATTGATGATGGCCTTGACGGCGTGTGTCTTGCCGTTGCCAGGAGGGCCGACAAACAGAATGCCACGCTTCCAGGGAATGCCATACTGTTCATAGGTAGCCCGTGAGGCGAAAAACTGTGTGAGATCCTCATAAATGTCGCGTTTGAGATTTCCCTGTAGAATCAGATTATCGAAAGTGGAACCTCTAATGGATTGATAGAGCCGCGCATCCTTGTACCAACAATTACCGTCGAATACGAGCACCTCGCCATGCAGCTCGCTGTTCCATCTACAGACTTGTGCGATAAAGTCTTTCGCCACTTCCGCTGTTTCGCTGACAATCCAGTAGTGGTAAATTCTACCCTCTCCCCAAGTCATCACCACTAGATCAAAGGTATGACCTTGCCACTTCACTTCAAACCATGCATTTATGGAGCGGTCCACTATCTCTTGTTGAGACTCAGTCGGCTCCTCCAAAATGTCCCTGTAAGAGACGCGTACCCCTACATACCGCTGAGCACCCATCTCATGTTCTTGCCAATGGGTTACCACTTGGTTGTGAACGATAGCCTTGTGCTCAAGGCGGCAGTAATTAGCACGGGCATACTCTTCCACATTAAACCGTACATTCTGCCCCTCTACTAGGGCTTTGTCGGGGAAACATTCCACGAGAATCTGGCCGACATAGTACGCAATAGCATTCGCGGGGAGACTAAGAGCTTCTCGGATAAGTTGTTCTTTTTTCATGCCTTCTCCTACTAAGGGTTCACTTAGCTATAGCTGCTATTAGGTCATACACCCGTAATATATACGTGATGCTCACCCAAAAGTTTGCTATGTATTTTTGGCGTGAGGGACCCAGTATCAGATAGCAAAAAGGTCCACTTGGTGAGGTGAGCATGCAGCGGTACAGTTTGACTGACATATAATCTTGCTGTGAAAAGGATAGTACTTCCCTACGTGTAGAGAATAGAGATGCGACCCATCATTCCACCGTTTGAAAGGCCAAAGCAAATAATGTCAGTTGTATACACGACTCGCTCTTTGCAAAAGATATTCCAGAGTGTTTCTGTCAAGCGTCCCTGGTTGCGCCCTTTGCTTCTCTGCCTGCTACTACTCCTAGCTGTGGGCATCAACATCGCGCTACGAGTAACGGCTCTTACACCCAATACTTTGATTACATCTTTTATGCAGTTGTGGATGATCAGTTTCCTGCCCTATTTCGCGGCCTGTGCTCTTGTGTTGACGACGAGAGCACGAACGGGTGTGTGGCAAGCAGTCGAGCTGGTTGTACTATTAGTAGGAGCGCTGCTGTTACGAGCACTACTTTTACCCGTCCCTCCTGTTCTCTCGCATGATTCCTGGCGCTATGTGTGGGGTGCACGAGTGACACTGCATGGCTACAGTCCGTATGTCTATGCACCTGGTGACCCGCGCTTTCTTACTCTACGTGACTTTATCTACGATAACAGCCGCTTTCGCAACGTCCCGACTGTCTATCCGCCGGGGGCGCAGGCAATCTATATTTTGAGTTATCTCATCGCGCCGAGCAATTTGTTTGTACTCAAGGGCATTTTCCTAGGGTTCGACCTTGTGACGTGTATTGCACTAGCCCTCTTGCTCAGGCGACGTGGACTTGATCTTAGTCGGAGCGTTATCTATGCGTGGTGCCCGTTGCCCATCGTCGAGTTTGCCATTCAGGGCCACGTCGATGCACTCACAGTCGCATTTACCGCTCTAACGATTTTATGCGCACATGGCGAGGAGCACGTAGCATGACTGGCTTCTTACTTGCAGTGGCGACGCTCACGAAGTTTTATCCGGCTCTCTTCTTACTTGCTGTTGTACGTCGGCGCGACTATGCTCTACTTGTGACTTTCTGCGTCACCATCGTGGTGAGCTACATCCCATACTTCCTACTCGGACACGGTCAAGTGCTAGGATTTTTGGGCACCTATGCGAGTGAGGGCAGCTATAATGGTGGAGTAATCCCACTGTTCATGGACTTCACGGCCATTCCTTTAGGGGTAAACAAATTGGTATACTACTGCACTTCTACCGTGGGTGGCTGTGCTGATCGGGCCTCTGTGGACAAAGGGGGGAGGCAACTGTACCGAACTCAGATATGTTACACTAGAGAAGGAAATACTCTAGGAAAGGGCATACAGGCATGGCATCCACGAACATAAAGCTTTATGGTACCGACTGGTGCAGCGATTGCAAACGCAGCAAGAAATTTCTTGGTGAGCAGCGCATCCACTACGACTATATTAATATTGAAGAGAACCTTGAGGGACAGGAGTTCGTCAAGAAAGTACAAAATGGCGGCTTAACTATCCCCACTATCGTCTTTGAAGATGGCTCACTACTCATCGAGCCTACCAATGCACAACTGGCAACCAAGCTTGGCTTGAGCACTACGGCTAAGTACGATTTCTACGATCTTATCGCCGTAGGTGGTGGACCTACTGGCTTGACTACAGCCATCTACGCCGCTCGTGACGGCTACGATGTGCTGCTCATCGAGCGTAGCGGCCTTGGGGGACAAGCGGGCATTACCGAGCGTCTTGATAACTATCCCGGGTTTCCCGAAGGTGTCACTGGCGCTGAGTTCGCTGAGCGCGTCATTGAGCAGGCCAAGCGTTTTGGCGTGGAACTTTTATCAGCACAGAACGTTGTGCGCGTGAGCAATGATATGGATACCCACGTGGTCGAGACCGAAGCAGGCAATAAGTATTGCTCTAATGCCGTACTGATTGCCACGGGTTCAACCTATAAGCGGCTAGGCGTGCCAGGAGAGGACGATTTTATTGGCGCTGGTGTGCATTTCTGCGCAACCTGCGATGGCCCCTTCTATAAGGGACGCGAGGTCGCCGTGATTGGCGGTGGCAATAGCGCCGTCGAGGAGGCTGCTTTCCTCACGCGCTTCTCTCCCAAAGTCACTATTCTTGTGCGCGGCTCTCAGCTCACAGCAAGCAAACTGGCTGCGGACAAAGCGCTCTCCTCCCCACAGATGGAGGTGCGCTTCAACACAGAGGTTGTTGAGTTCAAGGGTGCGAATCACCGCATGAATGCAGTGGTTGTTAAAAACACGCAGACGAATGAGACTGAAGAACTCCATCTGGCAGGCGTTTTCGTCTTTATCGGACTCTCACCTAATAGCCAGCCCTTCAAAGACACAGTCAAGGTAAACGAGCAAGGTTTCATCATGACAGGTATTGACTTCCAAACGAGCATGGAGGGCATTTTCGCCGCTGGCGATGTACGAGCAGCAAGCACAAAGCAGTTAGTGAGTGCGGCTGGCGAGGGCGCGGCAGCCGCTATTGCCATTCGTGAACACTTACGCGGCCATGATGCGCATACGATGGAACAGGCCCTAGTAGGAAGTTCGGCTTCAAGGCAGAAATGAGCTACATTATGGAAAAACTTATGTCGGACCGCTGGCGAACTTACACCTACTGCTTCAGCAGTGCTGTAAAATACAGCATTGCTGCCGCTGTCCAGGCTTGCACTGAGCATGATTGTGGGTAATCGGCTAGTAACCACTCACGATTAATTTTGGGATCACGAATCCACCTAGCAGGGATGACACTGTAGACTTCCACGGGTAGGGTAAAGGTGTCGACTGCATGCATGACCGCCGCGGCGACGTGCTGTGCCTGGGCACGATAGCCATAATGGCACAGGCCGATGGCTGTGATTGCGTTATCGAAGGGCCAGATGGTGCCGCGATGATACATTAAGGGGTTATAGTAGTACGCCTTCTGAGAAAGGGTACGCAGACCCCAGTCTGTCAGCATATCGGGCTTTGTGAGCCGTGCGGCGACCTTACGCGCTTGCTCTCCGTCAATGGCCTTGCTCCAGAGAAGGTGCCCTGTGTTGGAAGAAATCGCCTTAACCTTCTGTTTGTTTTTGTCTAATGCAATGGTGAAGTACCTTTCGCTCTCCATCCAGAAGTGCTGTAGACCGTTATAAAGCGCCTTCATGCGCTGGGTCAGTTGGACATTGATTTCGGGCGTCAGCTCTGCTCGTGCCTGATAGAGTGTAAGCATGCTTGAGTAGGCAGCTAAGGCATAGCCTTGGACCTCCACCCATGCGATGGGATGCTCGACCGGCAGGTCGCCAGGAAGGAGTACCGAATCTCCGCTGTCCTTCCACACCTGGTTGTTCAAACCGAGTTGCCGGGAATTATGCCTCTTGTACTCGACAAGCCCATCATTATCCAGATCAGAGTAGTGGAGTGCCCAGCCAAGTGCAGCTTGGACGCTCGGCCAAAGTTCATCCAGCAAAGCCTGATCGTGAAACAGCTCGTGGAACTGACGTACGCAGACCAGGTACAGGAAGGTTGCATCTACTGTGCCATAATAGCGCCCGTCGACCATTGGCCAGGATGCGCGAATCAAGTGTTCGGCAGGGTGGTCTCCCCAGTATTCGTGGATGATCTTTCCTGGCTGTTCCTCATTGTAGTCATTCTCTACCTTCCCCTGCAGGTAAGCTATACCTCGTAAAATGGTACTCGCTATTTCATGTACCCAAGTGCGGTAGCGCTGGTCTTCTGGGCACAGTTGCGCGGCTTCGAGCATGAGGACGACGGACCAAAGCGAATCGCGTCCAAAAATGGCATGAAACCCGCCTGCCGCACTACTAGCAGTGATACCCAAAGGAGTACGCAGAGACTCTAGGAACCTTTGTCCCATCTTCCAGTTATCCATAAAAACCGTCTTTCTAACAGATTTATGTAGTGAGAGAGTTTTGCTGATATAGAAAAAGGCATTAAGAATTCATCACTATATCGCCTCGTAGCTATCCTCAGCTACTTGCTTTATTAAGATAAAACGCTGGATTCTGCTTTTTTCTTCCACAGCAATTGTTTCAAGTATTGAACTGGAAGCAAATTGTCCAAGAGCCTGTCGAGATTTCCTACAAGAGAGGGAAATTTGCGAAAACTCCCTCTCCAGTCTCAGCATAGGCACGTCTACTTACAACAATCCCTGACTCTGCAAGAAACCCCTTGCCTCCTTTGTGATAGCTTGCGCCGAGGACATACCATTCTTCTTGTCGGCAGCAACTTTCAATTGTAAAGAAATGCTCACATCGGTGGTCAGCTTTGGTGCAAGCTTGTTGAGTACAGTAGCGATATCTGGGTACTGCGACAGTACAGCATCACGGACAATGGGAGCAGGATTGAAGGCAGGGAAACCGTTTTTATCGTCCTTAAGAAACAAGAAACCTTGCTGTGGTACCGTCGAATCGGTACCGTAGCATTCGGTCACCTGAGCCTGGTTAGCTTTTACAGCAGCGAAGGCAATGGAGTAGTCGAGTGTCTTGACGGACTGGAAGCTTCTCGTGCTAAAGCCATATGTGTGCTGCAAGTTATCGAAGAAGGGGACACCATCACTTTGGGTAGCTAGCGTCAACTTCGAGACCAAAGGTGCCAACTGCGAAATAGTCGTTACGTTGAGTGTCTGGGCCTCGCTCTTCGATGTGCAAAGAGCGTAGCCATCGTCCAATGGGGAAACATCCAGCCAGGTTATATGGTAGTTTTTCTCAAATCCATCCTTGACGTTTTGATAATCTTTTTGCGGGTTGTACGTCGAAGGAATGTGAAGTGCATTCAATCCTGTAGCGGTAAACTCTGGATACATATCGATTGCACCACTCTGAAGGGCGGCGAGAAGGGTAGGACTCTGGCCCAAAGCTGGCTTGAAGTTGACAGTATAGCCTGCTTTTTGCAATAACAGCGTATACATCTCACCAAGAAGTTGACCTTCGGTATCCAGCTTGGTGGCAACCGTTATAGTCCCCTTGGACCCTGAACTGCTGCCGTTCCCAGCAGCACTGCATGCAGAGAGCGTCAGTAGAGAAACGAAAACAAGCAGCAAGAGCGTTTTTACTCGTACTGAGGACGCGAAGGAAAACATGTCTTTCTCCTTTTCGTACTAAATGCTTATGCCTTGGCTAGCTCACCTTGCTTGACCACCATGTGAGGTTGCACCACCTCGCGGCGTATGCCGACAGGAGTCAAGGCACGTTCTAGCCAACCCATAGCTACTTCTATAATCAAGGCCAACACAGCTACAGGGATTGCACCAGCGAAGATTGCCGTGTTATTGAACGTATTAAATCCATCAAAGATATAACTGCCGTAACCACCTGCGCCAGTAATCGCTGCAAGCGTCGCTGTCGCCACTACCTGTACCGCCGAGGTACGAACGCCAGCCGCGACTACGGGGAGGGTGAGCGGCGCTTGTATGCGCGTAAGAATTTGCCAGTAGGTCATTCCCATACCCTTGGCAGCGTCGATGGTAGCTGGGTCGATACCACGTATACCAGTATAGGTGTTAAGGAGAATGGGGGGAATGCCCAATATGACCAGTGCCACGGTAGCAGGAGTCTCGCCTATGCCTAGGAAGGGGAGTGGCACGACTGCTACTAAAAATGCGATGACAGGGATCGCGCGTAGCAATCCGCTCAGGTTTACCGCAATAAAGGACAGTACAGGGCTGCGCGATACGGCTACAGCAAGTACAACACCTATCACAATGGCTAGCATAATGGAGATGGCACAAATCCGCAGGTACGCGATACTTTGCCCTATAAAGTTGTTATGAGGGTCAGCGATAAAGTTGAGAAGAGCGTTCATACTGTCTACCACCTCTCTACTATGCCAAAGATACACTGGTACGGCCTCTATTGAGGACCGTCTGCACTGCTAAGAGCAGCAAGTCGGCAACGACAGCTAGCAGGGCTATCAAGATTCCTCCTGCGGCCACGGCATCGAAATCACGGGTTACGATGTTCTTGAAGATGAGATCACCGAGTCCCGATTGCCCCGCAAGATAAGCCAACGAGGCAATACCAATCGTCGTGACGGTAGCGATGCGAACACCAGCGATGATGGTCGGTAATGCCTGTGGCAAGGCAACGCGCAAGAGCACCTGACGCGCATTCATTCCCATCGCTTTACCTACTTCTAGTAGCAGTGGGTCGATACCATTAATAGCGGTAGCAGTATTGCGGATCAAGACGAGCTGTGTATAAATGACGAGTGGGATAATCGCTGTGGCCAGGCTCAAGCGCGTAATAGTGATCAGTACACCGATCAGTGCGAGAGCGGGGATAGTGTAGAGCAGATCTGCTATGGTGATGACGAGCAGGTAAAGGCGAGGACGACGAGCCACTAGTATTCCTAAAGGAAGAGCAATAATAAGCGAGATGAGCATTGTGACCCCAACAAGGTACAGGTGATCTAAGAACAGATTCGGAATACTCGCTGGGTCGCTTAAATCATAGTTATAGGGCTGTAAGAGATAGTTCATGAAACTCCTCTGGTACAGATTATGCGCCGTAATTTATCTAAATGGCTGTCTCTGTGCGTTCGGTTTTGTGACCATGCGCATGGGTGATTTCGCGATTAATACTGGCAAGAGTGATAAATCCAAGTTTCTCCTGGGTATCTTTGTCTTGCACAGCAAGAGCAGGAGCATTGGTTTCCAGGAGCTTCAACATTGCTTGCAACAAGGTAGCATCGGATAGGATCGTTGGCACATTGCCCCAAGGTGGGGAAGATACTGTCTCTGGCTCGTTCTCTAGAGCATCAATAACAGGCAGATATTCAAGTTGGCGCAGAATGCTATCGCCACCCACTAGCTTGCGCACGAAGTCGTTAGCAGGCTGCGCCAGTAAATCGACGGGGGTGCCAAGCTGTATGAGTTTGCCCTGGTCGAGGACAGCAATCTGCTCTCCAAGCTTGAAGGCTTCTTGAATATCGTGAGAGACGAAGAGAATAGTTTTCTGCACATCACGCTGTATGCGCAATAACTCGTTTTGCATACGCTCGCGGGTAATGGCATCGAGTGCGCCAAACGGTTCGTCCATAAGCATGATGGCTGGGTCGGTGGCAAGGGCACGAGCCAGACCCACACGTTGCTGCTGCCCACCGGAGAGCTGGCGCGGGAAGCGCTTACGATACTCAGCAGGTGGTAGACCAACAAGCTCTAGTAATTCATCAACACGCTCATCAAGGCGCTGCTTTGTCCAACCCCCGGCTATCTCGGCAGTGACACGTACATTTTCGGCAATGTTAAGATGTGGGAAGAGTCCCACCTGCTGAATAACATAGCCAATGCGGCGGCGCAGGGCAATAGGATTCTCCTGCAGCACATTTTTGCCATCAATAACGATCTCACCCGAGGTGGGTTCAATCAGGCGATTGACCATACGTAGCAGCGTTGTCTTGCCCGAGCCAGAGGTGCCCACCAGCATACAGGTACTTCCCTCTGCTACATCGAAGCTCACCGCGTTAACAGCAGGTGTACTGGTGCCAGGATACTGTTTGGTAATCTCATGAAATGAAATCTTTGCCATACTATAATATACGCCATAAAGAGGGAAAATATCTCTACATTTCCCCGACAAATATCTCTGCTCTTCAGATCGTTGAGCTAGGGAACTGCTAGAGGCAGTGAGAACGAAATGCGTGTTCCCTGCCCAAGTGTGCTCTCGGCCCACACCTTGCCGCCATGAGCCGTGATAATAGCTCTGACGATAGAAAGACCAAGGCCACTGCCACCTGTTTTTCCTGTACGCGAACGGTCAGCACGGTAGAAGCGCTCAAAGATATGCGGCAGGTCGGTGGGATCAATGCCGACGCCCGTGTCACTTACAGTTATCTTGAGCATTTTTCCCTCTTGTACGGCGCTAATAGTGATGGAGCCGTTGCAGGGCGTATGGTGCCGAGCGTTGTCAAGCAGGTTGAGCAAGACTTGAGTGATGCGATCACTATCAGCCAACACTGGCGGAGTTTCTGCTGCAATCTCGTTACGAGTTGCGATACCACCCTGCTCACATTCTGGCACGATCACCGCGACCGTCTCATCGACGAGTGCATGCATATTCAGTGGAGCCAAGTCGAGCCGTGCATGCCCTGACTCAAGCGCGGACATCTGCTGTATGTCAGCAACAAGACGATGCAGGCGTTGTACCTCGCGCCCAATGCGTTGTGCCGTCTCCTGCCTTGCCGCAGGGTCGAGAATAAGATCATCAGCCAGCGCCTCGCTAAAACCTTGGATAGCGGTCAGAGGAGTAGCCAGATCGTGAGCAATGTTGGCGAGTAGATCACGACGCACCTGTTCCTGCCGTCTCAGCTCGTTGACATCAGCCTCAATGGTATCAGCCATAGCATTGAAGGTGAGCGTTAATCGCCCTAATTCATCCAACGACGTAGGAGACGCAACACGCTGAGTATATTTTCCTTGTCTCACCTGTTCGGCGGCAAGCGTCAGTGACTCCAGCGGTCTGGTCAAGCGACGTGCAAGCAGCACGCTAAAGAGAATCACTATAAGCGCTACAACGACACCTGCCACAAAAATAGCTAGGTTGACCTGTTGCAAGAACACACTGGACTGCGTTGGCTCAGACAGAAACATGGCCCCAATGACCTGATTACCTTTGTTCAATGGCACACTTATATACTGTGAAGAAACGGCGCTGTTCTTGACGGATACTTGTAGATAGCCACTTTCCTCACTGCCCTGTAACGCCTTCGACAAGGCAGACTTGAGTCTAGGATCGTGGCAATTAGCTTGTGAGACGAAGGTAGGCTCGCTACAGAGAATTTGTCTCCCAGTTGCATCTGTAATCACAAGAATCACCGGATCGCCTGTTTCGGAAATTGACGACTGGAGATTGTCCCAGTTCTGACCAACGAGGAGATAGAGGCGCTCTATACGCTGAGAGTAATATTGAGCCTCCAGATTCAGGCGCTCAAGCTGCACATTGTAAAAGTAGTTCTGCACTACTAGCGCCACGACAAAGGTGAGAGTAAGGATGGTCCCCAGTGTCACCAGCAGATAACTCATCTGCAGCTTGACACGCAGACCTACTCTAGAGAAGAGGCTTTGCATTGCTACTCATCCTGGGGCGTCGCCGACACTGAAATCACAGGTACAAACTTGTACCCTACCCCCCACACAGTCTGTATCTGGTACGAGATTGGGGAAGCAGCATGCGCCGCCTCTAACTTTTTGCGCAGCGTGCCAATATGCACATCCACAGTGCGCCCATCACCAAGGTAGGTATAGCCCCATACCTGATTGAGCAGTGACTCACGAGTAAAGACGTGATCTGGCGCGGAAGCGAGCGCTACAAGCAAGTCGAACTCCTTGGCGGTCAAGGTTACCTGTTGCTTGCCTACCATCACGCGCCGCGCAGGTATGTTGATAACGAGACTGCCGAAGTGAAGCTTGCCATCATCTGCCCTGCCTTTCCCACTCTGCTCAGCGAGAGGCTGTTTTGTGCTATCGATAGAGGATATGGCACTACGGCGCAAAATGGCCTTGACACGGCTCACTAGTTCGCGAGGACTGAACGGCTTGACTAGGTAGTCATCGGCTCCCAGCTCAAGCCCTTCGATACGGTCCTCCTCGCTCTGGCGTGCCGTGAGCATGAGAATAGGCGTTGTAGCCCAGGCGCGGATACGACGGCACACCTCCATGCCATCAAGCGCAGGTAACATCAGGTCTAGAATGACCAAGTCTGGATGCTCGCGAGCATGCAACTCTAGCCCAGTGATACCATCACTTGCGCTCAGGAGTGTATAGCCTGCCTGTTCCAGATAGAGCCGGATGACCTGTACGATATTGGCTTCGTCTTCGATAACAAGGATCTTCATATTATAATCAGTATATCAGTTCTGGCCCACCGCTAGCAACTCACTCTCTCAGTCAAGTCTTGAGCAAACTTTGAGGCGTTTCTGTTTTCTCTGTAGATTCTCTTGATCTTCTTGCTGGTAGAGTTATCTTGTAAGGGAGAGTGATCATACATAAGTGAGGTCCAAACGAGCTGCCATCCCTTTGTACTCTCTCCCCGACACTTTTTGTCCGGAGCGGTCCGAGCCCCGAGCGACCGCGTTTGATCCTCACTATCCCCGGCGTTGGGTATCGCTTCATTGACGAGACGGAAGCACAAAGGGAACATATTCGTACGCAAATCATGAGAATCTCTTGAGCAGTTTCCCAGGGTGCTAGAGAACATCCAGAGTAAATGGATGAGTATCCAGAACACACATTGACTCATCCTGAGTTAGACTAAGAAAGGGAAAACGCAGCCCCTATAGTACAGAAGACAAGGAGACACGGTGATGCTTGGAGCACGCATCTTATTAGTAGAAGACGACGCAGTCTTGAGCGATCTGGTAGAACGTAATCTCCAGGTACGCCAGCACGACGTGCATATCGCAGCGCAGGCTGAGAGCGCCTTGTATGCTCTGCGTACCACTCCTTTTGACCTGATTATTCTGGATATCAATCTGCCTGATCAGACAGGATGGGAGGTGTTGCGAACCGCGCAACGGGAAGGATGGCTGCATCCACAACAGATTGATGGGGATACGAAAGCACTTCCGGTGGTCGTGCTCTCCGCCGTGCGGGTGAGTCCGCACCGTTTGGCCGAGTTTCACCCCTTGGCGTACCTACCCAAGCCGTTCCCTATGGAGGCATTGCTGCGCCTAGCAACGGAGGCGGCCCAGCGCAGAAATGCTGACTCTCAGTATAGCAAGCAAGATGCCGTAGGCTTTGAGAACCCACGGCCCAACGAGGAGGAACTGCATGCTTGATCTCATTGTTGTTGTGGTGACTATTGTCTCTTTTTTTGTGCTCATCAGCTTCACCGAAGGCTGTGAGCGCCTGTAGGAAATGAGGAGTTTGCGCTATGAACACACCGCTTGAATACATCCTAGTTGGGATTGTGACACTCGGGATCACTGTGTACTTGGTGATTGCGCTACTCGCGCCAGAGAAATTTTAGTGAAGTGAGGGAACCTTCTATGTCTGTAACATTCAACGGTGTCCTGCAGGTAGTGCTCTTTGTGGCCCTAGTGCTGCTGATTACCAAACCATTTGGCCTGTACATGGCCAGAGTCTTTGCAGGGGGGCGTACCTGGCTTTCGCCCATAGGTGTCCCCATTGAACGACTGTTTTACCGCCTATGCGGAATCAATCCTGAAGAAGAGCAGAAGTGGACGGGCTATGTCATCGCTATGTTGGTCTTTAGTGTTGTAGGTATGTTACTGTTGTATCTGATCGAGCGCACGCAGCAGTGGCACGGACCGCTCTTTAACCCGCAGGGCTTCGGCCCGGTCGAGCAGCGACTGGCCTTCAATACCGCCGCTAGTTTTACTACCAATACCAACTGGCAGAACTACGCAGGTGAGCAGACGATGAGTTACCTGACCCAGATGGCGGGTCTCGCGTTCCACAACTTTGTCTCGGCAGCAACGGGTATCGTGCTGGCGGTGGCCTTAGTACGCGGGCTTGCACGGCGCAGCGCGCAGACGCTGGGCAACTTCTGGGTGGATCTGACCCGCTGTGTTCTCTACATTCTTCTGCCCATCTCAATCGTGGGTGCGCTTATCTTGGTTTCGCAAGGAGTCGTACAGAATTTCAGCCCGTATGCCATAGCGCATACGCTCGATGGAGCTACCCAAACAATTGCCCAGGGACCTGTCGCTTCCCAGGAGTTCATCAAAAATTTCGGGACGAACGGTGGCGGCTTTTTTAACGTCAACGCGGCTCACCCCTATGAGAATCCCAATGCCTTCACCAACCTGCTCATTCTGGTCTCCATCTTCTCCATCCCAGCGGGCTTGTTCTATATGTTCGGCAAGATGGTAGGTGATATACGCCAGGGCTGGGTGCTGTGGGGTGCTTCACTGCTCCTCTTTTTGATGGGCATCGCAGTGGCAATGCCCGCTGAACAGGCAGGAAACCCTCTGCTGGCAAAGGCCGGGGCCGATGAGCGCATCACAGCCTATCAGGCGGGGGGCAATATGGAAGGCAAGGAGACGCGTTTCGGCATCTCCGACTCGGCACTCTTCGCCGTCGTGACCACCGACACCTCGTGTGGTGCAGTTAACAGCTTCCATGATAGTTACACGCCCTTGGGAGGTCTCATCCCGCTGACCAACATCGCGTTGGGGGAGATCGTCTTCGGCGGCGTAGGCTCTGGGCTTTACGGTATGCTGATGTTTGCCATCATTGCAGTCTTTATCGCCGGCCTGATGGTAGGGCGCACACCGGAATACCTGGGAAAGAAGATCGAACGCAAGGAGATCATGATGGCAGCCCTGGCGCTGTTGATCCTGCCCGCCTCGATCCTAGGTTTTGCCGCAGCAGCCAGTGTATTACCCGCGGGACTAGCTGGCATCACCACAGGAGCTGGCAATGCAGGCCCACATGGTCTCTCGGAGATACTCTACGCCTACACCTCCGTCAACGGTAACAACGGGTCGGCCTTCGCTGGCATCAACGGCAACACGCCCTACTATAACTGGACGCTGGGACTGGCGATGCTGATTGGGCGCTTTGCCTTCCTCATTCCCATTCTGGCCTTTGGCGGCTCTCTGGTCAAGAAACGGGTCGTGCCCGCTGGACTGGGCACCTTTCCAACGACAGGGCCACTGTTTGTGGCTTTGCTAGTAGGCGTGATTCTGATTGTAGGAGCGCTCACCTACTTTCCGGCCTATTCACTAGGACCGATTGTCGAACACTTGCTACTGCAAGCAGGGAGGACCTTCTGAGATGAAAACAGAGACGAAGCCTGATGCGTTAGAAATCAAGCAGTGGAAAACACGCCGCAAGGGGGACATCTCGATCTTTGACCCGACAATCATCCGCCGGGCTATCCCTGACTCCTTTAAGAAATTGGATCCGCGTATACAACTCAAAAACCCTGTCATGTTCGTGGTAGAGGTGGGCAGTGTGGTCACCACCATTGAGTTCGTGCGCCTGCTCTTTACAGCACCGACCGCGGCCTTTCCTCGTGCAGTGTTAACCACAGAAACCATTTTCGTGCTAGCGGTAGCCATCTGGCTATGGTTTACGGTCGTGTTCGCCAATTTCGCCGAGGCGATGGCCGAAGGACGGGGCAAGGCACAAGCCGACACGCTACGCAAGGCGCGTACTACTACGATGGCCAAGCGCTTGACCAGCCCCGACCGCTTTGGTCAGGTGCAGGAGGTGCCCGCCCCAGAGTTACGTAAGGGTGACTTCGTGCTAGTTGAAGCGGGCGACGTCATTGCTGGAGATGGCGAAGTCATCGAAGGGGTAGCATCCGTTGATGAGTCGGCGATTACAGGCGAGTCGGCACCTGTCATCCGCGAGAGTGGCGGCGACCGCAGCGCCGTGACTGGAGGAACGCGAGTCCTCTCGGACTGGATCGTGGTGCAGGTGACTGCTAACCCCGGTGAGACCTTCCTAGACCGCATGATCTCTCTAGTTGAGGGGGCCAAACGCCAGAAGACCCCCAATGAGATTGCCCTTAATATCCTAATTGCTAGTCTGACTATCATCTTCGTACTGGTGGTGGTCTCGCTCGAACCCTTTGCCATCTACTCAGGCAATGCTGTCTCCATTACCACCCTGATTGCACTGCTGGTCTGCCTGATCCCGACCACCATCGGCGGGTTGCTCTCGGCGATTGGCATTGCGGGCATGGATCGCTTGGTTCAGCGCAACGTGCTGGCCATGAGTGGTCGAGCAGTCGAGGCTGCAGGTGACGTGGATGTGCTCCTGCTCGACAAGACGGGCACTATTACCTTAGGCAATCGCCAAGCGACACGCTTCGTGCCGCTTGTAGGCGTAGATGAGCGGGAGCTAGCGCATGCAGCGATGCTTTCCAGCCTCTCAGATGAGACCCCAGAGGGGCGCTCGATTGTGCTCCTGGCAAGGGAACGCTACAGTCTCTCAGAAGAAAAACCATCTGCCGCCACCTTCATTCCCTTCACAGCACAGACCCGCATGAGCGGTGTTGACCTGAATGGAAGGCAGGGCAGTAGTGGTGTTGACTCTGCCCACACCATCCGCAAGGGAGCAGCAGATGCCGTTGCTACCTATGTCGCAGAGCATGGCGGAGTTAGAAGTGCCGAACTGGATAGTATTGTCGATACCATTGCTCGTGCAGGAAGTACTCCTCTGGTTGTGGCCGAAACGCAAAGGGTCAATGGGACAGTGGAGCAGGCACGTTTACTAGGAGTGATCGAACTGAAGGATATCGTCAAAGGGGGCATGAGCGAGCGCTTCGAGCAGTTGCGACATATGGGTATTCGCACCATCATGATCACGGGAGACAACCCGCTCACGGCTGCTGCCATTGCTAAGGAAGCCGGGGTGGATGACTTCCTAGCACAGGCGACACCGGAAACCAAAATGAAGCTCATCAAAGAGCAGCAGACGGGAGGACGTATGGTGGCGATGACGGGTGACGGCACCAATGATGCCCCTGCTCTGGCCCAGGCCGATGTCGGTGTAGCCATGAACACCGGAACCCAAGCAGCTAAAGAAGCAGCCAACATGGTTGATCTCGACTCCAACCCGACCAAGCTCATTGAGGTGGTAGAAGTAGGCAAGCAACTCTTGATCACACGCGGAGCGCTGACGACCTTTAGTATCGCCAACGACGTCGCCAAGTACTTCGCGATCATTCCGGCAGCCTTCGCGGTCACCTACCCACAGCTCAATACGCTCAACATCATGCAACTGGCGACACCTCACAGCGCTGTGCTCTCGGCGGTGATCTTCAATGCCTTGATCATCATTGCCCTGATCCCCTTAGCGCTGCGCGGGGTGAAGTACCGCCCAATTGGGGCTGGTGCCCTGCTGCGCCGTAACCTGTTGATCTACGGAGTTGGTGGTATTATCATCCCATTTGTTGGGATTAAAGCCATCGACTTGGTGCTCCAAGTACTGCATCTGACGCTCTGAAAGAGAGAAACAAGCAATGAAAACATTTATAAGCGCATATATTCGCCCAGCGATTGTAATCACCCTGCTCTTGACGGTACTTACTGGTTTCATCTACCCTGGCATCGTCACAGGGCTAGCGCAGTTGATTTTCCCCTATCAGGCCAACGGCAGCTTGCACTACGTCAACGGGAAACTTATTGGTTCAGACCTCATTGGCCAATATTGGACCTCGGCGCGCTATATGCATGGCAGACCCTCTGCAACCCTCTCGGATGATGGGAGCAAGGCACAACCTTACAATGCAGCGAACTCGTCGGCTTCGAACCTGGGGCCGACCAACGCTGCATTGATCAAGAGCGTAGCACAGCGCGTCGCTGACCTGAAGAAGGAGAATCCAAATGCGCCTCGCGGTCCGGTGCCAGTCGACCTAGTCACCACTTCGGCATCAGGGCTGGACCCAGACATCTCAATTGCAGCAGCCCTCTATCAGGTGCCGCGCATAGCTAAAGCACGCGGCTTGAGCCAGAGCGTGGTACGACAACTGGTGATGGATCATGTGCAAGGCCGCTTCCTGTTTATCTTTGGCGAACCCTACATTAATGTGCTTGAGCTGAATCTGGTGCTCGATTCAATAAAGTAGGTATGTCATGAGTCAAGACACATCAGGTACGCAGCGCGACGAGGAGAGAGAAGGACGCCTTGACCCCGAGGCACTACTCACAAAGTATCACCTGCGTGACAGCGATGTGGAGAATGATCAGACGCCTGTGCCTTATGCTGGTAGCGACAGTCACCCGCGCAGGCGTGGTCGTCTACGGGTCTATCTGGGTGCTGTAGCCGGAGCAGGCAAGACGTATGCCATGCTGGCTGAGGGCCATCGACGCCGGGCACGAGGAACTGACGTGGTGGTGGGCTACGTCGAGACGCATGGACGCCCCCAGACACAGGCCATGTTAGGAGATTTAGAAGTCATTCCTCGCAAGAAGATCACTTATCGTGGCGTGACGCTGGAGGAGATGGATACCGAGGCCATCATTGCTCGCTATCCCCAGGTCGCCTTGGTCGATGAATTGGCACACACAAACGTGCCCGGCTCCAAGTATGCCAAGCGCTACCAAGATGTGGAGCACGTGCTAGACGCAGGCATCAACGTAGTGACCACGCTCAATATCCAGCACCTGGAGAGCCTCAACGACTTGGTCGCCAGTATCACAGGAGTGCGCGTGAGCGAAACATTGCCCGACCGCATACTTGATCAGGCAGAAGAAGTAGAGCTTATCGATATCTCTCCGTATGCCCTTCGCCAGCGCATGCGACATGGCAACATCTATCCCCCTGATCGTATTGAGCCAGCACTCAACAACTTCTTTCGCGAGGGAAACCTGACGGCGCTGCGTGAAATGGCTCTGCGACGGACGGCAGAGAAAACCGAGGCACAACTGCAGCAATACATGAGCGAGCATAACATCAGCAAGATCTGGCCTGCCAGTGAGCGAGTGCTGGTGGGCTTTGATCATCGGTCGCATACCCGCCAAGTGCTACGTGACGCCTGGCGACTTGCGCACGGATTGCATGCAGACCTAATCGCGATTTCTATTGAGCCAGTAGGCTATCTCGCCTTCACGAGTAGGCTGATTATGCTCCTCAAGTACGGAAAGAATGCTCGCAGGCATAGGGAAGCAGCGCTACGCCGCCTGGAGGAGCACATTGTGCTGGCCGAAGACCTGGGAGCCGAGGTCATTCGCATGAAAAGCCAGGATATCGCTCGCACGTTGGTACAGGTGGCCAATGAGCGCCAAGTCACCCAGATTGTGCTCGGTCAGCCCGTGCGCAGTCGTTGGGAAGAGATCCTACGCGGCTCTATCATCAATCGTTTGCTGCGGCTCAGCACTGATATCGACATTCACCTCGTGCCACACCGTAAAGAGGAAGAAGTGTAGTGACTAATTCCTTAGTGATTATTGGGACAACACTAATTGTGGTGGCCTTGACGTATCTTCCTATCCTGGCGCTTGGACCAATTATCGAGCACTTGCGGCTGTAAGTGACTCATGCGTATCTGTCATAAGGAAAAGAAGGCAGTTCCCTGTTTTTGTTGGCCAGCTCGGCGTGAACGGCTCGCACCGCTGACAGAGCCTGTAAGGCATCGACAGCAGAGGCCAATGCTGCTGCATCCTTGGCATGACAGACAAGCTTGACCGTCTTGCTCTCGCGCTCTGTCCAGATGCCTACCCGCTCAATGGTAACACCCTTGCGCTCACAAGCCTCATGCACTTGACCCACGAAGGATTCTTCCCCCAGGGTGACCTCTAGTTGAATGGCAGAGCGCTGCAACGAGCGCTGAGGCATCATGCGCCTTTCGAGAACGCGCAGTCCTAGCAAGGCGGTCAGGGCCAGCAGGGTCGCTATCACTGCCTCCCACAACCATCCGGCTCCACATGCCATGCCAAGCGCGGCAACCATCCAGATCACTGCTGCAGTAGTCAGTCCTTTGACACGGTCGTGCTGAACTATAATAGTGCCTCCGCCAAGGAAGCCGATTCCTGCTACTACATACGAAGCAATACGTGTCGGATCAACCTGCACATGAGCTATGCCGAGCAGTTGGCTGAACCCAAATGCCGAGATTAGGGTAAAGAGGCAAGACCCAAGGGCTACCAGAGCATTGGTGCGTATTCCAGCCGAATGCTGACGGCTTTCGCGCTCCCATCCCATCACCACACCAAGTAACAGGGCTACGCTGAGCCTCAGTAGGATTGAGGGCAACGAGATCATGCTGAGATCTCTCCTTTGGAAATGCTTTTGCATACATATATTCGTATATCATACGACATCTATTGAAACTGCTACATTTGTTTTATCATGAAAGAAAAAATAAAATGAAGAATTGTGAGAGGCAAAGGCTTTCCAATTCTTCATCGATTCTGCGCGGGACAAAACCTGCTCTTGACATGCGTCAAGCTAGTCGGGTATACTTTGCACATAAGAGAAATTAACAACTGAATCAGAGTTACACAATTGATCTCATCAAGAGAGGTGGAGGGAAACGGCCCGTTGAAGCCCGGCAACCCACTTGCAACGTCGCAGGAAGGGTGCCAACTCCGGCAGATTGGCATTACTTGTGCCTATCCGCAAGATGAGGGGTATGTGCATGTTTGCCACACCCCTGAGACGCAGGGGTTTTTTTGTGGGTAGAATAACCGTAAATACGTTTACCCCTCGCCCCCTGTTAGGGTGAGGGGTTTTTTGTTATCATTTTCTTAAGAAGGAGATGCAATGGCGATTCAATTAGAGTGTGGGTTGGCTATGCGACAGACGACTCTGCATGCAGTGGGGAGCGTGACGTTTGACCCTCTGCCATTGCAGCTTGGGGGAGATTTTGGGCCGATTACGTTGGCCTACGAGACGTGGGGGACTCGCAATGCAGAGGCGGATAATGCCATTTTGATTACTCATGCCCTGACGGGAAACGCCCATGCCCATGATGTGGAGCATCCTGATGACCCGAAGGCGGCGTGGTGGAATCTCTTGATCGGTCCTGGACGCCCCATCGACACGACACGCTACTTTGTGATTTGCTCGAACATCCTGGGTGGTTGCTATGGCAGCACCGGTCCCTCGTCGCTTGACCCATGCACAGGCAAACCCTATTGCATGCGTTTTCCCGTAGTGACGATTCGCGATATGGTGCGAGCACAGCGGGTGTTGCTTGAGCACTTGGGCGTGAATCGCTTGGCACTGGTAGTCGGCGGCTCTATTGGGGGACAACAGGCGTTGGAGTGGGCTGTAACGTACCCTGAGATGGTGCAGAAGGTCGTGGTGGTAGCGGCAACGGCAGCACTGACGGCGCAGGCGGTTGCCTTTAGCACAGTGCAGCGACAGGCGATTATGGCTGACCCGGCCTGGCGTGGCGGCGACTATGAGCTAGGGCAAGGGCCGAATACGGGTCTAGCGATTGCGCGCATGCTGGCGATGATTACTTATCAGAGCGAGGAAGCGATGGAGCTGCGCTACGCACGTAATACCAACCGATGCACCCCAATTCCAGCACCGACGCAAGCTGCCGATCTCGGCAAGCGCTTTGATGTCGAGAACTATCTCTACTACCAGGGCACCTTGCTAGTGCGCCGCTTCGACGCGAATAGCTACCTGTACATCAGCCGTGCGATGGATCTGTACGACGTGAGTGAGGGCTATCCCTCCCTCGACGATGCGCTATGCCGTATTCGCAGCAAGGCATTATTTATAGGCATTCGTTCAGATCTTCTCTTCCCCGCCGCACACGTACGCTGGCTGGCCGAGAGGGTGCGCAGCCTGGGAGGTGATGCCAGCTATGTAGAACTGGATTCGCCTCACGGACACGACGCCTTCCTTAAGGAATGGAAACAGATGGCTAATGCACTTAGTGTACTGAAGGAGCTGTAGGCGAAGTAGTAAACTTGTAGCAATACATCCCCCACTGAAGGGTCAGCATGTAGGGTAATATTACACTCCAAGAAGAGGATGAAATGGAAAACAAGGTCAGTGTCCTAAAATTCGGAGGAACGTCCGTCGGTAGCGGTGAAAGGATCCGCCAAGTAGCAAGCATCATCGCACACGCAGCCAACGGCGCAGAGGAGCACTTCCCCATCATCGTTGTCTCGGCCATGGCGGGTGTGACCGACCAACTTTTGAAGATTGCACGTCATACCTGTACTGGTGAGCACGAGAGGTGCGAGGCCGAGTTGCGCCTGCTGCGGGACAAACATATAGACGCAGCGGTGCAGGTGACTTGCGACGACGAGCGGCGAATGAAGTTGTTCGTTCAGATTGAAGAGGCACTGACCACACTGGCACAAGATGTCGCTGCTCTGTGTAGAGCTGCACAGCGCAACGACGAGGTACAATTGCACACTGCCGCTGTTGCTGGTTGGGGCGAGCGCCTCTCGGTTCTACTGGTCACCGCCGCTGTCCGCGACCTCGGTGTGGCAACTGAATCCGTACTTCAGGAGATCATCATCACGAGCCATCCTAAGAACGATACTGTGCAGCCTCTTGGGGTTGTAGTCGGAGCGGACCCACTGATGGAGGAAACACGCATCAATGCGCATGCGCTGATTGCACCGCTTATTGAACGGGGCATTGTTCCCATTACTGTCGGTTTCATCGGGCGCACTATTACTGGCTATGTCACCACGCTTGGCCGTAATGCCTCCGACTACTGTGCCACGGTCATTGGAGTTGCGCTGGGTTGTGCTGAAGTCACTATCTACACCGACGTAGATGGTGTCCTGACGGCTGATCCGCGCCTGGTGAAAAATGCCCAGCCCTTGTCTAGGCTCTCGTATGCTGAAGCAGCGCGCCTCTCCTGGTTTGGTGCCAAGGTACTGCACCCGCGTACATTCATTCCCGTCGCTCCGCGCAATATTCCCGTACGTGTGCGCAACACCTTCAATCCTCATGTGCGTGGCACCGTCGTCGGCCCTGCGGCCAGAATGCCAAGCGGAGCCAGAGCAATCACTACTCGCCGCCATCTGGCATTGATTACGGTGGAAAGCACGGACCTATTCGGTGCTCCTGAGAATGCTGGGCAGATCTTCGCCTTGGCCGCACGAGCAGATGCCGCTCCCATCGTCATCTGCTCCTCGTCAGGGCACCACCTGTCCTTCATGGTGGAGGAGGCATCCGCCGACTCGGTGGTAGCCCTGTTGCAACACGATATGGATGCTAGCACATGGCGAGTGCGCTGTCGCCGCAACCTCGCCGCTTGCGCCTGCATTGGTTCAGGCTTCAATGCTGATCCTACCAGCGCCGCGCAAGCCATCAATGCACTCGCTAGCGAGGATATACCTACCATCACCCAGGGCATGTCGGACCAAGCTATCATCCTGATTGTGGAGGATCAAGATGCAGAAAGCGCACTACGCTGCCTGCACCGTGGCCTTATTCTTATTGCGACCATTGTCCCATTGGTGCGCCATCCCACACAACAAGAGAAAAGACGAGAAGCACGCTAAACAAACCTGTAGGAATTTGTGTATTATAGAGGCGAGGACAAGGCTCGCCCTGTTGGCTAGGAAAGGGAAGTGTTATGCAGCTTCAAGCGCGTATTCCTGTCGCTGTACTGGGCGCAACAGGCATGGTTGGGCAGCGCTTCATTGAGGGCTTACAGAATCATCCCTGGTTTGAGCTTGTCGCCGTCGCTGCCTCAGAGCGACATAATGGCTGCCCGTATGGCGAGGCAACGCCCTGGCGACTACCCAATAGTGAAATGCCCGCATCTGTGGCAAGACTACCTGTCGTCACTTGCAAGACGGAGGCAACGCCCGGCATCAGAATCGCCTTCTCGGCCTTGCCTGCTGAGGCTGCTGGCGAGGTAGAAGTGGCCTTTGCTCGTGCAGGTGTCGCCGTCTTTAGCAACGCCAAGAGCTACCGCATGGTGCCAGACGTGCCCTTACTCATTCCAGAGGTCAATGCTGACCACATTGCTGCTATTATGCAGCAGCGCAAGCAACGCAACTGGCAGGGCTGTATCGTCACCAACGCCAACTGCTCCGCTACGCCACTGGTGATGGCGCTCAAACCACTACAACTGAGCTTTGGCTTGCGCAAGGTCATAGTCACAACGCTACAAGCTATTTCGGGTGCAGGCTATCCCGGCCTACCTTCTTATGACATCCTCGATAATGCTATTCCGTATATTGGTGGCGAGGAAGAGAAAGTGGAGAGTGAAACACTCAAGATGCTTGGCACCTGGCAAGAGGGTCATGGCTTTGTCAATGCTCCGCTGGTGGTCAGTGCTCATTGTAATCGAGTTGGCACACGCGAGGGGCATCTTGAATGCGCCAGCGTCGAACTGGAACACGATGCCAGCCCAGAGGAGATTCTTGCTAGTTGGCAGAACTACACACCCGAGCCACAAGCGCTCAAATTGCCAAGTGCGCCCGCTCATCCTCTACTCTATCGTCACGAGCCGGATCGACCTCAGACGCTGCGCGACCGTGACGCAGGCAATGGCATGACGGTTACTCTTGGACGACTGCGCCGCTGCCCCATTCTGCACTACAAGTTTGTGCTATTAGGTCATAACACCATTCGTGGCGCGGCAGGAGGTTCTATTCTCAATGCGGAATTGTGCGTACACAAAGGGTTAATATAACCCTAAGCCGGTACTAAAGGGCTTTGCAGGCCCTTGGCATCTGATTAGGGGTGTACTTCCTTGATTAAATCAGGGATAAGGTTCTCAGCGTTAGGTGAACCAAGCCCCGTAGAGGCATCCCAGCCTGCTACGGCTGGATATCCTTGGACGCCTGTTGTGGCATTGGTAGTGTCACCGGAGGTAATATCGTGAAAGTCCTGCGCATAGGCACGCGATCGCGCTATTTTGTAGAGTGCGGGATTGAGAAAACCCAGGGGATGGCCCGCCATTTGATTAGCAATAGCAATGACTCCTGCCCAGAGTGGTGCGCTAGCACTGGTGCCGCCAATAAGACCCCAACTTCCATCCACATAGATCGCCATTTCGCTGCTGGGATCAGCAACGGCAGCGACATCCGGAACGCCACGACGACGATTGAGTTGGTTCTGAACGGCGGCAGGCAGGGACTGCTGATAAGAAGGGGTTGAGAAGAATCTGCTAAAGCCGCCACCGCTGGCACCACTGGGACCATTCCATACAATCTCACGCGTTGTATTGCCTTCGCGTAGCAGTGTAGTGCCGCCAACGCTCGTGACCCAGGGTTCATCGGCTGGAAAACTCGTTGTTGCGACAGAGGCAAGCGTTTCCCCTTGCATGTCCACAAAGTCGGTGGCACCCTTATCACCTGATGCCGACAGATAGGTCATGCCCCGCTTTGTGGTCGCTTGCTGGTAAAAGGCGTTCCATTTTTGCAGCTCTTCTTGTCCCGCTGCATCCTGTAACGTCAGTTCAGATGCACCCCAGCTTTGTGACACAATAGAGCCGAGGTGATGGTCGAGCGTGTATTGCTCCAATTGCCGAAACTGTGGTAAGCCAACAGTGCCTTCAGTCTCCGCTACCGGACTAGTTAAGACCACAATACCTGCATCAGGCGCAATAGCGTGGATGATTTGCACATCAAGCTCAGTCTCTTCTGCCCAACTGAGCATATTTCTGTCATTGGGATTAAAGGCTTTCGTCCCAAGTGGCGCAATGACCTGGATGTTGATAGGTGGCAGCCCGAACTGCTTATCGAAAACATCCATATCTTGTTGCAGGGTGGGACTGCCAAACGAGACGATGTCGACCACTGTCTGTCCCCTACCGCTAAAACCGCGCTCTAGCAGTGACTCAACGCCATAAGCGATACGTAGTTGATAGGGGGTGTAACAGATAGTATCCGCAGTACTGTAGGCCAAGCGGGGACAGGTATCAATTGGCGGCGGTATGGTTCTTGCCGCTGTCGAGTAACCCGGCGCATCGGTCATGGTAGTATTGCTTCTGTTGTTTCCCAGTGGAGCAAAGAAAACCAGGAGAAGGCAGAGGACCCAGAACGGCGAAAAATGACGCACTGTACATATTTTCATAACAGGCTCCTAAAATTAGAGTTTGGGGGGAATGAGACCATGATGGATGGCAAAGCGTACCAAGTGGGTAATGTTATGCAGGTCCAACTTCTCCATAATCTTGGCACGATGAGCCTGCACCGTTTTGATGCTAAGCACGAGGCGGTCCGCGATCTCCCTACTCGTGTGTCCCCTGGCCACCAGTGTGAGAATCTCTAGCTCACGTGGCGTTAGAACGTGCAGTTCCGTCTCAAGCTGTGTTGTCTCTTGCAGAGAAGATGGCTCTACCGATGAGGAGGTAGCTTCGTTCAGATATGCTCGAATGAGAACTTTAGCTAAGCCTGGATACAAAAAGACACCGCCCTGTGCCACTGTGCTGACAGCGCTGTGTAGTTCGGCTGGTGCCGCCTTCTTCACAAGGTATCCCGCTGCTCCTGCATGCAGGGCTTGTAGAAAGTATTCTTCACTCTCATGCATAGTCAGTATGAGGACCTGTGTTTCTGGTTGTCGGCTACGAATGATGCTGCATGCCTGCAATCCGTCCATCCCTGGCATGCTGATATCCATGACCACCACGTCAGGGCAAAGTCTCTCTACCTGCTCAATCACTTCGTGTCCAGTTCGAGCTTCGCCCACCACCTGCATCTCGGGCTGTAGTCCGAGCAGTAGCTTCAATCCCTGGCGTAGGATTTCATGATCGTCAGCCAGCACTACACGAATAGAGTGAGTGGAAGGTGCTTCAGGCATGCGCCGCCTCTTTCGTACATGGGATAATCGCCTCAACGGTTGTACCTTTTCCTGGTTGAGAGTGAAGAGTGAGAGTACCCCCCAGCAGGGTAGCCCGCTCATGCATACTCAATGTGCCTAGACCCACATGCGGTTTCGAGGTGTCATAGCCACAGCCATTGTCGCGAATATACAGGCGGAAATGTGTTGTGTCATGCACAAGTGAGACGAATACGTGCTGGGTATGGGCATGGCGTGCTACATTGGTAAGGCTTTCCTGGGCAATACGGAACAATACGATCTCATGGGGAGTGGAGCAGTGCTGCCTTACCGCAGAAGTATCTATGCCCTCGGTATGCAGCTCGACAGTCACATGCAGTCGTTCACGACTGTCTTCTGCTAGCCAGCGGAAGGCCGCGTATAGCCCTAAATCATCAAGCACACGAGGGCGTAGTTGCTGGGCAAGAAGGCGCACATTTTCAAGTGTTGCCTGTGCAATCTCCGCCAGGGACGAGAGTCCTGTGAACATCTTTTCACGGGCTTGTGCTGAGATCACATCGTGCGGCAGTGCCTGTAGGGTCTGGTTGAGTACCTCCGTGTGAATAAGAAGCGCAGTTAAATTCTGGCTGCTCTCATCGTGAAGTTCGAGCGCGAGGCGATGGCGCTCTTCTTCTTGTGCTTGCAGAATGAGCATTGCTCGCTCACGGCGAGCCTCTTCGAGTCGATCAAGCATACTGTTGAAGGCATGGGCAAGTTCACCGATCTCTGAGTCGAGAGGGAGAGCAATTGCACGCTCTTGCGTTGCTCCTGCACTCACTGCCCGAATGGTGCGTAACAGGCTAAAAAGAGGGCGAAAACTCGCACGCAACAGCAGAGCATTTATTGTTAAACTCAAAAGTGTAGCCACGACGATAAAGCTGGTATCAATGAGATAGTGATGTGCTTCCAGATTATGGCTGGTCACCCACAAGCCTGCTAACGCTTCGACGACCAGCATAAGACTGTTCGCAAGAACAACTTTCTCAAAGAGAGAAAATCGCATATTCAGTCGAAAATAAGACCAAAACGGGCTTCGTTGCACGCTATATGCTCCTCACTGTTGTTGCGGAGATGCCACCAATCTTCTTATCAAACTGTACGATTCATATCGCCAACCGTCAAGTCATGTGATATGATAGCACAAGTATGCCTCACACGTTTCATACAAACACGACAACAAGACTGCAATCCTGGGGGCACTATCCACAGCTTGAGCCAGACGCAGTTGTACCTGCCTTCTGGTTAAGCGACCTGCCCGATCTTGCCTCGTTTGAACGGCCTGTGCTGCCCTTCGCTTACGGGCGCAGCTATGGTGATAGTTGTCTCAACGAGGGTGGAGTGTCGCTCGATGTGAGCTATTTAAAGCGCTTCATCTCCTTTGACCCCATAGAGGGTCTGCTACGCTGCGAAGCAGGCGTGTCACTGGCCGACATACTGCAGGTCGTTGTGCCACGCGGCTGGTTTCTGCCCGTCAGTCCCGGCACCAAGTTCGTCTCGGTTGGCGGGGCGATTGCTAATGACATTCACGGCAAGAATCACCATAGAGCTGGCACCTTCGGTTGCCATGTTACCTGCTTTGAATTATTGCGCTCCGATGGTCGGCGTCTGTTGTGCTCTCCCTGCGAGAATAGGGAACTATTTTGTGCTACGATTGCTGGCCTAGGGCTTACTGGCCTGATTCTCTGGGCCGAGTTTCGCTTGAAGCCTATTGTGAACCCTTTTATCGATATGGAGAGCATTCGCTTCTCCTCGCTTGACGAGTTCCTACAACTCTCCGCCGACTCAGACCCGAACTTCGAGTATACTGTCGCCTGGGTGGATTGCCTCCGCAGTGGGCGTAGTCTTGGGCGTGGCCTTTTCATGCGCGGCAACCATAATTGCTCTCAAGCATATAGTGCGAGACGTATACCTGCAAAGCTACCATTAGCCATCCCCTTTGACTTGCCTTCTTTCATCTTGAACACCCTAACTGTCAAAGCTTTCAATGAGGTCTACTATCACAAGCAGATAAGCAAAGTGTTAGGCAGAGTTATGTCTTATGAATCCTTTTTCTATCCGCTCGACGCTATTGAGCAGTGGAACCGCCTGTATGGTAAGCGGGGCTTTCTGCAGTACCAGTGCGTTGTCCCTTTCGACAATGGAGGCGAGGTCATGAAAGAGCTGCTACGGCGCATCAGTCGCTCAGGTGAAGGTTCATTTCTAGCAGTGCTCAAAACCTTCGGTGAGGTCCCCTCGCCAGGCATGCTCTCGTTCCCTCGGCCAGGTATAACACTGGCTCTGGACTTCTCCTACCATGGCAAGAAGACACTGCAACTGTGCGAGGAGCTAGACGGCATCGTACGCCAAAGTGGGGGCTGTGTGTATCCAGCCAAAGATGCACGTATGAGTAGTGAGAGTTTCCAGACCTACTTTCCACAATGGCGTGAGTTCGAGCACTGTATCGACCCGAAGTTCTCCTCTAGTTTCTGGCGTCGCGTCGTACCTGCAGGATGATTGGATGAAGTTCTAGATGAAAGTAATAATAATAGGAGCCACCTCTGCCATTGCCCATGAAACGGCCAAATGTTTCGCTAAGCACAGCGCAGAACTCTTTCTCGTTGGCCGTGACGACGCGAAAGTAACAGTGGTGGCTAACGACCTCAAAGTACGAGGTGCTAAGCGCGTAGCTACCTTTGTACTCGATCTCAGCGAACTGGACCGACATCAGCAGATGTTCGATAGTGCTGTTGCGACACTGCATAGCATAGACATGCTCTTGATCGCTTACGGCACGTTGGGGAATCAGCGCCTTTGCGAACAGAGCGTTGCCGAAACATTGCAGCAGTTCACCAATAATTGTACTAGCGTCATCTCGTTGCTCACGATTAGCGCCAACTATTTTGAGCAGCAGAGACACGGTTGTATCGCGGTCATCTCCTCCGCTGCTGGTGATCGTGGACGGCAGAGCAACTATATCTACGGCACAAGCAAAGCAGCAGTAAGCACCTTCTTACAGGGCTTGCGTAACCGCCTGTACAAAGCTGGTGTCTCCGTCGTGACCATCAAGCCCGGCTTCGTTGATACCCCCATGACGGTACATTTGAAGAAAGGACCACTCTTCGCATCAGCGCGTTCTGTCGGTGAGGGCGTGTATCATGCCATGAAACAAGGAAGTGACATTGTCTACCTGCCCTGGTTCTGGCGTCCGATTATGATTGTTGTAAGAAGCTTGCCCGAGAGCATTTTCAAAAGATTATCCCTATAAATCATCTAGATTTTGCGCGAATACATCACGAACAGGATAACGCCTACTATTACTAGGAGGATACCTAGCCCTCCTAGCGTAAAGAGGAGAAACGTATTCTTCGTAATGCCTCCCGTGCCATTGCCTGCACCACCCGATGGTGTCGCTGTGGCTACGGGCGTCGTTGGTAATGGAGTGGGAGTCGGAGTGACCGTGGGTGTAGGCGTTGCGGCAAGCGTAACTGTCACAGCATTGCTTAGTAGCTTCGTCATAGCAGGAGTATTCTCGTTTGGAGCGTAGACACGGACAGAGTAGGTCATAGGGTGAGCATTGCTGGGGATAGTGAGCATAGCAGTAAAGTTTCCGGCTGCATCAGAATTGACCACATTGCTCACAATAGCTGGACCGTTGTCACCACTGGTTATCAAGACATTGAGTTGCTGTGATGGCAGCCAATTTGCGCCTGTGACTGTAACCACTGCGCCCTGCGCCACACTGGTTGGTGACACATTGACTGTGACAGGCTGAGCGGCAGTAAACGTGTTGGAGGAGAGTGCCTGACTAGTAAGAGAAAGTACGCAGACATAATAGACGCTGCCAGGTACTGCTGCGTTATCAGGCCACGTAGTATCTACGCTCAATGCTGCCCCTTTCGTCATCGCAGTAGGACTTGTAGTGAACACATTAAGATTGGGATCATCAGGCTGACAATGCGCTGGATCAGAATTGGTCGTCGTGAAAAGCTGAACAGTAGTAGGAATGGGGGCAAAGCCTGTGCCTACGATTTGTACTTTCGTACCTGCATGACCGCCGACAGCCGCATTACTGACGGAGGGTTGCGTAATCATCACCTGTGGTTGAAGGTTATAGGCAGCTAGCGCTTCTTGCGAGTGCAGAACTACGCCCGTGCTGAGTAGTCCCACAGCATAACAGAGAAGCAGTAGGAGTCTCTTTATGTCTATTTTAAACACAACATTCTCTCTCTTAGCCCTGCTGCGCCTTCTCTCTCTGCCGCAGTGCTTCATACAGAGCGATACTGCCCGCGACCGCAGCGTTCAAAGAGTTGATATGGCCGTACATAGGCAGTCTGATGAGCAAGTCGCAGTGTTCGCGCACCAGACGGCTAATGCCCTTGCCCTCATTGCCTACAACCAGCGCCAGTGGCCCCGTGAGATCGGCTTGGTGATAAAGGGTTTTCGACTCACCTGCCAGCCCCACAACCCAGATATTCTGCTTCTTGAGTGCTTCAACAACACGCGATAAGTTCGTCTCCTGGGCAATGAGTAAGTGTTCGGTCGCTCCTGCAGAGGTTTTGACAACGGTAGCGTTGACCGCCGCGGCGCGATGCTCTGGCAGAATAACGCCATGTACCCCCGCTGCTTCAGCCGTACGCAGCAATGAGCCTAGGTTGTTGACATCCTGAATAGCATCAAGGATGAGCAGGAAGGATGCCTCATGCTTGTGCTGCGCACAAGCAAGTATCTGCTCGATATCTGCGTATTGGCGCTCTTCAACCATCAAGACGCAGCCCTGGTGGACAGCGCCATGACAGAGCTGATCGAGACGCGCCCGTGACACGCCCTCAACAGGGATGCGCCGCCGCTCCGCTGCCTCTAGAATCGCGGATACAACAGGCGCTCCTCGTTGCCCCTCTGCCAACAAGAGACGCTTGACTTGTCGCGTAGAATGAAGCGTCTCCAGTACGGAGTTGCGTCCCCAGATGTATTCTGCCATAATGCTTCGTGCCTATCTTCGCTGCTAGTTTTTGCTTTTATTGACGACATGTGACAGCAACTCATGCACAGGCGCGAAGCTTTTGCGGTGATGAGGGGTGACACCGTAGCGTTGTAGTGCCGCGAGATGGGCTGCCGTTCCATAGCCCTTGTGCTGAGCGAAACCATATGCCGGGTATTGTTCGTGCAGTTGGAGCATGAGACGGTCACGTGTTACCTTAGCGATAACGGAGGCGGCAGCGATGGAAAGACAGTGTACATCTCCCTTGATGATGGAGCGCTGCGGCAATGCAACGTTGTGCAGAAGCAAGGCATCAAGTAAGAGTGCCTGCGGTGCTAGCGACAGTTGGGAAAGAGCGCTGCACATAGCATGCTTTGTGGCATAGAGAATATTTCGTTCGTCAATCAGTTCAACCGACCCCATGCCTACTCCAACAGCAAGTGCACGCTGCATCACCACATCGTAGAGCCGTTTCCGTGCTAGCGGTGTGAGTTGTTTAGAGTCTTGTACACCGGCGAAGTGAGATAAGATGGTGCTTACTCCATCACTGAGCCGTATGAGAACAGCAGCGGCCAACACCGGACCCGCCAGACAACCTCGGCCAGCCTCATCGAGTCCAGCAACCAGGCAATAGCCTTGTGCGTACAGGGCCATTTCCTCCGCCAATGTCGGCATTTGTTTAGGCTTCACCGACGCCGCTTTGAGTAGCAGCCTCTGACGCGGCAACTTTCTCTGTCCTGGCGGCTTCTTTTGCAGCTAACTGCTTGCTGGTCATGGGACGAAGTTCTTTCAAGCGAGCCGCTTTACCAGTGAGGCCACGCAGGTAGTAGAGCTGTTTGCGGCGCACACGCGCATGACGGAGCACCTCAATTTTCTCAATGCGTGGTGAGTGGAGAAGAAATGTGCGCTCGACCCCTACACCGTTAGTGATGCGGCGCACGGTAAAGTTACGATTCACGCTGCCACCACGCAAGCGGATAACAACACCCTCAAAGGGCTGCAGACGTTCGCGGTTTCCTTCAACAACTTTCACTTGCAGGCGAACCGTATCGCCCGATTGGATCTCTGGTCTATCCTTGCGTAACTGAGCAACTTCAACAGCGGCCAGTAGTGCCCGTCCTGCCGGCTTCGTTACAACATTTTTGTCGGCCATCCCTAAAAACCTCCTATGCGCTCAGTACTCGGCAAGAGTGAATAGATAGATGCAGAGCAACAGGCGCAAAAACCTACATCGACTTTGCATTGAGATGCTTCATCAGGCGCGATTTGCGACGAGCAGCGTTATTCCTGTGAATAACACCTTTTCTTGCAGCACGGTCTAACGCGCTTGCAGCAACACGAACAGCCTCGGTTGCAGCCTCGGTAGTCGTAGTAGGGGAGGCGATAGCCTGACGCGCCTTGGTAATCTGTGTTCTCACGAGCGATTTAATGCTGCGGTTGTGTGCGCGGCGCTTCTCTTCCTGGCGCATGCGCTTCTCAGCAGCGGCATTATTGGGCATTGTTTGTTTCTTTCTTTCTTTATTTCAATCCTCTACGAAGCGTCTCCCTCTTCACACAGGCCCCTCCAATACCGACAGTGCTTGTCGGACTTCGTGCCCGTAGATTATAGCAGAAGTGAATTCACTCTGTCAAACAAAAGCACGAAAAATTGCTACCATTCAACGTTAGGCTTCGCTCGGTACTGAATGGTAGCAATCTCTAGTAGAGAATGGCAGACGCCCCGTAAGATGAGTTATTATATAACCACGCGGCTTCATCCTCTTGCATATTGATGCAGCCGTGGCTGCCGTTGCCTGAGAAGGTCTCGTCGCCGCCACTATCATAGTGCGGGAAGTTGGTGCCTGGGCCATAGTTGACACGCCACCAGCTATCGTGGAAGAAGTAGCCATCGTCGCGGTACTCCATGGCGAAGTTGATGTTGGTGTCAGGATACCAGAACGCTGACCCCTTAGGCTCGCTAGATTTAAACTTTGTTGGAGATTCGCGTGAGAAGATACTCCATAGTCCTGGCGGCGAGGGCTTGGCATATTGCCCAGAGGTGATATGGAATGCTCTTACCAGTTTGCCATCCTGATAGAAACGCAGCGTTTGCTCGATGAGCGAGACCACAAACACTTGTTTAGACATCAGATTGTAGTGCTTTATCAATTGTATGTCTGTGTCGTGTGGCTGATCCCAGGGCGTCGCATCGTTGTAGTCAGCCTCCATTGCCTTGAGATGCAGCATGTTATTGTTAATAAAGTCGATTGCTGCCTGGTAGTCATCCGGGGTTCGTGCGCTCTGCACTGCTGCATCTATATCGGAACCGAAGCCCTGTTGCTCATTGTATTCATAGTCGAGGCGATATACACCACCATCGTACGAATCATGGTACAGGTGTGAGCTACCCCACCTGTCCACTTCCTGCTGGTACTGTTTGAGCAGGAAGTGTGCCTCACTGCGAACGAGTGGAAGCTGGATGGAAGCGAGATCATTGTCGATTTGCGTAGAGATTTTGAGCAAGTCGCCGAGTGTTTTTGCCTTACTTAGTGCTGCCTGATCGGTCTGCAAGTGCTGTTGATACGTCGTGACACTTCCTCCATATTGCTGCATGTTTGCAATATCTGTGCCGAACTCCTTCAATTTTGCTGCACCAACGTAGGGAATAGCCTGGACAGAGTAAGCTGTAGTTGCCTGCAGTTGAGCATTGACCAAGTCAATAAGCTGTGAAAAATCCTCTGGCTTGTCGGCAGTACGAAAAGCCTGAAGATCATACTGCTCCTCCTGCTTCAGAGCTGTAATGTCCAAGCGCGAGGTCTGCAAGCCCTTCATAGCCTGTTGCAGTGAAACGAGTGCGTTATAGGCTGAACCCATTAGGTGTAGTGCCATGATAGAGCGTTTGGCGTTATTACTCACTTGCAAGTAGTCTGTAGGGCCTTGCGCCTGGGAAAGCAAATTTTGATCTTGTTTGAGCTGGTCAGCAAAAATTTTTGTTTCGACAAAGCCCTGCGCTTGGCGCTGAGCCAGCACACTTTCAAAGCTTTGCAGATCAAGAGTAGCTAAGTAGTCGAGATGCTGAGTTGTTTGCGCCTCTAAGCCCTGTACCTGAATTGCCAACATTTGGTAGCGCTGGGCTAGGTTTGTATAGTAGTCAGTGGTAGACTGATTGCCAAAAACGCTCAGAGGCACGTGCGCGGCGTTTAAATCCGTTTCTTGCTGCTTAATAGATTGTAGTAATGCAGTAGGAACACCAACACTTTGAGCATGAGCAAGCGCATTATCTAGTGTAGTTTTGTCCTGGTCAGCACGTTGATGTGTCTGAGGGTTACTATTACACGCGCTTAGCAGGAGCGTTGCGAACAATACCATACAAAGAAAGAGCGACCTTTTGTTGCGTCTTATTGGCACAGTAGAATGTATCATTAACATGTCCTCCCAGACTGCTAGGAGCCGGTAAACATAAAATAAAAGTGTTTCTTAATATATTACTATAGACGCGTCTGCCTAACTATAGTATACATCGCTTTGGTTGGGTCAAAAGTAACAGCAAAACTACGTTCGAGGTGATAGGATAGAACATAGTTTTGCTGTGAGAGCTAGCCCAATGCTTGCTCTAGGTCCAGGAGTAGATCTTCGCGGTCCTCAATACCGACTGAAAGGCGTAAGAGCGTATCGGTAAGTCCGCGAGCTTCGCGAATATCTTGCGGAATAGAGCTGTGGGTCATTGAAGCAGGATGACACAGCAGTGACTCAACACCTCCCAGGCTCTCAGCAAAGGTAAAGACCTTGCAGCGTTGTACGACCTTGTCCACATCAGGAAGCGTGCCTTTGAGTTGGAAAGAAACCATACCGCCAAAACCACTCATCTGCCGCTTCGCCAATTCGTGATCGGGATGAGAAGGCAGACCGGGATAGTAGACCTTCTCCACGCGTGGATGCTCCACCAGGAAACGGGCAACTGCCCGTGCGTTTTCCTCGTGCTGGCGCATGCGTAGCGCGAGCGTCTTGATGCCGCGCAGTGTTAGCCATGCATCAAACGGGCCGGGCACGCCACCAGCAGCGTTCTGGTAGAACTTGAGTGACTGATAGAGTTGCTCGTCGTTCATGACGAGGGCTCCACCGATGACATCGCTATGCCCATTGATGTATTTTGTTGTGCTATGCAGAACGATATCTGCACCTAGGTCAAGTGGTTGCTGAAAGTAGGGACTAGAGAACGTATTATCGACCACAAGCAGAAGATGGCGGCGATGGGCAACTTCGGCGATAGCTCGAATATCGACAAGCCGCAGTAGCGGATTAGTGGGCGTCTCCAGCCAGATCAGCTTTGTGGTAGGACGAATAGCACGCTCGTAATCCGCGCTCGTGCCAGCAATGACATAACTTGCCTCAACATTATAGCGGCGCATGATAGACTCAAACATACGGTAAGTACCGCCGTAGAGATCATCGCAGGAGAGCACATGATCTCCTGCACTAAGCTGACTCAAAACAGCCTGCTCCGCTGCCATGCCAGAGGCAAAAGCTAGCCCATAGCGGCCATTTTCAAGTGCTGCAATGCAGTCCTCTAACGCCGAACGGCTGGGATTGCCTGTGCGCGCATACTCAAAACCCTTATGTTGGCCTAAAGCGCTTTGTGCATACGTAGAAGTTTGAAAGATAGGGGTCATAATCGCGCCCGTTGATGGATCAGGATGTTGACCAGCATGAATAGCTTTTGTAGAAAACTTCATCTCAGAAGCTCCTTAATAATAAAGTAATGCCTATTACTATACACCTTTCGGAGTCAGCGGGGAGTGTATAATAGTAGTGGCTACGGCTCTGCCCCAGCCGTGCAAAATGCTGAACGTATCCCAACTATATCACCTACGGTCGCAAAGGACAACGAGTGCTATAATAGCATAGTAGCACTCCAACAATGGCAACCTTTTTACCAAGAGGAAATACTGCCTAGGCTGGGTATTACCTTTGTCGAAGCAACTACTGCTGGGAGAGAAAGACATGTTTGGACATGATATTATCGTCGTTGGAACCTCCGCTGGGGGAGTAGAAGCTCTTGGAATACTGGTCGCTTTGTTACCAGCAGATCTACCGGCAGCAGTATTTATAGTACTGCACATCCCTGCTCAGAGTCCAAGCCTGCTACCAGAGATTCTCAGCCGAGCAGGACCACTCAGGGCTATTCACCCTACGGATGGCGAAGCGATCCAGCATGGGCGTATTTATGTCGCATTACCAGACCATCATCTGCTTGTTGAAGCTGGATATGTGCGTGTAGTACGTGGTCCAAGGGAAAATCGCTCCCGACCTGCCGTTGATCCTTTGTTTCGTTCAGCAGCCCTTGCGTATGGGCCTCGTGTAATAGGAGTAATTCTGACAGGCTCCTTAGATGACGGAACTGCTGGACTGCTAGCAGTGAAACGGCGCGGGGGCCTAGCTGTTGTGCAGGATCCAGATGATGCCCTTTATTCAAGTATGCCTCGTAGCGCATTAACACATGTAAATGCGGATTATATCTTGCCTGTGACCAATATCGGGCCTTTGCTGGCACGACTAGCTAGAGAGCCTGCAGCAGAGGAAGGGGCATACCCTGTCCCCGAAGATATGGAACTGGAAACGAAAATGGCAGAAATGGATAGAAGCGCAATGAATAATGGAGCACCTGGCGGGACACCCTCGGTCTTTTCCTGTCCAGAGTGTGGTGGAGTCCTGTGGGAATTGCAGGATGGAGATTTACTTCGCTTCCGCTGCAGGGTAGGTCACGCTTACTCTGTTGATACTGTATTGGCAGGACAGTCTGAAGTAGTGGAGGAAGCACTCTGGGTAGCACTTAAAACCCTGGAGGAGAGTATAAGCCTCTCACGCCGCATGGCCGTAGACGCGCACAAAAGGGGGAAAGACTGGTTAGCCAAGCGGTTTGAAGAAAAGTTGCAGCAGACAGAGCAGCACGCAACACTGATTCGACAGGTCTTATTGAAGGGCGAGAATACTACTTTAGATGAGAGCGCTAATCTTGTAGCCACCGAAGACAAAGGGAACACTGTAACTAATAGGGATGATCCCTAACAGCAGGGACATAACGCAAAAATTTAGCACCTATCCTAGAATTCCTTGAGTTGAGGGCCTAGCTATGCTATAGTTACGTGTGAAGAAACTGGTAACTTCTGCAGTATAGAGCGAGATGTCCACATTTTTCATCTGTATTTTGTCTTGCTCGGTGTGCTTCACCAGCTTGTTTCTTGCGAGGAACGTATCTTTATGGCTGAAACTGAGATAACAGAAACGGGGCAAGGAGAATTAATCGTTATTGGTTCTTCGGCAGGAGGAGTCGAGGCTGTCTCAATCCTGGTAAGCACTTTGCCTGCAAATTTTCCCGCACCTATTGTCCTGGCCCAACACCTCGACCCCACTCGCGCTAGTAGCCTGGATAGCATTCTGCGGCGGCGTAGTGCCTTACCTGTAGAGCTAGTCACCACGACTACGCGTCTTGAGCCTGGCAAAATTTACGTGACGCCCTCTAATCGCTTTGTTTCTATCTTGGATGGCCACGTCGAAGTGCAGGAAGACAATCTCAAGCAATCTCGGCCAAGACCATCAGTGGATGTGCTCTTTTCAAGTGCAGCCAAAGCATACGGAGATCGCTTGATTGCAGTGATCCTGACTGGCTCCGGCTCTGACGGTGCTACAGGAGCAGTGGAGGTGAAGAACGCGGGCGGGATAGTGATTGTGCAGGACCCTCAGACAGCTCGCTATCCATCGATGCCCGCAGCCCTCCCGCCAACCATCATTGATTTCGGGGTGGATATAGAACATATTGGCCCATTGCTTTATACTCTTCTCACGGGTGGAACTCTACCACACAGTGAAGAGAAGCCTGAGGATGGGCTTCGCAATATCCTTGAACAGGTCAACCACCAGGCTTGCATTGACTTCCGCCCCTACAAGATATCGACGATCCTGCGGCGTATTGGCCGTCGCATGGCAGTAACTCATAACCGTAGCATGCGGGAATACTTAGAGTACTTGAAAATGCATCCTGACGAAGTTGGTGCGCTGGTAAAAGCCTTTCTTATTAATGTCACCCAATTCTTCCGTGATCCCGATGCCTTCGCTTATCTTAAGAGTGATGTTCTACCGAAGTTGATAGCTCACGCCCGTGAACATGAGCGGTCCCTGCGCTTCTGGACAGCGGGTTGTGCGACCGGTGAAGAGCCGTATTCATTGGCAATGCTGCTGACCGATCTGCTAGGAAGTGAACTTCCCGAATGGAGTATCAAAATTTTTGCCACTGATTTGGATGAAGCAGCCATCAATTTTGGCCGTCGCGGCGTGTATTCCGAAAACTTGCTGAAAGGCGTACCTGGTGACTACCATGACCGTTTCTTCGAGCATACTGACCACAGTTATCGCATCTTAAAGATATTGCGGCAAATGGTGATTTTCGGGCAACAGAATCTTACTCGGAGCGCGCCTTTTCCTCGTATTGACCTGTTACTATGTCGCAACGTGCTGATCTATTTCACGCCCGAACTGCAGGAATATGTGCTCAATCAGTTTACTTTCTCGCTCGCTCCCGACGGTTACCTGTTCCTGGGCAAAGCGGAAACTGTACGTCCCTCACAGACATATTTCGAATTGGTCAATAAGCACTGGAAAATATATCGCTGTGTTGGCAGTTCCTTGTCCAGCACACGACACCAGAACCCTGCAGAACTTTACACACCTCGTTTGGAAGGACGCACTATTAAACAACTCAACTCTCCCTCTGGAAAACAGCATGCTGACCTAGGGGCACCAGCACCAGCGCTTGAAATTGGACAACTGCGGCGTCTTAATGAATTGTTGCTGCGTTTCTTACCAATCAGCGTAGTAGTGATTAACCGTGCTTATCACATTTTGACGGCCAACGGCACAGCGCGTCGTCTGTTGGGCCTGCGAGATGTCGGCAGCGAACAGGATTTCTTGCACGCGATACGTGGCATTCCATACTCGCCTGTGCGCAACGCCATAGATACCGTTTTTCGCGAACGGACTACCATCACATTGTCTGAAGTTGAGTTTGATACTTCAACGGGTGGCAATGGCCGTTTCGTCAGTCTCTCAATAGCACCTATGCAACTGGACGCTGGCATGCCAGACCTGGCAGTAATTAGTGTGACAGATGTCACAGAGCAAATCCAGATTCGGCAGCAGTTAGAAGCAGCGCAGGCCGAACAGACCCAGCTCATGAGTGAACTCGCGGCTGCAAATAAGCGGCTAAGTGATATGAATAAAGAGCTAGTGGATTCCAACGAGGAATTACAAGTCGCCAATGAAGAGCTTGTGCTGGCTCATGAGGAATTGCAAGCAACTATTGAAGAGTTTGAAACAACGAACGAGGAACTACAAGCTACCAATGAGGAACTGGAAACCAACAACGAAGAACTGCAGGCCACCAATGAAGAACTTGAGACTACCAACGATGAGCTAAGAGCCCGCACCAGTGAGCTGCAAGAGCTAACAAACATGCTAGAAGGTGAGCGCAAGCAGCTTTCTGCTATTGTTGAGCTTGCACCATTCTATATCATGATGCTGCGAGGACCTAGCCTAATCGTCGAAACGTATAGCCATCGCTATGAACCGCTGGTTGAAGGCAAAACGGTGCAAGGTCGGCCACTTGATGAAGTTCTTGCGCTTTTCTGGGAATCTGGAGTGCCACTTGCTCGCCTAGCTCGAGAGGTGTATCAGCATGATCTTATGCGCATCACTTCCAGAATACCCACTCACTTATCGAAAGACGGTGAGCCCGTAGAGCGTTATTTCGTCTATACTCTCGTGCCTTCACACGACGCCAACGGTCGCGTGAGCGGCGTGATTATCTATACCTTAGACGAGACCGAACAACATATCAGAGAAACTGAGCAGGAACGTGAGAGGCTGCGCTTGATCTTCGACAACGCCAATGCGGCGGCCCTGGCTCTCTATGATGCCCAAACAGCCGAATTGATCATGGGAAGCCCACGCTATCTTGACATTGTGGCACAAGTGCGTAGATTAGAACGCCGCCAACTGATAGGCGGCTTATGGTATGATTTAAACCCCCTTGCAGTTGGTGAGGCCGCCACTGAGCTCTGGAATACGGTATTGGAGAGCCGTGTCCCGTTTCAGCAATCAGAAGTTCACTTGCAGCTTGCTGCCGACGAAGCAGAAACAGTATGGCGTTGGCACCTCGCACCTATTCTGGATAAGGAGAGACAGCACACCGTACGCTATATGCTTGTCTCAGCAGTCGAAATAACGGAACAGATACGAGCACAGCAGGAAATGGAGCGCTTGAACCGCGCTAGAGAGGACTTCTTGGCACTTGCCAGCCATGAACTACGCAATCCTCTCACCTCTATCCAGGGCTTTGCGCAACTCCTACAGCGTCGGCTGCAACACCAGCCGACACAGTTAAGCACTCAAGAAGTTCAAAATCCAAACGGAGCAGATATAAGTCCGCAGCAAGTTGTTCAAGCTCTGGATAGAATTATCTATCAAGTTAAACGATTGCAGCGCCTTATCGAAGAAATGGTGGATATTACACGTATTGGCGGCGAAGTGCTCAAATTAAATAAGCAGCCCGTCGACATTGTTGAAGTGGTGCGGCGAGCCGTTGAGACGGTTACTGCTAGTACTGACCGTGTGATCACTGTGCAAGGCTATGGAGAAGCAATCATAGGCAACTGGGATGAGAGCCGATTAGAACAGGTGATGAACAATTTGTTCAATAATGCTATCAAATATAGTCCATCAGGCACACCTGTGGAAGTTGGTATAGAACGCCAACCTGATGATGTGCTTGTCTGGGTACGAGACAAAGGACAGGGAATAAGCCAAGAAGATCAGGCTCACATCTTTGACCGTTTCTACCGCATACACAATGTCGAGAACAAGAGCATTGAGGGGTTGGGGTTGGGACTCTACATTGCCTATTATGTTATTACTGAACACGGTGGGCGCATATGGGTGGAGAGTAAGCAAGGAGAAGGAAGTACTTTTTCCTTTTCATTGCCATATAATCAGGTAAACAAAACTTCCGGGAAGAAATAGCCTTGACACAACAAGTAACTAGGCCGCCCGAGCAGGAGCAGAAAGCTATTTCGCCACTGCTCCCGCCAGAAAAGCTTGTCTCTAGGAGAGGAATTATCTCCTTACTGGCCTGTATCAGCCTGCTTTTGCTGGTCTTTACCGTTCTGTTGGTATCTAATCTGTCAACGGGGGGTAGTAAGCAATTAAAGGGCAGCATCATGTCCAATCACGCCTCTACAACCCCTGATGCCGATCAGGATGACTCACCGCTCTCCATCGCAGGCAATGCCAGTACATCCTCTCTCCATCTGCCTACGGGTCACTATGTGGTCTATGAGCAGCAAGGCAAGATCTACGCGGTTACTCTGCTTGGGGGAACACCCTTACTTGTCTCCACTCCCAGCTATGTCTATAATCGAGCCACGCCGCCGCTGCTCACTGCTGCGGGCCAGCTACTCTACAGCGGTGATGGCCTGTGGCTTGCTGATATCTTTGAGGGCACGGCAACGCAGATAGCCTCTCTTCCCAGCGGTCAAGTGATCACTTCGCTCGTACTGAGTAGCGATGGCACCTCTCTTGCTTGGAGTACGGAGCCACTAGATGGCAATAGCGATGGAAATGTGGCAATCTATGCTGGCTCACTTAGGCAATC
>JAFAXQ010000294.1 GCA_019240835.1 Ktedonobacteraceae bacterium
AGCTGGCTATCCAACCGAGTATGAGCACTTGCAACCGATTCTGACGCGATCCATCGACTGGGATCTCATCACCAGCCAGTATGATGAGATGGTCAAATATGCGACGGCTTTACGCCTGGGGACAGCAGACACGGAGGCTATCCTGCGACGGTTTACCCGCAACAATCTCCAGCATCCGACCTACCAGGCGCTCGCCGAGTTGGGCCGTGCGATCAAGACGATTTTTCTCTGTCAATACCTGGAATCCGAAGAACTCAGGCGTGAGATTCATGAAGGATTAAACGTTATTGAGAACTGGAATTCAGCCAATTCCTTCATCCATTACGGGAAAGGAGGAGAGTTTGCCTCGAACCGTTTGGATGACCAGGAGACCTCCATGCTCGCATTGCATCTCCTGCAAATATCGATGGTGTATATCAATACACTGATGGTGCAGAAGGTGCTAGAAGACGAGGCATGGCTCAAACGCCTGACCAAAGAAGACTATCGTGGCTTGACACCGCTATTCTATGCGCACGTCGAACCCTACGGAACTCTCCGGCTCGACATGGAGAAGCGCCTGGCGCTCGCTTGAACGAGTGTGCAGAGAAAGGCCAAAACAATGACTCGGACCCCACCAAAGAAAAAGGCGAAAGAGCTAGCCAAGCTGCTTCATACGGAGCGGCCTGACTATCCCTATCTCAAAAGCGTCTTCCGCGCTCTCCGGGAAGAGTTGGAGATCGCGGTCCCTCGTAAAGAGGTGCGGCTCCCAGAGATTCCTACGGAGGAAGACATGCGCCTCTTCTACCAGATTGTCTGGAACTGTCGCAATTTTGCGGATATGGTGCTGATCAAAACTCTTTTCTACACGGGTGTCCGAGTCAGCGAGTTGGTGGCGATCCGCCTCGATGAAGTCGATGTTGAACGTTGCCAGATTCGCATTACGCAGGGAAAAGGGAGCAAGGACCGCCAGGTTCCCTTTCCTCGCTCCTTTCGCGAACTGCTCGCGCTGCACATTGATAGGATGCGGGCAAAGGGAGCCATCTATCTCTTCGAGTCAATGCGCAAGCACAAGTACACGGATCGAGGTGTACGCAAAATGTTGGCCCGCTATGCGGCTCAAGCAGGTATCACGCGCTCCATGTCTCCTCATAAATGGCGGCATTTCCTGTTTACCTGGCTAAAAAAAGAGGGCATCGATGATGCTCTCATCCAGCCGTATTCTGGGCATGCCAGCCGCCAATCGCTAGAGATCTACTCCCGACTCTCACTGGCTGATGCTCAACCATCTTACAATCAAGCAATGGAGCATTTTCCGATTCAGTGAGCTGTAGCAGGTTCTAATCGAGAGAGGAAGCAACAAGAACTATGGAAATGCCATTTGTGCCGATTGAGGTGTTCTGCTCATATGCTGAGTCCGATGCTCCATTGCTTGAACAGCTAGAACACCATTTGAGTGCGCTACAGCGCCAAGGACAGATTATTACTTGGCATAAACGTCGGATCATAGGAGGACATGACTGGCAACGAGAACTAGATCAGCACTTGAACACAGCATCTCTCATCTTGCTGCTCATCAGTCCCGACTTTCTGGCCTCCAACTATTTGTATGGGGTGGAACTCCAGCAGGCGCTCCTGCGATGGAGCAAGAACGAGGCGCACGTTATACCTATCCTGTTGCGCCCATGTGATTGGAAAGGGTTGCCTTTTGAGAAGCTCCAAGTGCTCCCACGCAATGAGAAGCCTCTGACGTTATGGAGCAATCGTGACGCAGGCCTTACCGAGATTACAAAAGAGATCCGAAAAGCATTAGAAGCAATACAACCGTTAACCACTCATACCCTCACTACCGCTTGCCCAAGAATCTGGCAAGTCCCGTATCAACGCAATCCGGTCTTCACCGGACGCGAGGACCTCCTCCGATCGCTAGCTGACCAGCTTCAGGTCAAGCATCCACAGACACAAGCCATCAGTGGCCTGGGAGGCATTGGCAAGACACAATTAGCAGTGGAATACGCCTACCGGGCCGCAGCGGAGTACCAGGCAGTGTTTTGGATTGTAGGGGAAACCAAGGAGGTGCTGGATTCTGGCTATACAGATCTGGCCCAGGTCTTGAACCTGCCAGAGAAAGAGAACCCAGACCAGTACGCGAAAATCCAGGCTGTCCGACGGTGGCTAGAGACCCATACCAGATGGTTGCTCATCCTGGATAATGTCGAGGATCTGACGCTTCTTCCCACCCTGCTTCCCCCCATTCATGAAGGACAAGTATTGGTGACAACTCGTACCCAGGTGATCGGGCGTTTTGCCCACCGTCTGGAGGTTCCACTCCTGTCGAATGAGGATGGCGGGCTGCTTTTACTGAGACGAGCAGGACTGCTTGCTGAACAGGGAAGTGTAGCAAACATACTAGAAGAACTGTTTCGACATGCCTGCAAGATCAGCGCAAAGTTGGGCGATCTGCCCTTGGCCCTTGATCAGGCTGGAGCCTATATTGATGAGACGCGATGCAGCTTAACTGACTATCAGCGTCTTTTCCAGAAACGAGGAGCGGATCTACTGCAACGCCGTGGGCTGATGGCTGATGATTACCCCGAATCAGTGGCTACGACCTGGTCGCTCTCTTTCGAACGGGTAGAACAGCGCAACCCAGCAGCGGCGGATTTGCTGCGTCTCACGGCTTTTTTGGCAGCAGCCCCCATTCCAGAGGAGCTTTTGATTGAAGGGGCGAAGGAACTTGGAGATACGCTGGCTCCAGTAGCCGCAGATGAATACCAACTGAATGAGGCTATTGCGGCCTTGCGTGCTTACTCGCTGATTGCTCGCGATCCTCTGACCAGGACACTCACTGTTCACCACCTCGTCCAAGCAGTTCTACACAACAGTATGTCTCTTGAGATCTATCGCCAATGGAGAGTGCATGCTTTTTCAGCCATCGCAGTAGCTCTCTCCAACGTCAATTCCGCTAACCGACTTCAGTTGTGCAGGAACTTATACCCTCACGTGATTCATTTCGTACACCACTGCATGAGAGTAGGAGCAGGCCCAGTAGCAGAACTTTTATTGCAGCAAGTACTGGAGCTTAGTGAGCAAGAACTGGAACCTATGCATCCGCAAGTAGCTGTTGACCTTCACAATTTGGTGTTGCTCTATGGTCATATGAGGAAATATGTTGAAGCAGAGCCGTTGTTGAAGCGTGCATTGGCTATCCGAGAACAGGTGTTGGGGACCATGCACCCTGACACGGCGTACAGTCTAAACAATCTAGCTATCCTCAATCATATCCTGGGGAAAGACTCTGAAGCGAAATCATTACTGAAGCGGGCGGTGGTCATTTCTGAACGCGTTTTAGGTCGGGGACATCCCAATACACAAATACAACGTAAAAATTATTTCCTCCTCCTGCGAACCATGAGGCGCAAGGCAAGAGCCACAAACCCGCAATCCAGTGACGTACCCACTGAAGCTCCTTTACGTCTTCTTCCGTAAGAGCCGAAGAAACTCGAAAAAGTAGACCAACATAATCCTTCAAATTCAGCGTCATTCCAAAAATGAAATGATAACAAGTTATGCTTCTAATTACCTGTATTACCCGCTACTCTGCCCCTGGTGACAGCTTACGTAGCGCTACCCCGACAAGGCATTTAACAGTTGTACCTAGCACAGGCAGTATGCGATCGAGAGAAAAACAGCTAAGCTCATCAATCACTATATATAGTATACTCCTTGGTCCAAATACAATTCGTTCTTTATTAGGAAGGCCCTTAATCCTAACTGTTCGGCACGAATAGCAGATCTGTTGCTTTGAG
>JAFAXQ010000156.1 GCA_019240835.1 Ktedonobacteraceae bacterium
TTCTCGCCGGTATTCCCCACCTCGGGGTAGGTTATCCACGCGGTACTCACCCGTCCGCCACTGCCTGCGTGTGCAGGCCGTTCGACTTGCATGTGTTAGGCACGCCGCCAGCGTTTATCCTGAGCCAGGATCAAACTCGCCAATCAAATTTTTATTTGAAATCTCCCTGCGGAGATTCAAGTGCCATTTGGTAGCAAGCTTATTACTCTTTTGATAACAGGTTTTGTCGTTTATTACTACCGTTTCCTTACCACTCTTCAATTGTTCAAGAACACTCAGTGTCTTTGTGTAAAGACGCACCGTTCAGTTCCTTGTCCGGCGCAAGTGAGATAATAACATCGTATCACATACCTGTCAAGAGGTTTTTTTACCAAATTTGTATAAAACTAGCAGATTCAAAGCGAGTTGCGTCGTCTTCTGTTGATGTGGTTACCAAGAGAGGCCACATGCGCATCGCTAGTATCATCAGCATTGTCGGCACGTTGGATGTCCTCGGGGGTAGAAGAGTTCTGCTCAAGGTAGTAGCTGACGATGAGCGCAATGCCTACACCAAGCGGGATGAGTCCAGGAAGGAGCCAGGGGCCGAGATGGAAGGGTGTGGCACCGAGCGTAGTTGGTAGCATAAAGCCAAGCGGGTAAAGTCCTACTGTCAATGCTAGGCCAACCATTGCCGTAATAAGCCCTGCGCGCAGCATGCCTACGCTACGGTGCTGCTTGCGCAGCGTGTTAGGGTGCATACCGTGCGTAATCAGCGCCATGCGCTCGCGATGATGAAGGTAGCGCAAAAGTACTATGAAACCGAAGAAGATGGCTAGAGCCATGAACCAGCCAAGAAAAATTATGATGATGCCAGACGACATGAAGAGTACCTCGCTACCGATATGCCTACTTGAATATGATATGATACACGTAATCAAAGAGATGTTACGCACTGTTGATGAAACATTTTGCGTCCACTCATCTTTCAATACAGAACGTATGAATGACTATCCGTTACAATCACCACAGAGTATAGGCTTATCTCTACCAGATGTCGCATCAACCTGTACGGCACAGAATGATGTTGAACTGGTTGCAGCCAGCATGGATGGGGATCAAGACGCTTTCGCCCAATTGGTACAGCGTCATCAGCGCCGCGTGTTTAATCTCGTCTTTCGCATGGTTCAGAAGTATGAAGAAGCTGACGAGATCACGCAAGAAACTTTTTTTGCTGCGTGGCAGGGCCTACCATCATTTCGTGGCGATGCACGCTTCTCTACTTGGCTCTACCGCATCGCCTACAATTGCTCGCTCAAACAGTTGGAGCAACGCAAACGCGACAAAGCATTGCAAGCGGCGATGCAGGCCGAGCAGACCCGTATTGAGCTTGACGAACAGGCTCAAGCAGAGGCACACGACTGTCAAGTACTGGTACGTGAACAACTGTCAACACTCCCTGCAAAGTACCGCATCGTCTTGATTCTTCGCCACCTGCAAGAGATGACCTACGAAGAAATAGCGGAGATTCTCACCATGCCCATTGGTACTATTAAAACACATTTGTTCCGAGCACGCAATCTGCTCAAAGAGCGCTTGGAGACATTTGAGCGCGGGCTAAGTACAAGAACGAGAGGCTAGCAATGCACTGTTCAAAGGCTGCCATACAGTTGCAACTCTATCTCGACCATCAGCTTACTCTGGAGCAGATACGAGCCTTGGAGACGCATCTATCATCTTGCCCCACTTGTCGGCAAGAACTTCTCTTGCTCGAAAAAATAGATACTGTACTACAGGTTATTGAACCCGTTGTGGAACCGCCCGACCTTACAAAGAAGATCATGCAGCGCGTTGCCCTAAGCCCACGCAAGCGGCGTGAGTACATGTATGGCCTGTTCCACCCTTCGCTGTTTGAAATACTTACTGTAGTGGTATTGGCAACCATAACCATGCTCGGCATAATCCTGGCACAGCCTTCGCTGCGCGGCATATTACCACGCGCCAACCAACATGACTTGCTCTCGACAGCAATTATTACTACCTCCCACCTGCTAGGAAGCGTAAGCAGCAGTACCTTAATCTGGATGTTGTGGGTGCTTGGAACACTTCTGGGCGTCGGTATTACACTAGTGCTAGCAGGAAAAGAGATACGTTCAAGTTGGTTCAGGGGTATGCTGAATCAGTTGCCCGTGTAACCATGTTGAGGAGAACCTAGTAGCGCGTGAGCAGAAGCCGGAGAGTGCATAAAAAAAAGCTGGGCTCCTACCCTAAAAAAAGCAGGAGCCCATGTGTTTCGTGAAGCTCTCTTGATGTCCAATTCACATTGCTAATACGAGTATATCACATCGGCCACCTTTTAGGGCTGTATAGCTCTGCATTCGAGGTCAAGGGCAGTTGACAATACACAAAGATTGTAGTATCCTAGGAGGCATCAGCGCGGGGTGGAGCAGTGGTTAGCTCGTTGGGCTCATAACCCAAAGGCCGGAGGTTCGAATCCTCCCCCCGCTACCAGGGGGCACGACACATTGACGCGGGATAGAGCAGTGGTTAGCTCGTCGGGCTCATAACCCGGAGGTCGCAGGTTCGAATCCTGTTCCCGCTACTAGTGTAGGGGCGACCCTTGCGGTTCGCTCTGCCTGAAGAGAAGTTGGCGTAGCTCAGTGGATAGAGCAGCCCTCTCCTAAAGGGCAGGTCAAGGGTTCAAGTCCCTTCGCCAACGTTAGAGGACTAAAAACAGCAGAGAGTTGCAGGGGCCTGCGATTCTCTGCTGTTTTTAGTTCGTGTTTTCAGAAACATATGTTCCAGATCATAGCCTAGAAGGTATATCTGTAAAAGTTGGCTTGACAGTATGGAAGTTGCTGATGTATCATCCTCAAGTAAGAACATATAATCTTGTTGTTGAACAATGACGGGCGGTTGCTGAAATTGGTAGACAGGACAGACTTAGGATCTGTTGGTGATGAGCCATGAGAGTTCGAGTCTCTCACCGCCCATTTCCCTGGTTGATTTTTGCAGGAGCGGCTCATCAGTATAGCTCCTGCAAAATTGTGGATACTGCACACAAACAAGCGAGTAATAGAGAGAGCGTAATACGTGAGTTCTGTGGTGGAAACGTGGTAAGTTGAACAATTTCCACGCTATAGGTGTAATGCACAACCTACCCACCATTCAACAAGCATATTTTTATTTTATAAGCATTATCGCATGTTGGAGGCACCGTGAAGGTCTCAGTTGAAAAGCTACCAACGAGTGAAGCTGTCCTTGAGGTCGATGTTACCTGGGAAGAGATGGAGAAAGCCTCAGATAAGGCATACCGCAGACTGGTTCAACAGGTTGACATACAGGGATTTCGTAAAGGAAAGGCTCCTCGTTCGCTCTTGGAACGCAGGCTAGGCAAAGACTACATATATCAAGAAGGTCTTGAAGGGCTGATCTCGGAGGCTTATCGTCGTGCGTTAAAAGAACATGATCTCACCCCTATCACTCAGCCTAAATTGGATATCCCTGCCTTCGAGATAGGCCAGCCATATCACTTTAGTGTAACTATTCCCATCATCACGCCTGTCGTGCTAGGTGACTACCGCTCTTTGCATTTTGACCGCGAAGAGGTAGAGGTTACTTCTGAGGAGGTTGAGAAGGATATCGAGTCACAGCGCAGTAACTTGAACACATGGCAGCCTGTGGAACGGCCAGCCCACTATGACGACCGTGTTACGATGGATCTGAAGTTTACCGCAGAAGGCCAGACTATCTCTGACCTGAAAGATAACCCATTTGAATTGACCAACGAGCGGTACGGGGTCTATTCTGGCATGGATGAGCATATCTTGGGCATGCAGGTTGGTGAAAGCAAATCTTTTAGCACCACTATTCCTAACGACTATAGCAACGAAAAGCTCGCTGGCAAGCAGGGGGAATATCAGGTCACACTGCATAAAGTGGAAGAGAAGCAGCTTCCCCCGCTAGACGACGCTTGGGTCGAAAAGATCACTAATGGAAAATATCAGACATTGGAAGACCTACGTAAATCTGTAAGCGACAGAATTCTAGAGGACAAGAAACGGCGCGCTCGCGAGGAGTTACAGGAAAAGATCGTCGATGCTGTCGTTGAGCAATCACAGATTGTCTTGCACTCTCTCTTGATAGAAGAAGAGATTGAGAACGCAATGCACCGCATGTCGCATCTATTACAGCGTCAGCATCTCTCACTAGAACAATATCTGATGATTAAAAAGCAGACGCTGGAGCAGTATAAACAGAGCGTGCGGCCAGATATTGAACGCAGCCTTAAGCAGCAACTTGTGCTCAGCGAAGTAGCCCGTCAAGAGCATATAGAGGTCACTACTGAAGAAGTGGACAATCTTTTCCAGATCTATACTCAGCTTGGTCAGCAATTACCACGCACTGACGAGCAGAGAAGAGCATTGGAGATAAGCTATCGGCGAGAAAAAACCATTTCGCGACTTGTAGAGCTGACGGCTGGTCCCGACCCCGATGCAGAGAGTGAGGCTCTGGAGCAGACGGAAGCAGAAGAGACTGCTGTCGCCAACGCAGAAGCAGCCGCTGTCACAGGTGAGATAGAACGGGCTACCTCTGCTGTAGTTGAGCAGGGGAGCGAGTCAGTCTCGGACACAACACAAAACGAAAGTATTGAGAGCTAGGAAAGGTAACAGACGTGGCAAACTCAAAAAATATACGTACGACGTACCGCTGCTCGTTTTGTGGCAAGAGCCAAGATCAGGTACAGCGGCTAATTGCAGGTCCAAGCGGGGTCTACATATGCGATGAGTGTATCGAACTTTGTCGAGAGATCATTGATGAAGAGCAGGCTACCGTTGCTAAGCCGCGTCTACAGACAGGCAAAATTCCAGCGCCCAAGAAGATTTACGAGCAACTCAGCAACTACGTCATTGGTCAAGAGCGAGCAAAGAAAACACTCGCTGTTGCTGTGTATAACCACTATAAGCGCATCAATGTGGGTATGCAAATTGATGATGTAGAGTTGAGCAAAAGTAACATTCTGATGATCGGCCCAACGGGCTGCGGCAAGACACTGCTAGCTCAGACGCTGGCAAAGGTACTGGACGTGCCCTTCTGTATTGCTGATGCTACCGCGCTTACAGAGGCGGGATACGTGGGTGAAGACGTTGAAAACATTCTGCTGCGCCTTATTCAGACAGCCGACTTCGATGTAGCCCGTGCTGAGCGTGGCATCGTCTATGTTGACGAGATCGACAAGATTGCCCGCAAGTCCGACAACCCTTCGATTACTCGTGATGTCTCCGGTGAAGGCGTGCAGCAGGCTCTGCTCAAGATCATTGAGGGCACCATTGCTAACGTTCCCCCGCAGGGCGGGCGTAAGCACCCGCACCAGGATTTTATCCAGATTAACACCGCTAACATCCTGTTTATCTGTGGCGGGGCCTTTGAGGGGCTAGACAAGGTCGTAGAGCAACGCCTGGGCAGCAATAAGACGATAGGCTTCCGTTCTACCAACCCAGACGTAACTGACGACGAGAAGAAAGAATCTGCTTTGTCCCAGCTTGTACCCGATGATCTGCTTAAATATGGTCTTATTCCCGAGTTCGTGGGACGCCTGCCTGTGGTAGTTTCCTTGGACAGCTTAGATAAGCAAGCATTGATCCGTATTTTAACAGAGCCTAAAAACGCTATCATTAAGCAGTATCAGAAATTCCTACAGCTTGATCGTGTCGAGTTGGTCTTTACCAACGATGCTCTGGATGCTGCTGCTGAGGGAGCACTCAAGCGACATACAGGGGCAAGAGGATTGCGCAGTATCATTGAGGACATTCTGCTTGATGTGATGTATGAGATACCGTCTCGTGCTGATGTCAAAAAAGTCATTATTAACGGTGACGTGATCAGTAATCATCAAAAACCCTTATTAGTAACACGCAGCGATAGAACCATAGCCTACTCAGAAGATGAGTCTGCATAGTGCAGACTCATCGCATTTTGTTGAGTGTTGATGAGCCGAAAGAGGTAGTCGGGGATACAATGAGTGAAGCCAGACGCCAAGAAGTCATATTGGATACTGACGATACGTATCCTCTCGTGGCGTTGAAAAACATTGTTGTTTTTCCACATAACCGTCATGCATTGACCATTGCACGTGAAAAGACCGTACGTGCCATCGAGGAGGCGATGATGAGACCTGACCGTCTACTCATCGCTACTATGCAACGCTCTCCCGAAATCGATGATCCGCAACCCAAGGACATCTACCCAGCAGGCACGCTCGCAGAAGTGACTAGCATGCATCGTCAGCCGAACGGAAGTATTCAGGTGCTTCTGCGCGGTATGCAACGTGTGCAGATCAAAGAATACCAGGATGAAGAACCTTTCCCACGGGTCAAAGTGGAAGTGATGCAGGAACCGCAAGTCAGAGGACCACAAGCCGATGCCCTCGTCCGCCATGCTATTAGCCTGTTTGAGCATTATGCACAACTCAATCGCAGCTTCTCGGTAGAGGATATCGATTCCATTGTGGCGCTGAAGACGTCGTCATGCCTCTCAGACACGTTGGCTGCTCATCTTGTGACCGATATACACAAACAGCACGATCTGCTCGAAACTCTTGATCCGATGGAGCGCCTTGAAAAAATCTGTGTGCTCATCGGTAATGAGATCGAGATCCTCGAACTGGAGACAAGCATTCGTAGCCGCGTACGTTCGCAGGTAGACCGCTCTCAAAAGGAGTTCTACCTACGCGAACAACTGCGTGTCATTCAGGAAGAGCTAGGTATAGAAGCCTCTGAGGCGGATGAACTGCGTGCAAAGCTGCGCGAGACTTCTCTGCCGCCAGAAGTTGTTAGCAAGGTACGCAAGGAGATCGATAGATTGGAGCGTACACCGGCTCAATCTGCTGAGATAGCGGTACTACGCTCCTATATTGAATGGGTGCTGGCCCTACCATGGACAGAACGTACTGAGGATGTGCTGGATATCGAAAAGACGCGGCGTATTCTTGACGAAGACCACTACGGATTAGAAGGCATCAAAGAGCGTATCATCGAGTTTTTAGCCGTGCGTCAACTGCGCCAACAGCTTGCAAGCCGTGGCAAACACTTCAACAGTGAGGGGCAAGGGCAAATTCTCTGCTTCATCGGCCCGCCGGGTGTTGGCAAGACCTCACTCGGCCTGTCCATTGCACATGTACTAGGTCGCAAGTTTGCACGCATTTCGCTTGGTGGAGTCCACGACGAGGCTGAGATTCGTGGTCATCGCCGCACCTATGTGGGTGCGTTGCCGGGACGTATTATCCAGAGCATGAAGACAGTGGGTGTACGCAATCCCGTCTTTCTACTAGACGAGATAGATAAACTCTCCTCCGAGTTTCGTGGTGACCCAGCCGCTGCGCTGTTGGAGGTGCTTGATCCTGGGCAGAATGCAACTTTTGTAGATCACTATCTGGAGATCCCCTTCGATCTCTCAGAGGTATTTTTCATCTGCACTGGTAATGTCAAATATCAAATTCCACGCCCTCTGGCTGACCGCATGGATATTATAGACCTGCCAGGCTACATTCTTGAGGAAAAGATAAACATTGGCCAGAGCTACCTCCTCCCAAGGGTACTCAATGAAAACGGGCTTACACCAGAGCAGCTCAAGATCCCCCAGCCAACGATGCAACGTATCGTTACCGACTACACTCGTGAGGCCGGAGTGCGCAATCTGGAACGACAACTCGCGAGAATCTGCCGCAAGGTGGCGATACGAGTGCTGGAAAAGCCTCATGCACGTACGCGCTTGACCGCAACCAACTTGGAGCAGTATCTGGGCATCGCACGCTACAGTAATACTCCGCCTCTACAGAAGTCACGCATTGGCTCAGCCATGGGACTCGCTGTGACAGAAAATGGTGGTATCTTGCTCCCAGTTGAGGTGGTAACTATGGTAGGTAAGGGTGATTTGATCATTACTGGTCAATTAGGCGATGTCATGCGCGAATCGGCTATAGCTGCCCTCTCGTATATTCGAACGAAAGCAAGTGAGTTGCAAATCGATCCAAGCTTCCAAGAAGGGTCCGACTTGCACATTCACTTACCGGAAAATGCTATACCCAAGGATGGGCCGTCGGCGGGCGTCACCATTGCTACCGCACTCGTATCTGCCCTCACTCAGCGTTTTGTGCGTGGCGATGTCGCTATGACGGGTGAAGTGACGCTGCTGGGCAGCGTTCTCGCTATTGGGGGGCTAAGAGAAAAAGTTCTTGCAGCCCAGCAGGCGAACATTTCTCATCTTATCATCCCTCTGGAAAATAAGAAAGACCTGGCAGAAATTCCGCCAAAGATCCGCCAACGTATTAAATTCACTTTCGTTAGCAGCGTAGACGAGGTAATCCAGGCCGCCCTCTTAGAAGCATCTCCATCGGAGGAAAAAGAACGTAATGAGCCTGAGGAGCCGCAACCACTACATATAAAAGAGCATGTCCCTCCTTCTCGGCAAGGTCAACATCTGCGCCGCGCAGGTATTACTGGGCAGACAGATGAACATGACGAGCAAGAGTTCGACTCATCTACATTTATTATTCCGCCAATTGATTCCATCTCACACGACCTTCCTAATGCGCATGCAAAACAAGACGAAATGTAGGGGCCCGATTCATTGTGGCCGATTGATCGTGGGCAACGCGCCGCCCTCATCTAGTTCGCAAGTCTAACCTTTCAGCTATACGTACGTACATGTTTACAAAGCTAAGCAACATTAGGATTTGGCAGTATTAGAGAGAGGAATAGTATCGTGAGCTACCAAGGACAGGATCCAAACCAGCAGGGCCAGTACCCACAGTCAGGACAGTACAGCAGCGGTTATACTCCACCGCAGCAACCAGCAGACCCCTACAGCGATCAGCAGTATGGCCAAGGAGAATACGGTCAGCAGCAGTATGGTCATCAACAGCCCTACGGCTATCAGCAACCATATGGCATGCCACCTTCTGCCAATACTTCATTGGGTTTATCTCAAAATGTAGCATCTGGATTAAGCTACGTGCTTGGTTGGATTACAGGCATCATCATCTTCCTCGTGGAGAAGCAGAACCGCCTCGTGCGCTTTCATGCCATGCAGTCTATTCTCTTCTTTGGCGGACTAGGCATTCTTGAAGTCATACTGGATGTTATTACCAATGGTAACATTTTTCTTCTATCCGGCCTAGCAGGGGTTTTAAGCCCATTAGTGTTTCTTGTAGGGTTTATAGGCTGGATTATTCTGATGATTAATGGATTCCAGGGCAAATACTTCAAGTTGCCAATAGTTGGCGACTACGCCGAAAGATATGCTAACCAGATTAATCTCTAGAATATATAGCAAATAAGATTACATACTGCATCTCTTCTCTCCTATGTTAGAATTAGCAATGAGAACACACAGCGAACATAGGAGAGAACATGCATGGCAGCAATTGGCGTAATCGGTAGCGGTGCATGGGGCACTACACTGGCCCGCCTGCTAGCAAATAAAGGTATTGCGACAACTTTGTGGGAGCACCAACACGACCGCGCCACTGAGATGGAACGGCAACGCGAAAACACTATCTTCCTCCCCGGCTTCCTCTTTCCTGACACACTACAGGTCACTGCCGATGTCAAGGAAGCCGTTCAACAGAAAGATATGCTACTTCTTGTCACTCCTTCGCAGCGCATGCGTGAGAACCTGCGCCTATTAGCTCCCTACGTAGAACGCCACTGTTTGCTAGTAAGTGCAAGCAAGGGCATTGAGATCGGCAGCCTCAAGCGTATGACCCAGATCGTAGCCGAAACATTGCCGCAAGCGCAAAGGTATATAGGCGCACTAAGCGGCCCTAGCATTTCACGCGAAGTGGCACAGGAAAAACCTACAGCCGTTGTTGTCGCTGCCCAGGACAAAGAGGTTGCCGTTCGCATCCGTGATCTGCTAAGCACTGCTCACTTCCGCGTCTATAGTACTGGCGACGTTACTGGCGTTGAATTGGCAGGCGCACTCAAAAACATTATCGCCATCGGTGCAGGTATTAATGATGGTATCGGCTACGGCGAGAACGCAAAAGCTGCATTCATTACACGTGGCCTAGCGGAGATATCACGCCTGGGTATAGCAGCGGGTGCCCATCCTCTCACCTTCGCCGGCCTTGCGGGTATGGGCGACCTCATCACCACCTGCGCCAGCCCTCTAAGCCGCAACCAACAACTCGGGCGTCGCCTTGGTGCCGGAGAAAAGCTGGCAGACATCTTGAAATCGGCCCGCACGGTCGTCGAAGGCGTCACCACCACCAAAGCAGCCCTGCAACTGGCTGCCCGTTACAACGTCGAGATGCCCATTACCAGGCAGCTCAGCCTTGTCTTATTTGAAGGGCTCGACCCACACCGGGCTGTGCCGGAGTTGATGATGCGGGATCCAAAAGGAGAACTGGAGGGTATGGCGTGATAAGATGCACAACTTGACAATCTAATGCAAAAAGCACATACTGAGTGCGCAATAAGCATCCTTTGTTTAAGAGACAAACCTCCAGAGAAGGAGCACCAGCATGTTCGATAAAAGCAAAATCGGCCACAGCTTTCCCCCCTTCACCACTGAGGTCCATCGTAACAAAATACGCGAATTAGCCCTGGCGATAGGAGACGCGAATCCTATTTACCACAGTCGTGAAGCGGCCCAAGCTGCCGATTACGGCGACGTGCCTCTCTTTCCTACCGCACCGACTATGTTCAGCTTCTGGAGCGACCTACAGCGCAATGGCGAACTGGCAAAGATCGGTGTTAATGTCACGCGTATTCTGCACGGCGAAGAGGAGTACGAGTATCTGGCACCTATTCATCCAGATGATGTACTTACGGGGGTGACTACCATCGTCGACGGCAAAAGTCGTCGTGGCAAAAACGGCTCCTCGATGGACATTATCACTACAGAGACCCGCTACACCAACCAACACAATCAACCCGTCCTGAACGCTCGTACTACACTTGTTGTACGTGAATAGCGCGGACCAGGAGGATGCCATGACGACGAATACCCAGGCTTCGCAGAAACTTTACTATGAGGACGTACAGGTTGGCGACGAGTTGCCGAAACTGGTCAAATCTCCCATCACACACCTGCAACTCGTGCGCTACGCTGGCGCTTCCGGCGATTTCAATCCCTTGCACACCGACCCTAAAGTTGGCGAGATGATCGGCACTGGCGGCATCATCGCCCACGGTATGCTCATCATGGGCTTCGTGGGACAGTTGTTGAGCGACTATGCAGGGCCAACTACACTGCGCAAGTTTGGTGTGCGCTTCAAGGGCATGACACGTATCGACGATGTAATCACATGCACAGGGACTGTGACCGAAAAATATGAGGCAGATGGTGAGGCGCGTATCGCTGGCAAAGTGCAGGCCGTCGATCAGAACGGTGATGTGAAAGTGGCTGGCACATTCATAGCAGCTCTGCCGCGCCGAAGCTAGTATGCACAGGGAAGTGCAGAGTGCTCCACTGGGAAATGTTCAATGCACGAAAGGTGAAGTAATGAAGTTATTTATGCAAAAGCGTAGTATGCTTCCTATGATTATCGGCATTCTCATACTCACCCTGGTACTTACTTCCTGCGGTAGTGCTAATGGTGGTGGTGGTAGTATCAACGCTGGTAAAGGCTGTAAGAAGATTGGCGTTCTCTTGCCCGAGACGGCTACCTCGGCCCGTTGGGATAGTAAGGATAGGCCACTGCTGACACAAGCTATTACCAAAGAGCTACCCGGTGCCACAGTAGATTACAACAACGCTGAAGGCAATTCAGATGAGCAGCAAAATCAGGCCAATGCTGGTCTAACGAAGGGTGACTGTATCCTGGTAGTAGCACCACAGAATAGCCAGGCGGCGTCTGCTATCGTGGCCAAAGCCAAGGCACAGGGCGTACCGGTGATCGCCTATGATCGTCTTATCCAGTCCAAGGACCTTGCCTACTATGTCTCGTTTGACGGCGTACAGGTGGGTGAACTGCAAGGCCACTATATTGTAGATCACTACAAGGACTACGTTCAGCCCAGTCACACCAATCTTGTGATGATTAAAGGTTCACAGACAGACAACAATGCCATTCTGCTCGACCAGGGCGCATCGAGTAAGCTCCAGCCACTCTTCGCTAATGGCACACTCAAAAAGGTGTATGATCAGTTCACTCCTGATTGGAACAATGACACCGCACGCACTGAGATGGATAGTGCTTTGACCGCAAACCAGAATAATATTCAGATTGCCTATGTTGCCAATGACGGTATGGCTAACTCAGTGATCGCCTCGCTCAAAGCGCAGCATCTTAATGGAAAAGTGCTTGTTACTGGTCAAGATGCGACCGTTGCAGGCATCCAGAACATCCTTACTGGCGACCAAACAATGACTGTGTATAAGGCCATCGCGAAAGAGGCTAATGACACTGCTAAGCTTGTTGCTGCCATAAGCAATGGGAGTAATACCTCTTCGCTCACCAATGGCACTACCGTTAAGACCTCTGATGGTACGCCAATCCCCGCAATCCTTGAAACTGCTGTGGCAGTTGACAAGAGCAATATTGCCTCAACGGTACTGGCCGATGGTTTTGTGACGAAGAGCGATATATGCTCGGGTCTCCCTCGTGGAACCAATACAAATGGCATCTGCCCATAAACATGGGCTTCATAGGAGGGTCTAATGTCATCTGCCGCACTGCCACATGGCGAACCACGGCTCCTCATGCGCGGTATTCATAAATCCTTTGGAGCTGTACATGCCCTTAGCAATGTAGATTTTGAAGTCTATGGCGGTGAAGTTGTTGGCCTTGTCGGAGATAATGGTGCTGGTAAATCAACATTGATCAAAGTAATATCGGGTGTGGGACCCCCCGACTCTGGTGAAATTTTGGTAGAGGGGCAACCCGTGAAAATCACCAGCCCGCAAGTGGCTACTCGTTTGGGCATTGAGACGGTTTACCAGGATCTTGCCCTCTGCGATAACCTCGATGTCGTTGCCAATCTCTTTTTGGGCCGCGAGGAGTTTTCTGCAATGCGCTTCCTCAAGGAGATTGAGATGGAACAACGCGGGTTGGAAGTGCTACGCACGCTGGACGTGAAAATTCCCTCGCTCCGCTCGCCTGTGGCTTCACTTTCTGGTGGTCAGCGCCAATCAATAGCCGTGTCCAAGGCCATCCTACGAAATGCCAGGGTAGTCCTGCTTGATGAGCCAACAGCAGCACTTGGGGTAGCTCAAACGCGCCAGGTACTTGATCTCATCTGTCGGCTGCGCGATCAGGGTCTAGCCATAGTTGTTATCTCACACAATCTAGCGGATGTCTTTGAAGTAGTTGATCGTGTGATTGTGCTGCGGCTTGGGCGCAGAGTTGCCACGTTCGATGTCAAATCTACTACGCCAGAGCGGGTTATAGCAGCGATTACGGGAGCAGAGTTTGGTGAGTAAGCTACCTTCATATATGTCACGCCGGACACTGAGGCAAGGGTTGCGCAGTGATCTGGGCTTTCTTCCTGTGCTGGCCACACTTATTATAATTGTGGTGTACTTTGCAATCACAACAGGTGGCATTTTTCTTTCACCACGCAATTTCAGCGAATTAGTACAAGAGATTGCCACTATCGGTCTACTGAGTCTCGGCTCTACCTTTGTGTTGCTGATTGGGGAAATTGATCTCTCCCTGGCATCCGTAAGTACGCTCTGCTCCGTTGTTATGGCAGTACTTTCGGAGCGTGCTGGGCTTCCTGCCTGGGTCGCTATCGCTGCTGCTTTGTTGACAGGTGCCCTGGTTGGCTTCGTCGACGGTATCTTTGTCGCAGTTGTACGCGTTCCATCATTTATTGTGACGCTAGCAGGTTCCATAGCGTACGCTGGACTTCTACTCACTCTACTGGCTGGCCAGAGTACACTCATCATCCGTAACGACTTCATCCTTTCCATCGCCGGTACTCCTACCAGTTTTCTCACAGATACTCTCGGTATCGGTCTGCCAACCCTGGCTTTGCTAGTTTATCTTGGCGCTGTCATTCTTAACTATGTGAGACGCAAAGGTGCCGGGCTCAGCATCGTACCTCTTGCACAACTTGTCTTGCAACTAGTGCTTGCTGTTGCATTGGTTGAGGGTGCGGTAGTACTTTTTGAAAGCTACTTCGGTATTCCCAACTCAACCGCCATCCTTTTTGCCTTAATCTTACTCTTCTGGCTGATCTTGACGAAAACGCGCTTTGGTCGACACGTCTACGCGGTCGGAGGCAACGCTGAAGCAGCTCGACGAGCTGGGATTAACGTTGTTGCTATACGGATTGTCCTTTTTACCCTCTGCTCATTACTTGCTGCCATTGGCGGAGTCGTAGCAGCCTCACGAGCAAATGCAGTGGCAAGCCAGATTAACCCGACCCTGCTACTTGATGCTATTGCAGCAGCAGTAATCGGCGGCGTGAGCCTCTTCGGCGGACGTGGCTCAGTCTGGTCTATTGTGCTAGGCGTGCTTATTATTGGTAGTTTGGAGAACGGTCTCACCTTAAAGAGCCAGCCAGTAAACGTAAAAGAGATGATCGAGGGGGCCGTGCTGGTAATCGCTGTGACCGTCGATGCTATACTGCGTAGGCTGCAAGTGCGTTCTGGCCGTTGAGACAGGAGGAGAAGGTGCTGGAGATCAGATGCTATCAGCCTGCCGACTATGAGATTGTATGGAATCTACATGTGCAGGCATTGCAACAGGTGGGTGCCTATACTGGCGATGGGCCGTGGGACGATGATATGCGCGATATTGAGGGCTTCTACCTACACAATCACGGTGCATTTCTGGTGGGTGTATACGAGGGACGCATTGTTGCGATGGGTGCATTACTTCAGCTTAGTGCTGAAGATGCTGAGATCAAAAGGATGCGCGTACACCCCGATATGCAGGGACACGGCTTCGGCCAAGCTGTACTATCGGCGCTGGAGCAGCAAGCAGTGACATTAGACTATAAGACATTACACGTGTCCACTTCTACTCTGCAGGAAGCTGCATTACATCTCTACCGTAAGAATGGCTTTCAAGAGGTGGGGGAGAAGATGTGGCGTGGGCTTCATGAGCTTCTTTTCCAAAAGAGCATAGGCTGAGTGTGCAGACTCCACCAGGCAAACCAATAGTACCAGAAAGGCTAGACGAAACAGCGCCTCTGCCGTATGCTTGCTTTAACACTTGTCTTGGCTTACCCCAATACATGTAGATAAGCAGAGGTGGAGCTACTCATGCACTATGAACAAGCACCTTCGGCCATCGCCGAAGCGACCGAACAGAAAACTATTCTGCTCATTGAGGATAACTATATTTTCAGCATCATCATCACCAAAACCATCACCGATTATACACCTTATCGCGTTATTCACCTAGCGGAAGGCTCTCAGATGATGCGCGTGATTGGCGAGAATAAACCGCATCTGCTCCTGCTAGACTATGATCTACCAGGAATGAACGGCATTGAACTGTATGACCTTGTACAAAGTACACAGGGGCAGGAGCATATTCCGGCTATTATGGTAAGCGCGAAGCCTCCACTGGATGAGATGGCGAAACGCCATCTCCCCGGCCTACGTAAACCGTTTGGCACTCTTGAGCTAATCAACGCTATCGAAGAAGCATTGAATCCCTAACCGTCCTGCAGGCGGTACCCGCAACACACAAACATTTCTATGCCAACTGTAGCATGAGCTACAGTTGGAACCGCCGACGATGGCGAGATGCTCTGCTTTCCCTTTTCCTTCAAGTCTCTCTTGACCAGCAATACCCATCAAGCATGTCCGAAAATGACAGCGGCGGCAAAGACGAGCGCGCCCCCTCCGACGACCTGGAAGATTGAAAGCCACCAGCTTGTACCGAAGTAGCGATGACGAATAGCTGCAATAGCAACCAATTCAAAGGCCACAACGAAGTAGGCCGTCAGCAGTGCGAACTGCAAATGGGTGATTAAGAAAGGCAATGTGTGCAGCGAGCCACCAAAGAAGGTCATCAACCCGGTAATGGCACCACGCACGACGGGACTTCCACGCCCGGTTAACTCGCCATCGTCGGAGAGTGCTTCTGAGAAAGCCATGCTGATACCTGCACCTGTAGCAGCCGCCATACCAACGAGGAAGGCTGTGAATGGGCGCTGGGTGGCAAAGGCAGTAGCAAAGATAGGTGCCAGGGTCGAAACCGAGCCGTCCATCAGTCCTGCCAGGCCAGGCTGCACAACGCGTAGCAAAAAGTGACGTGACTTATCATCTTTTGAAGTAGCTGCGATAAAAAGCTCCGCAATTTGCTCTCTTATCGTTTTTGGTGTCTCTACGACTTCAGGAGAGACATGCGCATGATTTTCTACACTGCTTGGTTGTATGTTGCTTGAAGCGACAGGATTGTCTTGTGTATCCTGTTCTAGTGACATAGCAGACTCCTTTAGTATATAAAAAGCAACGAGAAGAGCATTCTCTATATCAGTGATTCTGTTGCTGACACGAAGGACAATACCCATACAGTCTCACTTCGTGCGAAGCTAGTTGCATGCCCACAGTCTGTGCAGCATGTTCTAGTGCCTCGTGCGGGAGGTCGACTGCGACGGGCAGATCGAAGAGACCACCACAAGCCATGCAGACCGCATGATCGTGGCGTGCAGTTTTGGCATCGTAGCGACAACTCTCGTCGCTGTACCTCAGCTCTTTTATATATTGCTGCCCCACCAGCAAGTGGAGAATACGATAGACAGTCGCTAGGCCAATGTGTGGTCGCGTATGCTTCACAGTCTCGTATATCTGCAAAGCCGTTGGGTGACTTGGGGCTGTGTGTACAGCCTCAAGCACTGCTTGTGCGTTGAGGTTTAACGTCTCTTTCATGATTAGGCTACCCTAATAATGAGAATTATTTTCATTTTCATGAAGAAGTATACACCGTCAAGTGTGATGCTGTCAATGAGTGTTTCACAGTGTTGTGCTAGTACATGTGGGGTATAGCCCTAAACGCGCCAGTGCAACATATATACTTCTAAGTCACTCTGGTAGCGAAAAACTCAGCATCAAATGGGGCTTGACGTGATCAGAAAGACATGCTATAGTGGTACCCGCGCCAAGGTAGCTCAGTTGGTAGAGCACAGCACTGAAAATGCTGGTGTCGTCGGTTCGATTCCGTCCCTTGGCACTCTGTGTTGTCTTTGGCACAGAGGCGCAAGCCTGAAGCCGCTTCTAACAAGCCCCCAGGCTTGCATGTTTTTTGCCGCTACCGCTCAGTGCAACAACTAGTGCAACAACTACCCACGCTTACGCATAGGCAGGCACAGCGCCGCCACCATCGTCTTCCTCGTCCCCACTCTTCCCAGCCTCTTCCTCCTCTATTATAGAAAACTCCTGGTTCAACCTATCCATCGCCTCCCTTTGCATTGTCGGCAGTACATGAGAGTAGATGTCCATCGTCATGCTAATCTCGCTGTGCCCCAGTATCTCCTGCACCACCTTGGGATGCACACCGTTGCTCAACAGCAACGTAGCCGCGCTGTGCCTGAGATCGTGAAAACGAACATCCGGTAGACCAGCTTTCTTCAACAGCATTTTCAACTGTACAAGCACCCCATGACCAGGATTAAGATGCCTACCTAGAGGCGTACAGAAGACATAATCATGCTCTTCCCAGGCATCAGCAGCAGCCCGCCTCATTTCCCCCTGGCGCATGCGATGCTGTTTGAGCGCCTCCACCGCAAAATGCGGCAATGCTATGCTTCGTCTGCTGCTTCTCGTCTTCGGCTCCGCCTCAACATACAGATCACCTCTCTCCCTCCCCATTTGCGTCGGCAACCGACTGAGAGCACGCTGAACATGAAGCACACCTGTAGTAAAGTTAATGTCTTGCCATTTCAAACCAAGCAGCTCACCTCGACGCATACCGGTAGCCAGAGCCAGCACAAAAAGAGCCTCTTGTGGATGGCCTTTTGCAGCGTTCAACAATTTTCGAGACTGCTCTGCCGTAAGCGGGTGGATCTCCTTATGCTGCTTACGGGGAGGAGAAACAATCTCGCACACATTCCGAGCGATCAACCCCATCTTCATAGCATCATCCAGAGCCTTGTGCAGCATCTCGTGTATAGCGCTAACAGTAGTCGACGATAAGCCCTCTTTTAGCTTCTTAGACTTGAGCGTCTGTACATATTGAGGAGTAAGCGCTTGTAGCTTCACCTTCCCAAGCACAGGCACAATATGTAGGCGTACAATCGCCTCATACCGCTCATATGTTCGTGGGCGGACCCCATCCTTTACCGTGTGCTCAAGCCAGTACGCAAGATACTGAGCTACTGTCTGCTGAGGAGCAATCACTAGCGTCCCCCGCCGTTTCTCCTCACGAGCAGCGTCCAGTTTTTCTAGTACCTTCTGCTGTGATTTAGCATAAAAGTACTTCCTCTTACCGTCCTCCGTCTCGATGTAAGCACCCCACAAATCAGCGCGTTTGCGAAACACGCAGCCCTCACCGTCTGCACGCTTTTTGCGTCTTCCCATAAGTAACCTCTCAAGCTGTTCGCTGTAGAACCACGCTGCCTTGTTCACGCCGCTCCAACCACTCCTGCAATGCCTTGTGCGAAATACGCACCGCTCGCCCAAAACGCAAGACAGGTAGGCCCTCTTTCTGGATCAGGTCATAGACTTTGTTACGACCCAACCCCATGCACTGCATCACTTGAGGAATAGTCAGAAGCAAAGGCTGAACCGTAGCACCTTTCAAAACATCTGCTTGTACACTTGCTTTTCTTTCCATAAACACCTCCACATCGACCAGGGCA
>JAFAXQ010000170.1 GCA_019240835.1 Ktedonobacteraceae bacterium
CCGACCCCGTGCGCCCCACAATGGCTACCCGTTGCCCCGGTTCTATGCTTAGGTCAATATCCTTCAAGACATCGGGCGAGTGAGGGCTGTAGCGGAAACTGACATGCTCCAATGCAATACTCCCCATCAGTCTGGGTGGTTGATGCACAAACTGCAGGTTTTGCTCCGGCTCAGCTTCCATCACATCAGTAAGACGTTCAAGATGCGAACGCACCAGTTGCAGTTGCCGTCCGCTACTCACCAGTGAGGCGAGCGGGGTAAGGAAGGCTATTGCCAGCGCGTTGAGAGCCAGCATCGTGCCCACGGGCATCGTTCCATTGAGCACTAGTATCACACCTACCCACAGTAAGACCAGCGGCGAAAAGGTACGTAACAGAGCCATCACTGTATCGATGAGCGACGAAAGCGTGTTACGGCCCAGCGAGGCGTTCAGTTGATCGAAAAACAAATTAGACCAGTGCTGGAAGGCGCGCTGTTCCGCGCCAGCCGCTTTGAGCGACACGATACCAACCAGGGATTCAGACACGTAGCCTTGTGATCTCCCCTGGGCTATCAACTCGCGCATCGATAGCTCATGTAAAGGACGATTCGTAGCAAACAGCAGGAGCACTTGGAGCAAGCCAATGACCAGTACCAGCAGACCGAATATACCTGATTGCCAGAACAGAATAAGCAGGTAGACAATCACGAAACTGCCATCCAGAACTGTGGAAACGAGCTGGTTGCTCAGTGTGTCACGAATCACTGTATTGCTACTCAGCCGGCTGAGGATATCACCGCTTGAGCGCTGCTGAAAGAAACGCAGCGGCAACGACAAAAGATGCTCAAAGAAGCCGAGCATCATATACATATCCACGTGTGCCTGCAAGTAGACCAGCAAGATTGCTCGTAGTAGTGACGTGACCAGTTGCGAGAGTGCCAGGATCAGGATACCGACACCCAGCAGTGGAATGACGGACTGTAGGTGAAAAGGAATGACATGGTCCACCACCACTTTAGTGAGCAGAGGGATACTCAGTCCAAACAGTTGTAGGAGCAGGGAGGCTGCCAGTATCTGCACAAAGGCCCAGGGAGCCTGTTTGAGACAATTCCCCACATAGGCACGCAAGTTCACCTGTGGCAAGGGATTCTGACGAATAAAGTGCGGGCCGGGTTCGAGCAGGATCACTATCCCAGTAAAACTGGTCTCAAACTCTTCAGCAGTCAGACGCATTCGCCCCGCTGCAGGATCAACCACTTCGACATGTTTGACAGACCAGCGCTCGACGACCAGATAGTGATCAAACGCCCAATGGACGATAGCTGGAAGGCGCACAAAACGAAAATCATTCTTTTGCAGTGAGACTGCCCTGACACGCAGCCCATAATCGCGAGCCACTCTGACGATACTGAGTGCAGAAAGACCATCACGCCCAATCCCACAGCGCTCACGTACCTCGGAGATACTCACTTTGCGACCATAGTAGTTCAGAATCATCGCCAAGCAGGCAGCACCACATTCAACGGCACTCATCTGCATGATCTGTGGTACTCTTCGCTGCCATAGTTTTGGCAAAGCTACCCAGAGCCTCCGTCGAGGAGTTTGTGTAGGCTCTTGCTGCGTAGAGGCCTGAGATTGCATCCATTACCCTCCAATCAGTCCATGAAGTCCTGGCAACATCAAGACCAGTGCGACCAGAAGCAAGATCAGTAGCATCCAGAGCAACAAAAATATCGGTGGAGCAATCAAATGCGGTAACACATCCTTCTGCCGCCCCTGAAGGTAATGTTTGATCGCACGATCACGAAAGATCGGACGCGGAGATGTCGTCATAGATGCCTCACTTTTAGCGCAACCTCGTGCCGCTTTGTTCAAAATAATGAAGCTTTCCACATACAGCACACAGTCAAGAAAATATGCTTGTGCAGCAAAAATCTTGACAAGAAACTGTCGCTTAGCAGTTCCAGAGTGTAGGCGAAAAGCGCTCACTGTACATAGCAGCAACGCTCCGTGTACGTACTACAAGCACACTCACTACATTGTAGTGACAATGCATCAACATTATTATGCAATGCATTGACCTCATACTGTTGTGCTAATAGCACTGCAACACAGTAATTACATCTTGTCAAGCCATCTGTTTGACAAAAGTAACAGAAAGTCTGTTACATTAACATACCAATATATCTACATTTGTCATGCGATATATGAAATTTGCGTTACGTCACTGTTAAAATATAGCACATGAATTGCGGCTTGTCAAGTGTCTGTTTTGATATGCTACAACAGTGTTCATTAGTTGCAATGACAATATGTGACATCAGCATGTCACATATTCGATTTCATACATGACACTTGCAATACTGTAAACCATGAGCTATGGCTTGTCAAGTGGTTGTGTTTAGAACTTGTTCAGAAAAGAAGATCCTTGCAGCAGCATAAGAGGGAATGAGCTAGCTATCGTTGTCTTGGCCACATAACCAGGGGATCCTGAGCGGATTATGCAACATCTTTGGTCAACACATGCATGTAGCCTGTACCACCCGTTTGCATATCGCTCAGCAACTGAGAAATAGTCACCAGTTGATAGCCGCGCTGCCGCAAGGCGACAATAATCTTTGGGAGAGTAGCTATGGTACGCGAACGATTACCACCCGCGTCATGCATCAGGACAATACTCCCGTTGCTCACCCCCTTGAGCACGTTGTTGATGATAACACTCTCGGTGCTGCGTGGCTGATCCCAGTCACGTGTATCAACGTTCCAGACAACAGAGATAAGCCCCAACCGGGAAGCTTGAAATTCCACTTGTGCATTTATTGCTCCATATGGAGGACGAAACAAGGTTGGTCGTATGCCGATGGTTTGTTGTATCATATCGCCCGTTCTGCTTAATTCACTGTACACAGACGCCGCCGAGCGCTGCGTCAAATATGGATGATCCCAACTATGGTTGCCAATGACATGTCCCGCATAGTATTCTTGCTGCACCAATTCAGGATACAGCCGCACATTTTCCCCTATCGTGAAAAACGTGGCATGGACTCCATACTGGTGCAGAATGGTGAGCACCTGGGGAGTATAGTAGAGGCTAGGACCATCGTCAAAGGTGAGAGCGACCTCGGGAAGACTACTGCTGCCATGATACACTATATTCCCCTTCGCAGAGTCTACAGGGGTCACCGGTAGCTCTTTACTCTGCGATGGTTGCGTGGGTATAGGCGCTGGGGTCGGCACCGGTATAGTGTGGGGAGTAGTAGCATAGGTAATGATGACTGAGCCCCAAGCTCCCAGGGCTATAATGAGCACAAGCGTCACAAGAATAAGTTTTTTCATGGCTCTTCTCTCTCCCTTGATTGACCTTGAAACAAGCATAACTGCTCGCGCTCCTAGAAAAAATGAACTGTATCACGGTATATGAGTATATTTCTCAACATCAGCTTTTTCAAGAAAAAGCCCAAAAATCTCCCAGGGCGGTACCCTGGGAGATTTTTGGCCGTGCTACTGCTCCTCCTTGCAGGAAGGGCAATGTAACCATGCACTAGTAGACCTTACGGACAAGAGGAACTACTGAGCCAGAGGTAGAGGTCACGAACACAGCATCGTGTTGTGCGGTTACTGAACCACCCACCACGGTCAGATCTTGTGCAGTGTACATCTCCTCATTCAAATGCTCGTCGCTGGGAGACGTGGCTACAGCAAATACAGTATAAGCCATGCTATGCACGATAGATGTGGAGATGTAATCCCCGACCATAAAGCCGCTAGAGGTATCAGGCAGCCAAGGCATGCGCATTGGTCCTGCCAACTGTTCCCTGTCGCTCCAACTTGCCCCACCACTAGTTGAGGAGATGAATCCTACGTAGAGTTGACAGTTATAGGTGAAACAGGCTGCATTCGAGAAGTAATAGTAAGTAAGCGCCAGGTGAGCCTGGCTGCCCGAAGTCGATCTATCCACTCCAATACCGGGAATAATATGATTGACGCCGCCACCCACTGGATCAATCGGAATACGTTGGGGGGCTGACCACGTTGTGCCATCGGTTGAGGTACTCATCACTATATCGTTGGCACTGCCATACTCAGTGGAGCAGTGAGGTTCAAAACGACAGTCCGACCATACAACATATATCTTGCCCGCAGCATCAATCTCGGCAGAAACAAGATTTGTGCCATCGCGCATAGTGGCATTTTCAGTAAAAATAAAAATTTGAGCAACCGTTACAGCGCTACTCCAACTCGCACCACCATTGGCCGAGGAGAAAGCGACGATGCTACTTTGCGTCGCAGACGACGTGATAGGCACGACCACGGTACCGTTGGGCTGTACGAGAGGCTGACCCCCAATGCCAAAGAAGTTCTGGTGAGCGGGACTCAGTGGACTGCCCCAGGTCTTTGCGCCATCAGTGGAAGCACTCATCAAAATCCGGCCATTGCTATTCGCATCATCCCACTCAACGTAGCAGTGACCATAGAAGCGACTGTGTGCATGATCATCACAGACGATCCAGTCTTTGTCATAGAAAGACTTTGGACCAGCCAGGCCTACCACAACGGGACTCTGCCATGTGAAACCGCCATCGGTCGAGCGACTTACAATCACGCCCACACCAATATTCGTCCCCAACTCGTCTTTAATAACAAGGGAAGAAATAAGCCACGTCTTATGCGCAGCATCATAGGCCACCGCTGGATCACTGATCCGATCATACGGTCCAGATGGTGTCGCATACACAGTCGTACCCGGTAGATAGCCATGCGTCCATGTCCTACCGGAGTCATTAGATGTTGCCCAGCCGATGTCGGAGCCTCCACCATCGTAGAAGCGCCCAACCTGGAAGGCAGATACAATTGTTGAACCGAAAGCATAAGTGTCTGGCTCGACCTCGTCCTGATGCTGGCTTGTACTGTTAGCGTATGGGTCACTACTAACTTGCACAAGCTCTACAGCCCCCGAGGCAGAGAGAGGCAACGCAAGAGCAAACACTGTGGATAGGCCCGCTAGCAGCATTGCTGTAAACATTGAAACTCGCCATCTGAATTGTGAGAATACAGGTATCATTACTCCTCCATTTTTTCTGCTGATGTAGAGCGCTGTCTTTTCACCATCGCTGTATGACGTTTTGCTTCGAGCCGACGCAGACGACCTGCCTCGGTAGCATGTGTCGGCTGGCGTGGAGCCTGAACATATTGCATCTCTTGCAGGTGCTGGGCCATGCGCGCAAAGGCGGCTTCACGGTTGGCATGCTGTGAACGGCGCTCAGCGGCAGTCACACTGATACCGCTTGGACGATGAGTAAGCCTCACACCGGTCTCAACTTTGTTACGGTGTTGCCCACCTGGCCCAGTGGCGATGAAGAACTGCACGTCACAATCACGCTCTAGCGATGCACGATCAGTGGCATAGACTTTAGACAAAGCGATCTCCCTCATCCGCAAACGCGTTAGCTACTATTCTATCATTATAGACGTGATAGAATGGAGGACAAAGAAACAGGTAGTACAGAGAAGAGTGCAGAATGAGTTCCAGCTCAAGCAACCCAAGCGCCGTCGATGTTGCATGGGATGAGGCTGACACCCTTATCAGCATCTTGCGTACATGGGGAATCGACTATCTCGTAGGTACCACTCGTCCTCTCCACCCCGGCGACGTAGCTCGCGATCTGCATTCCGCTGTCATGCTGGTGAAGCGCTTAGCCCAATGCGAGCACCCACGCGTGCGCGACGCGAGTATCTCGCTGTTCCTATTGCATCCTGAACTTTCTCATGCTATCATTGAAGCCCTGCAAAATGATGCAGTTCGCCGACCGCTATGCCGCTGTGCGTCCATTGCTCTAGCCCATGTTCTCGTCTCTTGTTCATACGATAGAGGAGAGAAACAGTATTTCTCAATAACAGGAGCTCCTTGCGATGCAAAAACCAAAAGCTATCATCTTTGACCTAGATGGCGTATTGACAGACACCTCGGAATATCATTATCAGGCATGGAAACATCTTGCCGACGACGAAGGGATTGCATTTACACACGAAGAGAACGATGCATATCTACGTGGCGTTGATCGGCGCAATTCACTGCTGTACTTGCTCAAGGGACGTACAGTCTCCGAAGAGCAAATACAGGAGATGATGGAGCGTAAAAACCGCTACTATAACGAACTTATCAAGACTATGACCCCCAAGGAAGTAGTAGAGGGAGGGAGGGAACTGCTGGATGAGATCAGGCATGCAGGCATTAAAACGGCGATAGCCTCTTCTAGCAAAAACTGCTGGACTGTGCTCAAAGCCATAGATATGGCACATTACTTTGACGGTGTTGCCGATGGGTACTCCGTCAGTCATGGCAAACCTGCTGCCGATATCTTTGTCTTTGCTGCCGGGCTTGTCTCTACTCCTACTTCGCAATGCCTGGGGGTCGAGGACGCAGATGTTGGCGTTGACGCCATTAAAGCCGCTGGAATGCAAGCGCTCGGTATTGGCCCACGGGAACGCTTCCATAAGGCCGATAAGGTGGTACCATCTCTTGCTAACAAACGTCTGCAAGCGATACTGGACTAATGCCCAATCACCACGAGGGAGGAAGATTTTTGTGAATCTTTGGCGCATAAGCGAGGAGAGGTTCGACCCCACCCCAAAGAAACTACATAGCCAGGAAACGGTTTATACCGTCGGCAATGGATATTTCTGCACACGAGGCACATTTGAAGAGGGCTATCTCAGGGCAAACCCAGCAACCTTACTCTATGGCGTTTTTGATAGTGTTGCTATTGCCAAAGAGGAACTGGCAAACGTCCCCGATTGGACGCCGATTGGCTTGCTCATCAATGGAGAACACTTTCGCCTCGACAGAGGGACAATCCTTGGCTACCAGCGTAGTCTGGACATGCACAATGGTATACTCAGTCGCACTGTAGATTGGGAAAGTAGGCAAGGTGTGCGTGTCCATATCACTAGCGAGCGCATTGCCAGCCTAGCTGACGAGCACGTAGCGGCTATTCGCTATAGTGTGACGGCAGACCAGCAGAACGACGAACCCCTAGACATCGCGTTATGGTCAAACTTCAATACAGCAGTAGGTAACTATGACCTCATGCACTGGGAAACGCTTGACCAGGGACGAGAGGGTGAGGTGCTCTGGCTCTACACACAGACAAAGACGACATTGGTGCGGCTTGCACAAACTATGAGCTTTGGCACGCGGTCGCAAGGGTTCCATGAGGAGTTTGTGCTCCCATACATTGCACCATGTAGTATGCTACACGGCACACTCGAGCCTGGCGCGACAGTTACGGCAGACAAAGTCGTCGTCATGTACACCTCACGCGATGGCGTCGAACCTGTGCAAGCTGCACGTACGCATCACCAGCAACTGATCGCAGCAACTCGCGTCATTTTCGATGCGCTGCAGGCCAAAAATCAAGAGGCATGGCATCAATTCTGGCAGAACGCAGATGTGATTATCGAAGGTGACGCCAACGCACAGCTTGGCATGCGCTACAACATCTACCAACTACGCATCAATGCTTCCTCACATGACGACCGCTACAGCATCGCCGCCAAAGGCATGACTGGCTTCGGCTATCGTGGTCATATTTTCCATGACACCGAGATTTTCATGCTGCCCTTCTTCGTCTACACTCTGCCCACTATCGCACGCAACCTCGTCATGTACCGTTACCACCTCCTGCCAGAAGCACGTAAGAAGGCTGCAAGCAGTGGCTACGAAGGAGCACAATATCCCTGGGAGAGCACACTGAGTGGTCAGGAGGCCACCCCAGCAGCGATTCTTCACCCCGAAACGGGCGAGCTTATCGCCGTTTTGAATGGTTCCCTGGAACTGCATATCTCAGCCAGTATTGCCTATGCTACATGGCAGTACTGGACCGTTTCAGGAGATGATCAGCTCATGCAAGACTACGGGGCAGAGATTGTGCTCAGTACAGCCATGTTTTGGGCTAGTCGAGCGCAGAAAAACACGCAGCATAATGACTATGAGATCACCAACGCCATCGGCCCCGACGAGTGGCATGAACATGTCAACAACAACGTCTTTACTAACTACATGGCGCGTTGGAATATCCGTGTCGCGCTCGATATCTGGCACTGGCTGCAGCACACAGCCCCACGCAAAGCTGCACAGTTGGAGCAGCAACTCGATCTGACTGTGCAGCGCCTTGATCACTGGCAGGATGTCGCGAAGCACATACGGATTCTAGAAGATAGGCAAAGTGGTCTCTTCGAGCAGTTCGATGACTTCTTTGAGCTTGAGCCATTGGACCAACAGAAATACAAGGGGCGCACAGATTCCTACCAGGGGATTCTCGGCGTGAGAGAGATACAGAAGTACCGCTTCATCAAACAAGCTGACGTCCTGATGCTGCTGACGGTTCTCGATCAAGAATTTGATCTCGCGACAAAACGCGTCAACTGGGATTACTACTATCCAATTACCGATCATGACTATGGCTCATCACTCACACCAGCATTTCATGTGATAGTGGCCTGTGAGTTGGGCAAGGTAAAAGAGGCATACGAACTCTTTATGAAGGGAGCATTGATTGACCTGGAAAACCTGCGCGGCAACACGCCAGAGGGCATTCATGTTGCCTGCTCGGGAGCACTGTGGCAGGCCGCTATTTTCGGCTTTGCTGGTCTGCGTCTCACCCCAGAAGGATCTACAACCAATCCTCATTGGCCCGATGGCTGGACGCGCTTAGCCTTTACCTTCAAGCACAAAGGTGAGCCTATGCGGGTTGACCTGCGCAGATGAACTGAAACATGATGTTGAGGTTGCGGCTGGGTGCGGATCAGCCACAATCTCAACAAAAACTACTATTGACAAGCGTGAGGTGAAGCGTTATTATAGAAGCCGCAACGAACGACTGAGGATGTATAATCAGCTATGGCGCATTCGTCTAGCGGCCTAGGACATCGCCCTCTCAAGGCGGAGACCACGGGTTCGAATCCCGTATGCGCTACCTTCGGGACTAGAACAAAGTCCTCATCTAGCTTCTAGAGCCATGTGAGGACTTTGTTCTGTTCTATACAACAAACCTATACAGCCACGCGTACAGCGACCCAACTAGACACGCGCAAGCACCCCACCTTCCCCATCGTCATCCTCTTCATCCCCGTCTGCAAAAGCCCGATCAAGCTCGCCCATCGCGTCTTGATGCATAATAGGAAGCACATGAGAATAGATGTCCATTGTTATGCTAATTTGGCTATGGCCTAAAATTTCTTGTACTACTTTCGGGTGAACCCCACGAGCTAACAGCAACGAAGCAACACTATGGCGCAGGTCATGAAAACGAATATCAGGAAGACCAACTTTCTCTAACAGTGCTTTGAATTGTCGATACAACGTATTAGGATGGATATATCTGCCCAGCGGAGTGGTAAAAACATAACCATTCTCTTCCCAGGCATCACCCGCAACCCGCTTCCACTCCTCTTGCAGTATCTTATGCTTACGAAGTGCCTCAAGAGCGAAACCAGCAAGAACAATACTCCGCCTGCTCTGTTTCGTCTTTGGCTCAGACTCCACCAGCAGACCCGCCTTCTCGCCCAATACGGTAGGCACACGGTTCAAGACACGACGGACCTGTAAAACACCTTTAAGAAGATTAATGTCTTGCCATTTTAGTCCAAGCAATTCACCTCGACGCATACCAGTAGCTAGAGCCAGCACAAAAAGCGCCTCATTCGGATGACCTATAGCAGCATCCAGTAGCCTACGCGCATCATCAGCCGTAAGCAACTTCATCTCGTTATGCTGTTTACGGGGTGGTGATACCATCTCGCACACGTTACGAGAAATTAGCCCCAGCTTTACCGCATCACTCAATGCTTTATGCAAGACAACATGAATGGTGCCCACTGTTGTAGGCGAAAGACCCTCTTTAAGCTTCTCAGTCTTAAGCCTCTGCACATGTTGAGGAGTCAAGGCTTGCAACTTCACCCGACCAATCACAGGTATCATATGCAAGCGCACATACTGTTCATAACGCTCAAAAGTACGAGGACGAATAGTATCTTTCTTATGCTCAAGCCAGTAGGCTAGATACTGCTCCATAGTCTGTTGAGGAGCAGTGACCAGCGTTCCCTGTTCCTTCTCACGTAGAGCAGCCTGCACCTTATCGTGGACCTCTTTACGTGTTTTCCCATAAAAGTACTTCCGTTTACAGTTTTCAAGAGTGATAAAACCAGCATATCCAACGAATACACCGTTAACCTCTCGGCGATACACAGAACCCTCGCCGTTCGCATTTTTACCCATAGAAACACCGTCCTTTAATGTCAACCATACTACTTCTGTTCACGCTGCTCTAACCATCGCTGCAACGCGGTATAAGACACACGCACTGCTCGACCAAAACGCAGGACAGGTAGGCCCTCTTTCTGGATGAGGTCATAGACTTTGTTACGACCCAACCCCATGCACTGCATCACTTGAGGAATAGTCAGAAGCAAAGGCTGAACCGTAGCACCTTTCAAAACATCTGCTTGTACACTTGCTTTTCTTTCCATAAACACCTCCACATCGACCAGGGCA
>JAFAXQ010000016.1 GCA_019240835.1 Ktedonobacteraceae bacterium
CCGGTCCAATGATAGCTAAGCGCCGCCATTCAGGAGCAAAGCAGGACATGGCTACACGCTGAATATCCTGTGCAGTCACGGCGTCAATGGCCGCTACTATGTCTTTGAGGTCGCGCACACGCCCGCGTAGACATTCCTGGCTACCCAACCAGCAAGCCACTTGTTGTGTCCCTTCCAACGAAAGAAGAATACCCCCGCGTACGTAAGCCTTAATTCGTTCAAGTTCGTCGGGTGCAACCAGCACATGGCAGAGCCGATTAAACTCTGCAATAATAGCCTGTGTAGCCTCTTCTGCTCTAGTGGGATCCGTACCTGCACTGACCACGAGATTTCCAGTTTCATGATAACTGTTGATGTAGCTTTCAATATCATAAGCCAGACCTTGCTCTTCTCGAAGAGATTGGAAAAGTCGTGAACTCATGCCATCACCGAGCAGAGCATTTGTGAGCATGAAAGCAGAGTAGTCAGGTGCGCCGTGTGCAACACCTAACGTTGTGAGACAGAGATTCGTCTGTTCTGTCTCCTTCTGTATCATCTTCACGTTCGCAGTGTCACGTGGTGGTAGAGACTCTTTCCACCGTGGGCATTCACCCATGCGCCAATCAGCAAAGGCGGCCTCGGTTGCCCCGATGATCTGCTGCTGATCAATATTACCAGCGACGCTGATAACCAATGAGTTAGGTAAGTAGTACTGCTCCAAGTAATCAAGCATCTGTTGACGCTCTAGACATTTCACCGTCTCTACTGTCCCTGCATCATCCCTACCCAGAGGCAGTCCAGGCCACATCACTTCATCGGCAAGCAGATTTACCCATTCTTGGGGATCATCGCGTGTTGCATTGAGTTCCTCGATAATGACACTACGCTCTTTCTCAACCTCCGCAGAGTCAAAGAGTGGGCGTCGTAGCATATCGGTGAGCACGTCCATCACGACAGGCAGATACCCAGATGGTACCCGAGCTATGTAACTGGTAAGCTCTTTACCTGTACTTGCATTGAACGTCCCACCGACACCTTCAATTGCATCAGAGATCTGCCTGGCGGTGGGATAGTTGAGAGAGCCTTTGAAGAGCATGTGCTCAATAAAATGTGATACACCTGCGATGTGATCCTGCTCATAGCGCGAACCGACGCTGACAGAAAATGCAATGCTAGCAGAACGCATACCAGGCATAGGTGCAGTCAGCAAGCGTAACCCGTTGGGCAAGACCGTTCGTTGGTAATTCATGCAATAATTTGGCACCCTGCCTCTCTCGTTGACTCGTTCAGTAAGAGCACCCTTGCTGCCTTTCCAGTTGAAAACACCCATTTTTAGCAAAAAGATTTGGCTTGGCCCTTCGCACTATTATAGACGCTTTCCCCCTCCACCGCAACAGAATAGAGAGGAAAGCACAAGGGATAGCCCTTTTGGGTAAAGCTATTGAGGTTGTTAGAACAGGCCGATGTCATCTGCTAGGTCTCCTAGCCCACCAAGCAGCCCTTCTTCCCGATGGCGATGTCTATGACCATATCCCAAGCCCTCCTCCACACGATTCTCGATGTTCTGCTCTAAGCCGTGTAACAGCATTTCTCCGCCGATAACCGCTGCGGCACCTCCTAGGGCACCCATCGCCATCTTCCCCCCACTACCCTGTAACACTCCGCCTAATCCACCCACCATCCCCTGCTGACCTTGGACGGGCATACTCGCCGGGGTAGGTGCAACACCCACTAGACTGTTGCGACAGCCTGGACAAGTAGACGTGCCAGGTTGCGTTATTGCCATACAGACGGGACAGCGTAGTACCATCGGCTGCTGCTGATAGCCTGCCTGTCCATATTGGCCATATCCCGGCTGCGCCATAGGTGTTGCTGAGATAGGACTTCCACAAGCAGCACAGAAGTGTACACCAGCGGCATTCTGTCTGCCACAATTCGTACAAAACGCAGCAGAGGCCATAGCAGTGGATATAGTACCTTGTTGAGCTGTCCCACTGCGCAAGTTATGTCCACAGCTTATACAAAACGCATTCTCCATTGGCACCTGTGCATGACAAGCTGGACAGGTCTGACTCGTAGGATGCATAGGCGCTTGAGCAGTTAAGGTCGAGCCGCAGTGCCCACAGAATGCAGATCCAGGCCTCACTTCTCCACCACAACGAGGGCAGCTAACTGCTGTTATCCGATTGCCCTCAGCCGCTGTGCTAGCAGGAGACACAGGAGTGCCACATTGTGGGCAGAACTTTTTTCCAGTAACATCATACCCGCAGGAGAGACAAGTCGTCATTGATTAGAATTCCCTTCTATTCTGATTGACATCGTAGGCTCAATGCGATAGCCTTGAATAAGCTTTTCTCTGTCCATTATCAAACCGTCCTATAAAACCCTGAGCTTCTCGCTGAAGGAGAACAGGGGTATTAGTTGTGCCTTCATGCCAGTATACTCTCTTGACACGTGTAGTGCAAGAGAGTATACTACAGTTGTGCTCTCGCACACCGACAACTACATTCCGTTCGGCCCTTGCAAGAAGCCCTGTGGCTTTCGCCTTAGGGGGTCGTCACAGATTCATCCACAGCGAAATGCACATGTTACCAGCAGGCTGAGAACTATGCAGCAGCCTTTCTTTCATGCACTGCTCTATGGAGGAGACTATAACCCAGAGCAATGGATCGAGGACGTGTGGCTTGAGGATCTGCGCCTGATGAAGCTCGCACACGTTAATATGGTCTCGATCAATATCTTCTCCTGGGCTTTGCTGGAACCACAACCAGACATCTACCACTTCGCGCAATTAGACCGCATCATGGATATGTTAGCACAACATGATATTGCAGCCGACCTAGCCACAGCAACAGCATCTCCACCGACATGGATGAGCCGTCTCTACCCTGCTATGTTGCCAGTAACACTAGACGGCAAACGCATGACTCACGGCTCACGCCAACACTACTGCCCCAACAGTACAGAGTATCGCCGCCAAGCAGCAGCACTGGTGCAACGACTCGCACAACGCTACGCAACACACCCTGCACTTAGAATGTGGCACATCAACAACGAATACGGCTGCCACGTATCCGAGTGCTATTGCGCTACATGCGCTGTCGCCTTCCGGGCTTGGTTACAGCAACGCTATCATACTCTTGATACATTGAACTATGCCTGGTGGACAAACTTCTGGAGCCAGCGCTACTACGACTGGCAGG
>JAFAXQ010000022.1 GCA_019240835.1 Ktedonobacteraceae bacterium
CTGCTCGTTGCTGCCGCTGGAGAAGAGGAGCAACTCGCTAAGCTTGCTTACCAAGCTCAGTGTCATAAGGTGCGCCGTGTTATTCAGGGTGGAGCAACTCGTCATGCATCAGAGCAATGTGCCTTGGAGGCGTTACGTGCGCGCATCAATACTGGCGAGGTCGAGATCGTTCTGATCCACGATGGAGCACGTCCCTTTATCTCCGTTGACCAAGTAGAGCAATTAATTAAGAAGGCAGACGAGGTAGGAGGGGCTATCCTGGCAGCACCTGTACAGGAAGAAGAGCAGATCGTGCAGATAGATACCGATCTGCATGTGCAGCAGTGTTTGGAGCACGAGCGAGTGTGGAAGGCACAGACCCCTCAAGTCTTCCGCGCATCGCTGCTACTGGAGGCATATGACCGCGCTACTCAGGACCGGTTTTATGGCACTGATACTGCATCATCTGTAGAACGTATTGGCGCTACTGTGGCGGTCGTCGAAAGCGAGGTAACAAATATAAAGATTACAACAGCGCATGACCTCTTCTATGCAGAGAAACTGAGTCGTCAGCAAAACTTACAAAAATAAAAACTATAGAAGTGACAAAATATATGCAAAAAAAACTTATTTACTACTCTATTCTCACGAGTAGTGTCATCTGTTGCCTGGTCGGAGCATTTCTCCTCACCGGGAGTCTTGATCCTCAATCACAGGATCATCTCCTGTCAGGAGGAGGTCAGAGAATAGCAAGGGCGGGACAGAGTGGGCTGGCCCTCGCCCATCATCTGCCTTTCACACCAACTCAAAAACCTCTGCAGCTACTGCCACAACCTCCAGTGCCCATTAGCCCCTTTCCCACGACGTTGAACGAGCAGGTAGCTGTCCTGCAAGCAAAAGATCGTTTATTCTTTAGTGGCAATGCCAAACTGCCAGAGGTGGCCTTGACCTTTGACGATGGTCCCAACCCTCCATACACCAATCAGGTGCTGGCTCTGCTCAAGCACTACGGTATTCCTGCTACTTTTTTCTGTGTGGGCAAGCAAGTAGCCGCTTACCCTGACTTGGTGAAGCAAGAGGCAGCGGCGGGATACACCATCGCCAATCATACCTGGACCCACCCCATGCTCACGTCGCTCTCTACTTCAGATATCAGAGACGAACTTAGCATGACCTCCGATATTATTCAAAAAACGACGGGAGTACGACCCATCTACTTTCGCCCACCCTATGGAGCCTACAATGCCCGGGTCTTCACACAACTCAACCAGTTCGGATTCACCACGTTCTTGTGGAGCGATGGTTCACTCGATTGGACTGCTCTTAGACCTGCTGCGATTAGTAGGCAGGTTCTCTCTCATGCCGCAAACGGTGCCATCATTCTCATGCATGATGGTGGGGGGGATCGCTCACGGACCATAGCAGCCCTGCCCAGCATTATTGAAGGATTGCAAGCACGGCATTTTCGTTTTGTGACGCTTGAGCAATTAGTTGCCGATGCACATATGACGCCGAGCGTCTAATTGCGCCTCTGCGCCGCCTTTTTTTTCGTCTCAAGAAGCTTCTCGACGGTGGAAGCGCTCTGCTGAGTGGATTGTGGTAGAGGTGTTGCAGGGGGCGGAGTTGCCTGGGTTGTTGGTGCTTCTTGCCCCGTGGCTAAAGATGAGGCGTGTGCAGCTTGGTTACGTTGTTCTGCGCGTGTAGCTCGAAGGCTACTGAGCGGTGTGCCGACTGTGGTCTCTTCGCCTTGCAAAGGTGATGTAGCAGAAGGCCGTGCGTGCGGTGCGAAGCGTGCGACAAGCCAGCGGTAGCCGACGACGAGAAACTCCAGGCTTGAGAGGCGGCGAGCTGCGATATCTACGGGTAGTAAGAGTGCTGCAAGCGCAAGTAGGAGGAAAGCTACGGATGTTGTCGCCCAGACAGGCTGCTGATTCTGAGCGAAAGCTGCTGCGTAATTGTTGGCGGCCAGTAACGAGCCATTGCCCGCCTGGGCAAGTAGCTCAAGGAAATGCATGTCTGTTCCCAGATCACGGAACTCGGGCGAGTAAGGAACAACTAGACCAGTTGTTGCGGTTAGTCGGCTCACTGCTCCGTTTGCTGAAGCACGCCAGGTGACTTGTAGCAGGTATGCTCCTACCTGTAGAGCAGGAAAATTCCCCTGCCAGCGCTCAGGAGCGGTAGGTTGGAGCGTAACTGTCTCTTGTGAAAGTTCAGGTGTGACAATATGCACTTGAACCTGTTGCTGCTCGCCCTGAGAACTAGCCCCTGCTGAAGCTGCTGGTGGCACATCCACAGTAAGCTGCCCGATATCACCCACAATTTTGCCGTTGATGTTGAGAGCGCTGTCCGGCGCTGGCAGCGTCCAGGTCACCAGATTAGCCCACCAGCGAGCGGATTCGCTCCACGAGAGCCAGTTTGCCGTCCAGAGACCAAGAGCATCGCTCGTCCAAGCCGCGA
>JAFAXQ010000072.1 GCA_019240835.1 Ktedonobacteraceae bacterium
ATCTCTTTGAAAGAGGCCCAGATTGAGATTGCCACGAACTGGTTAGCGGTCTATAATCGCATGCCCAACAAGTAGTCTGTAGAGCAGGCAGTGTAGTCCTTGTGGTCTTTCTCTTTGAAACTCACCTAGAGGGGCTTGAGAACACAAGCGTGGCTGTGATAAGATCATGCTACTGGAACTATCAATAGTTAAGAAAGGAAGTATTTCATGAGCGATCCAATCAGTAAAATCAGAGGCATGACTCCAGAACTTCAGTCTAAGTTAGAGGCCGAAGGCATCAAGAACACGGCGCAGTTGCTCGAACATGCCAAGACCGAGAAGCAGCGTTCCGATCTGGCAAAAAAGGCCGGTACGACCCCTCATGTTCTTAAAGCGCTTGCCAACCGTGCCGACCTTATGCGCCTGAAGGGGGTAGGCGAGGCACTGTCGAATCTACTCGAAGAGGCTGGAGTGAATAGTTGCAAGGAACTGCAGCATCGCAAGGCCGATCATTTACACAAAACATTGGTAGACCTACAAGCAAAGCACAAGCTTGCTCATCACACGCCGACCGTCGAAGAGATCACGACGTGGATTGCTGAAGCAAAGACCTTCTCTCAGACCGCACCTGAGTAGCTATTTCCTTACAGGACTCTCTCTTTCTGTGAAACGGTCATACCACGAAGGTAAAATAGAGGCGGAGGGAGTTCCCTCCGCCTCTGCTTCACAGTCAGACCTCACTACAGAGGTTGATTAGACAACCCAAGTCGGACCTGGCTTGTTCCGCTTGGGTCAGTGGCGTGATTACCACCAAGAGGTGCATTTAACGTCTCCGACGCCCGCCAAACTTCCACAAGCGCGGAACTGATAGTTCGGGTCGCTGCTGGTGTTCTTAGCCGCACTGGTCTTTGAGTAGCCATCGTGGTCGACATAGAACGGTCCACACTGAAGCCAGGTCGAACCGCCGTCAGTGGTCCAGTCCATCCATACCTGATCATTTTGGAGGGTTTGGCCGCTGATCTTGGCCCACCCTCGCTGAGCACCCTTCACTTGTCCGGACTCAAGGGTGACGGTCACACCAGCGCCCATGTCAACGCTCCTCTGTACAGTTCCGGACAGGCTGTCCGAGATGTCCACGAATCCGTTGGCTCCACCTTCACAATCAGATGCTGTGTGTGGAATTGCATGCGCTTTGGGAGTGCTTGCTGCATGAGCCGAGGGAGCCGACAGAGTCGCAAAAGATGCTACAGCAAGCATCACAGTCAATACCACAAGGCCCATAAGAAACTTTGCTCTTGTCCATATGGACATAGATTTCATTATTATTTTCCTTCTTTCGAACTTTTGCAATAGCTACTTGCTAGTGCCTGTTCTCATATTACCTTTACATCGCAGAAAAGATAATATCGCCTTTACTATCACTTTTTGCCGTGCTGTTTCAGGCTAAACTGGACAAAAAGCCACTCCTTTACTACTCTTCTACGATTTGTAGCGCAGTCAACACCAACTCGTCAGAAGTTCATCCTGTAAAAGCTTCAGTCTTGTCGTATAAGTAGTAGGGGAAGCGGCAATAGCTTCGCAGCCTTTCTCCTACTAAAAGATTGGAGTGGTCAGTTAGTCCTATGCCCATCAAGCCTGTAGCACTCGCACATCCGAATATCCTCCTCAGGAGAGCGCGTCAAGAGCGTGGATGGTCTCAGCAAGAGGTGGCTGACCTGATCGAAGCTCCCCAGTCCTTCATGGTCACGCGCTGGGAAAATGGGACCGCCTTTCCTGGTCCCGGCTATCGAGAGAAGCTGTGTGCCCTCTTCGGCAAGAGCCGTCAGGAACTCGGATTGCTCAAGCAATCCCCTGCTGTTCCTCTGCCCTGTGATCCTCTGGCTCCAGTGTATGATCCTGCCATTCCCATTCATCTGTCCAACGTTCATACCTTGATTGGACGAGAGCAGTTGCTAGCACAACTCAAGCAGCAACTCTGCTGCGGAGAAAACGTCGTGCTCAGCGCCCTTTATGGGCTGCCAGGGGTAGGCAAGACGACGCTAGCGATGGCATTGGCGACCGACCCCGAGGTGCAGAACCACTTTCGTGATGGTATCCTGTGGGCAGGACTTGGGCAACAGCCTGATCGGCTCGCTCTGCTGAGGCGATGGGGTAGTTTGCTGGGCCTCAGTCAGGCAGAGAGCACCGCATTGGAAGATGACAAGAGTTGGGTGCAAGCGTTGCGTCGCACGATTGGGACAAGGCGGATGCTCATACTGATTGATGATGCCTGGAGCATTGCCGATGCTCTCGCCTGTACTATTGGCGGTGCTAACTGTACCTATCTGATTACCACACGCCAGCCAGAAGTGGCCATACGAGTTGCACAAGCACAGGCGATTCAGGTGCCCGAGTTGAGCTTGGACGAAGGGGTGCAGTTGCTTTTACAGATGGTGCCTGCACTGCTAGAGGTGGAACCGGAGGTCTGTCGCAATTTGGTGCAAGCTGTGGGGGGGCTGCCATTAGCCCTGTGTATGATGGGCAATTACCTACTCGTACAAACACGTCATCGGCAACCTCGTCGTGTACAGGCAGCTTTGGCGAGCTTGCAGCGGGCCGAAGCACGCTTACTCTTGGAACGGCCACAGACTACTTCCGCTTATGGCCCCCGTTTGCCAGAAGGAGCTCCTCGCACGTTGAGGGCGATCATTGGTATGAGTGTGGACATGCTTGATGAAGCCTCACGACAGGCACTCTTTGCCCTCTCGGTGTTTCCGGCCAAGCCGAGCACCTTTTCTGAGGAAGCTGCACTTGCCGTTGCTGGAGCTAAAGCAGACACTCTTGATCGCTTGGTGGACTGTGGGTTGCTGGAAATCGGCGCGCAAGGGCGCTACCAACTGCATCAGGTGATCGCGGATTATGCCAGGTCAAGGTCAAGTACAGCAATGACAGGCTCAGAAGCAGGGGGGCATATGCTTTTGCAGCGTTTTTGATCAGCATGGCCCACTCGCCGGGATCAGTCCAAGGAACACATTCAACGTGATTGAAGCAGATACGTCAAGCGAGCTACCTCTGGGTTGTTGCCGAAGGTGCTCGCCTTCAGTTGTGTATACAGCTTCCCTATACGGGCAGCATTGACGGCTGACTGAATATCTTTCACCACGACAATCGCAGACTCAAGCAGGCTCGCAGCTCTGTCAAACTTGCCCTGATTGGCCAGCGCCTGTGCTTCCAAGATGTCGCTATAGGCAGTGCGCCTCAGCAGTTTAGGGTTTCGTTGTGCAGAGGAGAGTTCCGTTACCGCGTCCTTGTTCCACCCCATACCAATCAGTGCTTCGCCTTTGGTAAGGTGATAGCGTGCAATATCCAACTGGAAAGAAGGATAGTCGATTGGGCCAGAAAGACCAATGAGATTGGCTGCCGCATCCATTGTCTTGAGTCCTTGACGTTGCGCTTGCTTGTCCTGTGTGCTTTCTACTTGAGCATGGCCCATAAAAAGCATTACAATCCCCCCCATGTAGTGAGGAACTTTCGGCAACAACTTTTCAGCCGCCCGATAGTTTATGAGCGCTTTTTCCATATCGCTGCTCTCAAAAGAGGCATGCCCACGTCTGCTAAGCGCATTAACACGCAACTCGTCATGTGCTATCTCCTTTGCCAATCGGACAGCCCTATTCAGATGTGCGATGGCCTCGCTGAATGCCTGTTGGTCCCTGAGAATGTGTGCGATCAGAATATGATAGAGGCACAACAGTTCGCGGACACTGTACGTTTGCGAGCTACAGGGTAAGACCTCATAGAGGAGCCCTACTTTGGCGGCAATCTCTGGTAGAGACGCCCACGCTGTGCCTCGTCCGTTGTTCGTCCAATAGCGCTGCCAGTCGGCTCTGAGCGCTGTAAGGTCTACTGTGTGGATGGTTGAGTGTACAGCTTGCTGAACTGCTGGGGCGAGAAGCGCCTGCTCTACGGGGCTGACAGGTTTAGGGGCCATCCTCATGAGGATATATGGTATGCTGAAGGTATCGATTAAGAATTGTCGTCGGGTCAGTGAATCTAGCCCTACATCCTTTTTTTCCATCTTGATAACCGATTGCTCCGAAATGCCGAGCGCCTTGGCCAAATCTTTTTGCGTCCAGGGTTTGCCATCCGCTTTGATGGTGTGTTGGCGATAATAGGCGCACACCTGCCCCGGTCGAGGAAAGCCATCCACTCCTTGCTCAAAGTTGGGGTAGCCCATCTCTACCCACCACGTGTTACGTGCCATATCCACCTCTTGACATGCTTGTCATGTCACTAAAGTATACCCGAATCTCTTTGACGATGCAAGCGGCTCAACTTCAAGTTTAGCTCTATGTGAAGATGATGAGGCGCTATGAGGTAATCGGCTATAGTAGAAGAGGCTACTATGAGGCTGATAAATAACACGACCTATGGAGTTCAATATGCATGAAGATATCACTACAGGTGACGTCATTCGCCTCCTGCAGCAAGTCGCCCGTGAGTATGAAGCTGCACGGAGCGCTTCCTCAGGTTTGGTCAAGGGAACCTCAAGACGGAACGATCTCAATCGCCAGTTGCAGCATCTAGCACTGAGTGTTCAGCAGTACCGCAAGCAGACCAGGGACCAGCAGGTGTTCGCCTCTCTCTGTACTGCCCTAGAGAGGCTCTACGAGAATCTCCCCTCCCTGCGGCCTGTGCCAGTGTATCCCATCCCCTCTTCCAGAACACAAGGGGTAACACTCAGTATACTCAGATTGCGTTTGCAAGAGGTCATGAGGCAACAAGGTATGACGCCTGAGCAGTTGGCAGATGCCGCCACTGTGTCTTTGTCCACCGTCCGCTCGCTTTGTTCCAACGGCAATTGCGGCAGCGTACGGCTCTCTACGGTAGAGCGGCTCGCCGATGCCCTTGGCGTTTCCCTGTGTGAGCTCATGGAGCATCTCCCTAGTCAACCAAGCAAAGGAGAGCGTGAACTGTGAGCAGAAAGAGCCAAAGGCAGAACTTTGAGCCGTGGCGTAGGTATCCACAGAGTCATGAGATGTATAACCAGGATACACAACCTCTTCCGGCGATTTGCTTTCCCCGTCCTGTGCAAGAGACAAGCACAGAGCGATTTCGACGGCTGAAAGCCACCTCGGATGCCACTGGCGTACGCTTGCTCTTTGTCTATCTGCGTGAGCGGCGCAGAGACGCAAGGGAAGGTCTTTAGATCAAGAGTAGAAGTAGAGCTATGGATATAAAGAACAGCAAGAAGAATTCCAAGGGTAGTAAGGATGTTGTCGATCTGGAGCTAAAGTGTATCGTGTGCAGGACACAACTCTATCTGCCCGTTTCAGTAGCTGGGCAAGTCATTGCAACTGTCCAGAGTGGGGGAGTTGCCGTTCTACTCTGTCCCTACGGACACGTCCAATATCTTCGACGGGAACAGCAGATGTATGACTGTTAGGGATGCTATCTCTCTTTCCACAGCACTAATAGACCCAGCGAAATCCGCCGCTCTGCCGAAGGGAATCAGCGCCCACGCAGACTAGACAGCGTATGGTATGATGAGGATAGGCAATCATCAAGATAACTAGGCTTATCTTCAAGATGCCAAATACGCTTTCCTTTGAGGAGACCTGCACCATGCACCACCGATACGCCGTCGTTCCAAAGGACACAACCGAAGAGAAGTTGATCGAGTTGTGGATTCGTCTCAAAAAGAGTTCACACACACAGCGTGCCTATCGTAGGGATATTAATATCTTCCGCGACTTCGTTGAAAAACCGTTGGCTTCCGTCACGCTGGAAGACGCCATTGATTTTTGCGACAATCTCGACGAGTTGGAGATTGTTAACAGGTGCGGTCAGGCTAAACCGCTGGAAGACAATAGCAAGCGCAGAATTATCAATTCAGTGAAATCGTTCTATAGCTTCGCGTACACGTCTGGCCTCTTCCCCGCAAATGTTATGGCGGCTATCAAACCACCTTCGGCCAAGAGCGCTATTTCCCAACGTATCCTGTCAGAGGCAACCGTGCTCAAGATTATCCTGCTGGAACAAGACCCACGCAATCACGCTATTTTACACACGCTCTATGCAGCGGGTCTGCGTGTCTCCGAGTTATGTAATCTGCGCTGGCGTCACGTCATTCGTCGCCCCGAAGGCGTACAACTGGATATTATGAGTGGTAAGGGAGACAAGCAGCGCTATGTGCTGTTAGGGGAAAGCTCCTGGAATGTGCTGTCGGTCTTGCGTGGAACTGCTGCGACTGACGATTTCGTGTTTCAATCCCGCCAGCGGGTTTCGCGTGATGGCTATTATAAAGGAACACGTTTAGATACAACCACTATTTTCCTCATCGTGCGAGATGCAGCCAAGCGGGCCGGTGTACTAAACTGGTTTGAAGTGTCTCCGCACTGGCTCAGACATTGTCATGGATCACATGCCATTGATCGCAAGGCACCACTTACTGTGGTACGTGATACACTAGGCCACAGTAATATTGCTGTGACCAACGAATACGCGAAGGCACGTCCAGATCAAAGTTCCGCCCACTACTTGCCCTTGTGACGGCTCTTCCGAATGGAAGTCGCCTTTAGTGTGAAAGGAAGTCACTATGGATGAAGCAGAACAGCCTCCGATGCTACATGACGAGCCTGCGGATGCTCCAACAAACACGTCAACTCTGATCGATTACACCCTGAAGTTTACGGGAGCACCAAGCCTCGGGCAGTTGGTTGCGGTGGCCGTTGCTGCAGCGGTGTACACGGTACTTTCGTGGCTCGCGATCATCTCTCTGCCCTCGGGGTTCCCTGTTGTCTCGTCGGTGTTTATCGCTATTGGTTTCGGTGTCCCATTTGCCCTCTGGTTTGGCGGCTGGGCCTTCGTCATCGCCTACATCGGCAACTTTGTCGGGGCTGGACTTCTCTCGACCCCTCCGCTCCCGCTGCCAATCGCTATGTGGTTTGGTACGGTCGACCTGATCCAGTTGGGCCTGCCTATGGTCCTCTACCGCCTGCTGGCAAAACATTTCGGCGTGAATCCGATCGGCAAGGACGTGTACACGGTACGGGGCTTCATTTTCTTTGTCCTGTGTGCCGTGCTACCCAATAATATTATTGGTGGCCTGTACGGGAACTTTATCCTCATGCAGAGTGGAGTGGTTCCCCCGAAAGCCTTTCTTCTCAGCTGGTTTACTTGGTCGCTGTCCAACGTGGTGGTCACGCTCGTCATCGGCTCCGCGCTGCTCAGAACGCTGGGGCCAGTGGCAGAGCGCTTTGGACTCACTATCCGCAATGCGTTTAGCTAGCCATTGCAGGTTCTCAGCGAGGTGTCATAAGACGTTCAAATTGCCTAATAGCCTCGTCACGCGTCATCTTGCCAGCTAGCAGTTCGTCTATCACCTGTGCAGTGGATAAGGAAGCGACAGTTGTCGCTGCACTAACTTCGCTAGCAATTGGCACCGCTTCGCGGAGCATCAGGCACTATCCTGATCGTCGGCGTGCTGGCCACACTAGTGGCCACCCTGAGCCGTGAGGTCATGCAGCCCGAGAACAAGTAGAAGGGGTAACCTTTCTCTCGTGTGGATCAGGCGAAACCGAGTAGAGTCATGCAGGCTCGTTTCTTCCACCTGCACAGAGCGTTGCTGGGTGAACATAGCACGTTTTCCTAGAAATAACAGGCTGCCCAGAATCGCCGCTCGTTATTCTTAAGGCAGGAGGTTACGTACTCAGCTACAACACTAGACGCGCTCCAGCCTTGAAAAAAGGACAGCCGTTTTTGTTGACCTCAGTCAAAGCATCGCCCATGTTCCTATCGATGTACAGGAACTTAATGTTGATATGGCTGTATTTTCTGGACATCAGATGTTTGCCTTACCGAGAAGCGGTATTTTATGGATTCATGAAAAATATCATAAAATACTCTTTGCTTCTAAAATTGGAATCATTCAGAGCGCACTTCGTGGGCGCACGCCGCTCACTCTTGGAGGATCGCTGGTAGAGGGCCTGATAGTTGGCCTGCTCTTCTGGGTAATTATCTGGCTCTTCGCTGGTATACTCATCAACCATCAGCAACTCGGCTTTGGTGAGTTTCTCTATTCGTTTGTCCCCTTGCTGCTCTATGGCCTGTTGCTCGG
>JAFAXQ010000251.1 GCA_019240835.1 Ktedonobacteraceae bacterium
CAAGGTCTGGTAGTCTTTATTAAATCCAGCCAGGATGTTTCCCTGGATATCATGAATTTCCAGTACTTCTTCTAAGGACGCGTCGACCATACATTACCCCTGTTTGTTGTATAGTAGGTATCTGCTCGGCGAATTCTGCTGTCGTTGCCAAGCTCGCGATTTGGGGTTCCCCACCCGATACTTCACATAAGTTCCTGTATGCTTGTCCACCGGGACAGCCAGGAACTGGCCCAGCACCAAGACACGCGAGCATAGGGATTGATGTGGTATCGAGGGGTGGAGTGGGCTGGAAGGCGATACCTGTCAAGCTCATGGTAATTTGCTTGGTGATCTGTCCGCCAAATTCGATAGGCACATTATTGATTTTGATGTCACTGACTGTAAAGTTTGCACTATCCGGTACCTCGTAGATGGCACGCACAGTCATGCCCTGGCTTGCATCGCCGCGCAGTACCTTCCAATACCCTTGAGCATCTGAACCGTCAGGCGTCGTCCAGCCGACGGTGTTCAACCCCTGCATGTACAGCCCGACAGGATTCTTCAGTGTGACCAGAAACCCTTGCTGAGCAAGCTCATTCACGCTATGCCCAATAGTAGGATCGCTAAAGCGCTGTGGCTCCCCAAATAAGGCGCAACAAATCAAATCGCTTGCATCCGTAACGGGTTGTCCATCAGACGTTTTACGTAGAATGGTTGCGTGTGCCGCAATGTTGATCTCTGCTCCCAGCGTATTAGCAGGATGAGTCAGATGCATAATACCCTGCTTTACATTCCATTTGTTAAAACGATTGTATTGGCCGCTCGGCAATAGTAGATCGTCCATCTGCACGCTTGGGTCAACATACTGCCGATACAGCGACAAGAGGGTTGTAGGGTCACTTTGTGCCAGAAACTCCCAATACTCAGGCCCTTCGCATGTGAAGGTCACGCTCTTAATTTTCCCAGCGGCGTCACGTTTGACGTGCCACTCGCAATACTCGTCCTGGGGGCGATATGTTACTACACCGCCCTGCATGACACAGCGGATAGGCTCCTCGACTGCTCGCAAGGCAGAGCGTTCATCTGCAAAGATATTATTCGCCACATTAGGGAAAGCATTCCATACAATTGGCAGTGTCTGGAAGGAGGTGGAAGTTTGCGTCTCTATTGCACTATAGAACTGGATAACCGGGTTGCCTACGCCCCCTCGCGAGAACTCATCGCGGACGTCTTGAATATTAGATCGGAACGAATCCACTATGAATTGACTCCAGCCCCGTCTAAGGTTGGCATTAAAATCGCTCAAGTCTGCGGGAGGATCAAATTGAAACGGCGACTGCCCCATGGGCTTTGCTCCTTTCTGATATCGAACCTTCATCGGACTTGGAGCCTCAGTAAAACGTATCTTTACTCTGAGAGCCCTTGAGCTTACCTATCATCTCACCCCAAAATCCGGTTCATTAGTAATAAAACGATGGAAAGCGTACTTTTTGGGGGGGATGATGACCTATTGATCTTGTTGTGCGAGGGCAAGGGCATAGCGTACAATAATGGCAACTATGCCGGGTGGGAGAACATTGAGGTCTAGCAGGTAAAGGGGAAAAGCGCGTATGCAACGGGTAGCTTTTTCCGAAGAATGGGACGGTTAACTCAACTTCGTATGATCTTACTTCCTGATGCTGGAGATAAAGCAACAAATCCGTCAGCCAGCGGTCCATTTGAAAACAGCTTAAGTGCCAAGCTCGAAATGCCTGTTCCCCCTTCTCAGTATACAAAGGACTATGCTCAAGCTGTTGAGGCTTTGGCACAAGGAAATGTTGAGGTAGCATGGCTTGGTCCCCTCAGCTATCTTTACACTGTTGAAAAGTGTCAAGCAAAGCCACTTCTATGCACACTCGATGAGAGCAGATGATTCAATCGCTCTTAGTAACCTGAACATCACGGGGTTTGGAGACGTTACAGACAGCACCTACGACTCCATTCGTAGTATGGTTCAAGAACTTCACATTGATCTTTCCCAAATGGCCTGAGTGAACGCTTAACGCATTGTTCTCATGCTGCTTCCATTCATCTTCCACTTGAGTAGAAAAATGGGGTCCTTCAACCCTACTGATCCCACTTTACATCCTGTCCCTCCAGGGCTTTACGGCTCTGGTATGATGGTGAGAGATGATATATTGCCACAATTAGAGGGTCGGTGTGGAACGAAGTAAGGAGAGATTTATGTTAACTTATTCCTATCGTGAGGTGCTAAACGCAGTTGTGGCCCAAGTCCAGCAGCTTAGTGCTGACGAACAGCTTCAACTGCTCAAGGATTTAGTAGAAGCAGTGATACGTAACCAAACTCCGGCTAAGCCACAACATAGTATTTTAGAGCTACGAGGGTTAGGTAAGGAGATTTGGGAGGATGTTGACGTAGAGAAGTACATTGAGGAAGAACGAAAATCATGGGAACGTGAGCAATAAAACTCGTACAAGAGAGAACTTCATAGGAGGAAAACCGTGTCAACGCAAGCTTATCATTACATATTAGATCATATTCATCAGCTTACTTCCGATGAACTGCTTCAACTGCAGAAGGAATTAGAGATGCTTATTCAGCGACAAGCGCAGCCTAAACCTTATCGAGTCAGAGAATTCAAGGGTATGGATAAAGAAACTTGGAAAGATATTAATGTACAGGAGTATATAGATCGAGAGAGAGACTCATGGGATGGGGAGATGCATTAAAGTATTAACATTAGATGGGATAAAAACCAGACCGGAATATTTGCAGTAGGTGAGATACTATTCTAGTGAGTGAAAAACTGAGGAGCATATAATGTCTCTCGATATTCTTAAAGGGATGGCTACGACCCTGAAAAATATGGGCAAGAAGCCAACTACCATTTCTTATCCAGAGCAGGAGCGAGAGTTGCCACCGCGCTTCCGTGGGCGTCATGTGCTGCACCGCTACGATAATGGGTTGGAGCGCTGTGTGGGCTGCTATCTGTGCGCAGGGGCGTGTCCCGCTGACGCTATCTATATTGAGGCGGAGGAGAACAGCGAGGAGAATCGCGTCTCTCCTGGCGAGCGCTATGCTAGGGTCTTCGATGTCAACCTGCTACGCTGCATCTTCTGCGGCTATTGTCAGGCTGCCTGTCCCACTGGCGCGATTACGCTTGAGCACGATTACAAGCTGGCGTCATACTATCCAGAGGATTTGGTGTTCCATAAAGAGCAGTTGCTCGAACCGAGGGGACAGTCTAGCGTTGGCTCCAATACAGTATGGGCAGAGTCGGCTCCCTCAGAGGCTACACAGCCTGTGCCACAGGAGAAAGAGGTTTTTGATGGCTCAGAGGCTAGTGCCGCCGCTGTTGGTCTGGGCAATCTTCACCTGGAGCGTCCTGTGCTGCTGGTGGATGAGCAGCAAGATGAGGATAGAAGGAAGCTCCCATGACTTCTACACTAGCTATACAAATTTCATTTCTTGTGCTGGCCATTGCCAGTACAGCTTCGGCGCTGGGCGTGATCATTTTTAAGAATGCCGTATATAGCGCCTTGAGCCTGATTCTGACACTGCTGTTTCTCGCGCTCTTTTACTTGCAGCTCGGGGCCATGTTCATCGCCATTGTGCAAATCCTGATTTATGCAGGCGCAATTATGGTGCTCTTCCTCTTCGTGGTGACCATGCTCGCCCCTGATGCGTCTGAGAGCGAGGTGCGCGATCCCCTACGCTGGCAGCGTATTATCGCTGGTGTCCTGGGAGCTGCGCTCGTAGGAACATTGAGCTATCTGCTCTTTACAGGAGCCGCCGCTCAGGGCAATGTCACGAACGCGGGAGCCAACAGCCTTTCGTATATGGTACACACACGGGGCGACATAGAGGCGTTCGGCCTGGCACTCTTCCACGGCTTTGCATTTCCCTTCGAGGTAACTAGCCTACTGATTGTCGTTGCCATCCTGGGCGCGCTCGTGTTTGGACGCAGGACGTAGGAGGATTTATGCCATTATCGGCCTATTTAATTATGAGTGCTATTCTCTTTAGCATCGGTGTTGTCGGTGTACTTATCAGACGCAGCCCGTTAGTCATCTTCATGTCTATTGAGTTGATGTTGAATGCTGTAAATCTCTCATTTGTGGCCTTCTCCAAGTTTCTCGACACGGCAGATGGGCAAATGTTTGTCTTTCTGGTACTGACCGTTGCCGCAGCCGAGGTTGTGGTGGGCCTAGCTATTATCGTCTCCATCTTCCGCACGCGCCGCACTATTGATGTTGACGAGATGAACGCGTTGCGAGGCTAAGTTATGTTAAATCTGAGTTTCTGGGTGCTGCTCTTGCCCCTACTGGGATTTCTTATTCTGGGGCTGGTGGGCAGAATTATGTCACGTGCAGTGATACTGGCCATAGCATGGGGAGCTTGTGGACTCGCGTTTCTTTTTGCTACTATGAGCTTCTTCTCCATGCTTGGTACGACGCCACCATCGGCACACACCATTGATCAAGTTGTATATACTTGGGTGAACTCTGGAACCTTGCATATCATCTTTGGCCAGCTCCTCGACCCGCTCTCGGCGACAATGCTGATGGTGATTACGGGCGTGGGCTTGCTGATCCACATCTACTCCGCTGGCTATATGGAGCATGATCCAGGTTTCTGGCGTTTCTTCTCTTTTCTCAATTTCTTTATTTTCGCCATGGTGTTGCTGGTGACTGCCGACAATTTCCTCTTCTTGCTGATCGGTTGGGCTTTGGTCGGTCTGGCCTCATTCCTACTAATAGGCTTCTGGTATCAACGACACGCGGCAGTGGCAGCGGCACAGAAAGCCCTGGTCATTAATGTCATTGGTGACTTCGGCTTGCTGCTGGCGATCTTCCTGATCTTTAGTAGCTTCGGCAGTCTGAACTATTACGATGTGTTCAGCAAGCTAGGTGCAGCGACGGCTGGCAGTACGACTATAACCGCTATCTGTCTGTTGCTGTTTGTAGCATGCGCAGCCAAGTCGGCGCAACTGCCGCTTTATATGTGGTTGCCCGATGCTATGGAGGGTCCAACACCAGTCAGCGCACTCATCCATGCGGCCACTATGGTTACTGCTGGAGTTTACCTCGTGGCTCGCGCTAATCCCTTGTTTGAACAGGCACCCATCGCTTTAAACACCGTTGCGGCTATCGGTGGGGCAACGGCCCTTTTTGCTGCCACTATTGCACTTTTCCAGCTTGACATTAAACGTGTACTGGCCTACTCAACCATCAGCCAGCTTGGCTATATGTTCATGAGCGAAGGGGTTCACAACTACAGCGGAGGTATCTTTCACCTCACCACTCACGCCTACTTCAAAGCTCTGCTCTTTCTAGGAGCGGGAGCTGTTATACATGCTCTGAGCGGTGAGCAAGACATACGCCAGATGGGTGGCCTGCGTCGTAGACTTCCGATCACCTTCTGGACATTCCTGATAGCTGCGCTGGCAATCAGCGGTATTCCTCCACTTGCGGGCTTCTGGAGCAAAGATGAGATTCTCTCTTCGCTGCTGGCCCAGGCTACGACCACGGGTAATCTCTGGTTCTACATTTTGTGGGGTGCTGGACTTCTCACTGCTGGTCTGACGGCATTCTACATGTTCCGACTCCTGCTAGGTATCTTTATGGGCAACTATCGCGGTGGTGATTATGTTCACGAAGCGCCGCCTGTTATGACAGTTCCGCTCATTATCCTAGCAGTGCTGTCTGTGATTGGCGGGTTCGCCGGTTCGTTTGGGTTGATTGGGCTGGCACGCTGGCAGCCCCTCGCGAATTTCCTGGCCCCTCTTGTCGCTACGGTACATGGGCCAGAGGTGCCGCTTGGGTTGGAGTGGACTTCGACGGCGTTGAGCATAGGTCTAGATGTGCTCGGTATATTTGGTGCATGGGTACTTTATCGACGGGGTTTTGCATACAAAGAGAACCGTAATCCGCTCTACCAGTTGGTCTTGCATAAGTATTATGTTGATGAAGCACTTTCATTGCTCATTGTGCGGCCAGCGCTGGCGGTTGGACGAGCGGCGACGCGCTGGCTGGAAGGCGGCGTGTTCGATGGTGGCGGTCGCAATCTGGCCCTGCTGCTACGTGGCACGAGCACTATGCTGCGGCGTCCGCAAACGGGCTATGTGCGTAACTACGCGTTAGCTATTCTGCTCGGCGCTGTTCTGATTATTGTATACTATGCAGTGAGGGGGTAGTGGCTATGTTTCCATTGCTATCGGTTATCACCTTTCTTCCTCTTTTAGGAGGCATCGCGCTACTCTTCTTCCGTAAAAACTGGGTCGGCCCGATACGCTGGACGGCCCTGAGCTTAGCAGGTGTCAATCTCCTGCTCGCGCTGCTGCTCATGCTGCTTTACGGGCAGGTGAACCTCAACACCTCCTCCCAAGACAGTTTCCATTTTAACGAACGAGTCACCTGGATTTCAGCCCTGGGGGTCAACTACAGTCTCGGTGTTGACGGTATTAGCATGTTGCTGGTCGTGCTCACCGCTTTGTTGACCTTCGTGTGTATTCTCGCTTCGTTCAATATCGAGCGCAAAGTCAAGAACTATATGGCCTTCATGTTGCTGCTGGATTGTGGGATTACAGGGGTTTTCCTCTCTACCAACCTCTTCCTGTTTTATGTCTTCTGGGAAGTGATGTTGATTCCTGCATACTTTCTGGTGGGCAGTTGGGGGGAAGAGCGGCGCATCTATGCAGCCTTTAAGTTTGTGCTGTACACTTCAGTAGGCAGTTTGCTGATGCTGGCTGGCATCATCGCTCTGGGCTACTACCATCAACTGGCAGCGGGTGGTGGCTACACGCTTGAGCTACATACATTGCTTACTACCAAACTTGATAGCAGCGTACAATTCTGGCTCTTGCTGGCCTTTGCTGCCGCCTTCAGCGTCAAAATTCCTTTCGTACCTTTCCACAGTTGGCTGCCTGATACCTATAGCCAAGCCCCAGTACCAGTAACGGTCATGCTTGCGGGTGCCATGACGAAGGCAGGGGCGTATGGCTTCCTGCGCTTCTGTATTCCGCTGTTCCCGCAGGCAATCCAGGCGCTCGCTCCGCTCTTTAATGCACTGGCCATTATCAGTATTCTTTACTGCGCACTACTGGCACTGGTGCAGACAGATATGAAGCGCCTGCTCGGCTACTCCAGTATCAGCCATCTCGGCGTGGTGATGCTCGGTATATTCGCCTTCAATGCGCAGGGCGTCGAAGGCTCAGTGCTGCAAATGGTCAATCATGGCATTACCACAGCAGCTCTCTTCCTGATTGTTGGCTTTATTGAAGCTCGTACAGGGACGCGTCGCATCGCTGATTTTGGTGGTCTGGCAACACGCGTGCCCATACTGGCAACGGTGATGCTAATCGCTGCACTCTCTTCGCTTGGCCTCCCTGGACTCAACAGCTTTGCGGGCGAGTTTCTGGTCTTGCTGGGTACCTTCCGCAACAGTGTGCTGCTGGGAACGCTAGGCACCGCTGTGGTCGTACCGGCCGCGTGGTATCTGATTCGTTTCTTCCAGGGCGTTATACAAGGAGCAGGCAAGGCGGATGGACCTGTCGGTTCGCTCTTGTGCAAGGGAACGTTACGCGATCTCAATGTGCGCGAGCTTCTCTCTCTCTCACCTTTGCTGGCGTTGATCTTTTATATCGGTTTACAGCCCGCACCGTTGACATCCTTGTTAGAGCCGTCAGTGGTGAGCACGATGCAGGCTCTTGGAAGTGTTTTTGTGAAATAATTTAAGGCTATAGCTATGACATTCACATACAACGTCACCCTCGCTGATTGGGGACGTATTGCGCCAGAACTGATCCTGGTAGGCATGACACTTGTGGTGATGCTCGTTGACCTGTTGCTGCCGCAAGAGGGCGAGCGCTCTAAACATAGTGGGCCAGCAAGTTATGTAGTGTTGCCCACCTTGAGCCTGCTCGGCGTGGTAGGAGCAATTGTCGCGACAATTCTTCTCTTTTTCTTTGGAGACCAGCAGCCAGCTCTCAATGGAATGGTTGGCTCTGATCAAGGCTCACTTTATGCCTATGTGATCATTCTGAGCGCCTGTGTACTGGGTATCTTGCTTTCGCCTGCCTATCTCAAACGCTTGAACCTTGTACATCAGGGCGAGTACTATGCTCTGACGTTGTTGGCTACGATCGGCATGCTGCTGCTAGCAGCAGCAACGAGCTTCCTGACTGTGTTTGTGGGTCTAGAGCTGCTCTCGCTGGCCCTGTACATCCTGTGCAGTTATGTGTCGTGCCGTAAGAGTTCACAGGAGTCGGGCATGAAATATTTTCTGCTCAGCTCGTTCGCCTCGGCATTCTTGCTGTACGGTATTGCGCTGAGCTATGGAGCAACGGGCAATACATCATTTCAAGGTATTCTTCGCTTCTTACAGGCACAGGTATCACCAACTGGTTCTGCTATACATCCTAGCAGTATAGCAGCTTTTCCCACACATACTCTACTACTGGTGGCAATGGGACTGCTCGTCGTTGGCTTCGCCTTTAAGATCTCGGCTATTCCCTTCCAGGCATGGACGCCCGATGTCTATCAAGGCGCGCCTGCGCCTGTAACTGCATTTATGTCAGTGGGCACGAAGGCGGCGGCGCTGATTGCCTTTGCACGCATCTTTGCGGTCGTGCTCTTCCCAGTGCAGTCTGATTGGCTACCGCTTGTGTGGGCCATCACTATTCTAACTATCGTCGGTGGCAACATTCTAGCTTTAGTGCAGAGCAATCTCAAGCGCCTGCTCGCGTATTCTAGTATCGCCCATGCTGGCTATCTGCTAATTGGTATTGTCGCGGCAACTGGGGCACCGCTGGGAACGAACTTTCTCAATCCGTCCCTAGCCGTCCATGTGACGGGCCTAGCCGCTATTCTCTTTTATCTACTCTGTTATACCTTCATGAACCTGGGTGCATTCGGCATTGTCGCCATTTTAGAGCGAGTCGACAACTCCGGCAACGACGTGAAAGACCTATACGGCCTGTGGTATCGCCGTCCTATGCTGGCTGGTCTGCTGGCCTTCTTCTTGTTGGCGCTAGCAGGCTTCCCACCCCTGGCAGG
>JAFAXQ010000313.1 GCA_019240835.1 Ktedonobacteraceae bacterium
AGTCGCACCGCTTCCCTCTTAAACTCCGGCGTATAGGTCTTCTGAGTTTTCTGCATGCTCTCTTTCCTCCCTATAAGAATAGTAGATCCGAAGATTTCACTACTCTACAAAAGTGGTGAAAGCTCATCTACGAGAATGTTATCTTCCCAGAGGACGCATCAGACAGCTAGGCGGCCATAAATGTACTGTACTCGTAGGAGATTCGAGAGGGCGAGCGTTGATTTAAAAATCGCCTTGCAAATGGGGCTAATTGTTGTTGTCAGCAGCAAAATCTGCTATAGTGAGGTGCAGAGAAAGAAACACTCACAAGCATATTGGAGTACCTGCTCATGACAACACATGAAGGTGGTCAACTCAAGCGTACCCCGCTCTATGAGCAGCATCGTGCCCTTGGCGCACGTCTCGTCGAGTTTAGCGGTTGGGAAATGCCCGTACAGTATACTAGTATTATCGAAGAGCACAAGGCAGTACGTACTCATGCTGGCCTCTTCGATGTGAGCCACATGGGTGAATTCAAGATCGAAGGCGAGGACGCGCTCGCTTTCTTGCAGTACCTCGTGCCTAATAATGTCGCGCACCTCGCTATCCATCAGGCCCTCTACACGACGATGTGTCTACCCGATGGCAATGTCATCGATGATCTACTCATCTACCATCTGGCAGAGCAGCACTACATGATGGTTGTGAACGCGGCCAATATCGCCAAGGATCTGGCGTGGGCACAGCAGCAAGGTCACCGCTTTCAGAACGTTGTCATCACCGACCAATCGGATACAACCTCCCTGCTTGCCCTTCAGGGACCTCTGGCCCAGCAGATTTTGCAGCCGCTCACTGAAATCAATCTTGCCGCCATCCGCTATTACCATTGTGCAGCAGGGGTTGTCGATGGCATCAACTGCATTGTCTCGCGTACCGGCTACACAGGAGAAGATGGCTTTGAGTTATACTGCGCTCCTGTGGATGTGGTCAAGCTATGGAAAGACCTACTGGCGGCAGGCAAATCTGATGGGCAGGGGCCGTTGCCGACAGGGCTGGGAGCACGCGATACGCTGCGCTTGGAGGCAGGATTGTGTCTCTACGGACACGAACTGGATGAGCAGACCAATCCACTCGAAGCAAAACTGGGCTGGACAGTCAAGCTCGATAAGGGGAGCTTTATCGGTCGTGACGCACTGGTGGCGGTCAAAGAGCATGGCCCTGAGCGTAAACTAGTGGGCATCGAGATGCTTGAGCGCGGTGTGCCGCGTGGTGGCTGTGATCTCTATGCAAGCGATCAGCACATTGGCGTTCTTACTAGCGGAGCGCCCGGTCCAGCTGTAGGCAAGAACATTGGCATGGGCTATGTTGACGCTGCCCACGCCACTGTCGGGCATACAATACAAGTTGATATTCGCGGCAAACGCTTGGCTGCACAGATCGTGGCTCTACCATTTTATAAACGCAACAAGTAGCAAGCAAGAAGGAGCTAGTGAAACATATGGCTGATCTGAATTATCCAGATGACCTCAAGTATAGCAAGACAGACGAGTGGGTGCGTGTCGAAGGCGACCAGGCGACCATCGGTATCACAGACTACGCTCAAGATCAACTTGGCGACATTGTCTACGTCGAACTGTCCCACGACATTGGGCAAGATGTTGCGCAGGGTGAAAAGTTCGGCGATATCGAGTCAGTCAAGGCAACCTCTGAGCTTATTTCTCCTGTGAGTGGCGAGATTATAAAGCTGAATAAGGAACTGCAAGATCATCCAGAGTGGATTAATGATTCACCCTACGAGAAGGGGTGGATGCTTGTGGTGAACCTATCTAATCCTGCTGAGCCCGAGAGGTTGATGAGTGTGGAGCACTATCGTCAGCGTCCACAAGGGCAGTAGGGAACATAGGCTTGGGTTCTTGTGTTATAACACTTGTAAGAGTGTCAATAGCAAAGGACCAGGTATATGAGCACACATGACATAGTAAGTGCAAAGCATGAGGCAAATGCTACACTGCCGCACGTAGTGATCATCGGAGCGGGCTTCGGTGGTCTACAGGCCGCTAAGGCACTGCGCAATGTCCCTGTACGTGTGACAGTAATTGATCGCACAAACTACCATCTCTTTCAGCCCTTGTTATATCAAGTTGCCACTGCTGCTCTTTCACCAGCAGACATCTGCTCCCCCATTCGCCATATATTGAAGTGGCAAGAGAATACCCGCGTAATCATGGCAGAGGTAACAGATATAGACACACAACAACAGCGTGTCTATATGCACGAGCGCTCCATCGACTACGACTATCTGATCGTGGCCACGGGTGCCCGTGAGAACTACTTCGGGCATACGGCATGGCAGGCGCTCGCCCCTGGCTTGAAGACGATTGAGGACGCCACGGCCATTCGGCGTAGCATTCTGCTCGCTTTTGAGCTGGCCGAACAGGAAACTGACCCGCAACGCATCAGAGAGCTGCTGACCTTTATTGTGGTGGGTGCTGGCCCGACGGGAGTTGAGTTGGCTGGGGCCATAGCGGAGGTTGCTCATCATGCACTCAAGTCCGAGTTCAGACATATCGACCCATCAATGGCGCGTATCTTGCTCGTCGAGCTTGGGCCGCGAATTCTGCCAAGCTTCCCCGAATCGTTGGCCCAACGAGCTTCTAAAGAACTGACGCATCTGGGGGTCGAGGTCAGAACAAACGCGCCTGTCTCAGATATCGATGAAGATGGTGTAGTAATCCTCGAGGACCATATTGCCGCGAAGACGGTGCTATGGACCGCGGGCGTGTTGGCATCCCCTGCTGGTCAATGGCTGGGCGCTGAGGTAGATCGGGCGGGGCGTGTCGAAGTCGAGCAGAACTTGAGCCTACCCAACGTGCCCAACGTGTTCGTCATCGGCGACACAGCTAGGGTTATGCAGAACGATAAGCCTTTGCCAGGCGTAGCACCCGTGGCTATGCAGCAAGGGCGTCACGTTGCCTCAGTCATCGCGCATCATATAGCAGGCAAGCAACACCAGCCATTTCACTACTTAGATAAGGGTAGTCTGGCTACTGTGGGCCGCGCCTACGCTATTGTCGACCTTGGCAAGCTGCGCATGGCAGGATTCATAGCCTGGTTGCTGTGGTTGGCGGTACACATCGTCTACCTCATCGACTTCCGTAACCGTGTGCTGGTAATGCTTCAATGGGCTTGGGCCTACTTTACTTGGCAGCGCGGTGCCCGACTCATCACCTATGCCGACCAGGAGACCATGAGGCAAGAAGCAACGCAGAGGAAGGCAGAGAAGCCTGTAGCATGACCGACGCAGCAATATCAGTCGTCAGGGTCTTCTATTCTTATGCTCATAAAGATGAAGCATTGCTCAATAGATTGAAGACACATCTGAGCAGTCTACGCCGTGAGGGTCTGATTGAGGATTGGCATGATCGTGCTATTGTGGCAGGTACCGAATGGGAACGCGAGATCGATCATCATATCCACACCGCCGATATGATCCTCTTACTCGTCAGCGCGGACTTCATCAACTCGGACTATTGCTATGGCATCGAGATGATGCAGGCGATGAAGAGACACGACAGTGGGCAGGCTCGTGTTATACCAATTATTCTGCGTCCAGTCGATTGGCAGAGGATGCCATTCGGTAAGCTGCAAGCGCTGCCAACCGGTGCTACTCCTGTTACCACTTGGTCTGATCAAGATGCCGCGTTTGTGCATATAACCAAGGACATACGGAGGACCATCGAGCATCTCCCTAGTTGGTCCGCCCAGCTTGATCCCACCCGCTTTCCCAATGGCTCAATCCGCTATTTCATGTCGCTCAAAGAGTTTCTCAAATCGCCGGGGCGCAGGTTTCCGACGGAGCAAGACTTCGCTCAGCATCTCGTCTACCTTTCGGAGAAACATGCGCTGCGAATCATCAGTATGCTGCAAGAGAAGCGTCGTGTGCTCCTAGTTGGACCGTCAGCGTCGGGTAAGACGGTATTGGCGATTGCACTTGCAAAACAACTCCAGGATACAGAAAACTACAAGGCAGTATACAACGATGCCAGCCGGGCCAAAGAGGGAGACGGACAGCGCTGGTATGAGTTGATGTCTACCCATGACCGCGAGAGAATACTTTACATCTTGGATAACTGTCACCTAGCTGCTAGCGAAGTGAACGAGTTCTGCTTTCAGTGGCAGGGCAGACCACCGCAACATGCACAATGTATGCTTATTTCTAGGGGAGAGCAGGCGGAGGTGATAAACAACTATTTTGATGCTTGCTCCGACGAGAGAATAAGAATTAGGGCTAGGGACCTCTACTGGGGCATTGCTCAGAAATATGCGGCTGCTTACCGCCAACAGGCCCCTGAGCGCTATGTAGCACTTGAAGAAGACTCAGCAGAGTTGCTTGAAAAGCAACACGCACACAACTTGGTTATTTCTAAAAGTCGCTTGGAGACATGGCGTACTCTTGGTGGTCGTCTAAGCAGTGTCAAGCAGGAAAGCGTGTACGAAGCCTTGAAACGGCGCTATCTCTCCAAGGACACCGAAGCGTTGGCTGCGCTATGCGTCCTGCGGCAATATGAAATTCGAGCGCATAACATCTTTGTCGAAACGAAACTGCCGCTACAGGAAGTCGAACAACTCGAACGAGAGCATTTACTCACTAGTGTAACAGTGCAAAACTATGGCCTGCTCTACAATCTCGTCTTTCATCCTGCTGAAGCATGCGAGATTCTCAAGGCGTACGTGTACCGCAAGAACGGGATAGACATCCAAAGACATTTTGAGACTGAGGTTATGCACTATCTTCGGCTCTATCTGCAAACTGCGCCTATTAACTACGTAACGGTTTATGAAAATCTCGCACATCAAGGACAAAATGCTCTTTTGTGCCAACTCCTCACAGATCGCTCCTTGCAAGAATGTGCAGCGCTTCAATTTGATGGAGGTAGCGTTTTCGATACAGTGCGCTACATACATATGCTCGCAGAAGTTGATGGATCCCGTGCATGTGAATTGCTCACTATGGTCGTAAACGATATGACCATACAAGCTATCTGTTCGCAAATAAAAAGGCGTCCTGTGCAAGATGTCGAACAGATATTACTAGACTTGCAGAAAATACACTGCGACACAGCACAACTGGTTGCCGAAACGCTGGCATCAGATCTACAGCAACTCATACAGCGCAGTACAGAAAAAAATCTACAACGTCTCTTCTGGCTCCTACGCGCTCTCAAGGGAAGCTCTCCTAACGCTGCCCACCGACTATTAGATAGCCTGACTCCAGCGGGTCTCGCTTCTCTCTGCCGTAGTAGGAAGGCTGACATGGGCATGGTACAACAATTCCGCAAAGTGTCAACGCAGCCTTTCTGGCGACAGTTTTTGCGCGAGTTCTCACCTCAGGACGTAGCCGATGTATTTCAACGCTCATCCCTAGGCGAGATTGGCACAGTGTTAGAACATGGCTATATACCCTGGCAGCGGGGTTACGACCTCTTTCGGCAGCAAACACTCAAAACCAGGCTCTCCACTGAGCCATTAGCCGAGGTAGGCAAGTTCATCCATCGCGTGCAAGAGCGTACACCACAGATAGCTCGTGACGCGCTTGACTTGCTCACCACATGTGATCTGTCCGAGCGCATCGCCAGCACTAATCTGCAGCAACTTGCGCTCCTCATTCAGAACGCCGCATCCGTGGACAGAGCATACGCTCTGCACCTTTTGTCTCCACTGGCTCACGCAGAGGTCGTACAGGCGGCCATCGTGCATAGCGATATTGAGGGTATCCAGAAACTGCTCTATCACGTCGCCAAACTGGATGATGACAGACAGTATGCCTCCTCGCTGCACCAAGCCCTGCAAATTTCGGACCTGACTGACAAGTTTGAGCAGGCCTCGCTCAAAAATCTAGCACGCCTACTCTGGAACGTCTATAACTATATCGACCGCAGCTTAGCACAGACATATTATCAACAAATTGATGGGCAAACACGCTCTGAGCAGTTGCGTAAGGCAGATTTGGACGACCTTAGCCTGTTCCTATGGAATCTTACCTCTATCAGCGGCGCTCCAGGCATACACACACTTGACAATCCCATCATCAAGGAACGCTTCACTCTTGCCTGGCAAGCTGAGAACGCACAAGCGCTTGTCTTGCTGGGCATTGTTACGCTCACACGCCCAGCAATTTCCTGGCAAAGCGAGATGTCATCTCGCTTTTCCCTGCAGGTGCTCATCGATTGGCTCGTAACACGTATGACCGAACAGAACCCCTACACTCTAGCTTTAACGTTGCGAGGACTGCGTCTTTCTCACAAAGCAGAAGCGCAAGATATCATGCGGCAGTATATGCCACTTGCAAAGGCAAAGGAAATTCTTAACTCAGCATTAGAACAGGCTATAACACCGCGATCAGTCACATTATTAGCAGAGGCGCTTGTGTGGATCGAAAAACTTGAGAAGATGAACTAAAGAGATGAGATGAGATTTTTGAAGAGGAAGAAAAATTTAAGCGCAAAAAAGAAGAGCTCACCGACGTAGAACAGTGTTCTAGCAGGATAGAGCCCTAGTGGACCGCGAATTTTCTATGTCGTTGCAACAACAGAACGTACTCAGCACAGTAGTACAAGTCAATGGGGAAGGCATACGGCGCGGTATATTACTGGCTAGAGACCAGGTAATGTACGCATTAAAGCCAAAGTATACTTGACCCACAAAGATCAGAGGCCTTTCCATGAGTTGTAATTTGCGCTGTGCGATATCCGTGATACCTAGCATAGGATCTCTCCTTGTTAGTAAAAGCTAAGGGCACTGGTACAAGACTTGACGATAAAAAACCAGGTGTACCTAGTTGGAAAAAACTTCGCATAGATTGTTCCTCCTACTAAGTATATAGACGCTATGGACGAACTTTTTTCACTTTCTAATTACTAGAAACGCTTGAGATTGTCAGAATATAGCTTTGAGAGTGGCAAAAGGGCAAGGCATGGCAGCACATTAGCCACCAGCCCGTTTCACCTTATAGCCCAGTTCTGTCAACCTCGCCTGTACCTTGTCGCAGTGATCGCCTTGCAGCTCGATAACTCCATCCTTCACTGTCCCACCCGAGCCACATAACTTTTTTAATTGTTGAGATAACTCGGTCAAACCTTCTGCGACCCCAGTGACGACTGTGACTGTCTTGCCACCACGATGCTTACGATCACGCATTATCCGTACGATGCCATCGCCCTTCTTCGCTGTTGTCGCTGCTGATGGCTGGTCGCAGCGGCACTGTTTATATGATAGTCCACACGCGGGACAATGTGTTACTCTTCCAGTGTCTGTGGAGTAGACAATATGGTCAGGCATATACTATTCCCCTCCTCATGAAATAGCGCTTGTGCTATACTCCCTCGTAGTACCTTCATTATTTCATAGCTTATAAAGACAAGGAGACTCGAGGCGATGAGACGCTACTTGCTCTTCCTGCTTGCGCTCCTCACACTGCCGAGCGGCTTGACGGTGACGACGACTCACGTTGTCCATGCCGCAAGCGCAAGCAAATGTATCAACCCTAGTGGAACGAATACGCTTCATGGAACACTGCAAGGCGCGAACTACACCATTGAAGTTCCTGCAAACTGGCATGGTACCTTAGCCCTCTACAGTCATGGCTATGTCTTTGCCGACCAACCACTGCTCAATCCGGCACCCGATGCCCCTGATCGTCTGAGTAAGACTGCTCTTTTGCAGCAGGGCTATGCGCTTGCTGGCTCTTCGTTCAGTCAGAACGGCTGGAACCTGCAGCAAGCCTTCCATGATCAGATTGCATTGCTGGATTTCTTCAACCAGACCTGTGGCACTCCTACGCGCACCATTGCCTGGGGTCAATCGCTGGGTGGCATCATCACCGCTGGTCTCGTTCAACTGAACCCTGGCCGTTTTACTGCTGCCTTACCCATGTGTGGTCCACTTGCTGGCGGTATCGGTATCTGGAATCAGGCGCTGGATGCAGCCTTCGCTTTCAACGTCCTCTTGGCAAGGAACACCTTGCCCCTGGTCCATATTACTCATCCTACCGCTGCCTTGCTACAAGCCAGCACCATCCTGGATGCAGCTCAGTTGACATCCCAGGGGAGAGCACGTATTGCTCTAGCAGCGGCCCTGACCGACCTGCCAGGCTGGTTTGACCCGGCTTCGCCTGAACCTGCTCAGAGTGACTTCACCGCACAGGAGCACAACCAATACCTCTGGATGAGCCTGATGGACTTCGCTTTTGCCTTCGAGGCTCGTGCCGAACTCGAAGGCCGTGCCGGTGGCAATTTCTCCTGGAATACTAATGTCGACTATAGTCAGCAACTGGGAAATTCCGTTGACCGTGACGAAGTTACAGCCCTCTATAAGCAGGCTGGGCTGGACTTGAGCAAGGACCTACATACTCTGGCTACGACTCAGCGCATCAAAGCTGATCCTGCAGCCGAAGCATATCTGAACAAGTACATCACGTTCAACGGTAACCTGCACATTCCCGTTCTCACAGCACACACGACAGGTGATGGCCTAGTAGTCAACCAAGCTGAGCAAGCGTATGCTAGCGTGGTCAGTTACCAAGGAAACTCCGGGCTACTGCGTCAGATTTTCGTCCATCGCGCTGGACACTGTGCCTTCACTCCTGCTGAGACGCTGACAGCATTCCAAACGCTCATCTCTCGTCTGGACAATAACGCGTGGGGCAACTCCACCGACCCGGCCCTACTAAACCAAGAAGCAGCAGCACTTGGCCCACTCTTCAATACAACACCACCAGCGTTTATCGCCTTTCAGCCCACCATCTTCCTGCGTCCCTTTGATGTTCGCAATCAGCCCTAGTGGAGGTGTTAGCCCTCCTCCTATCAGCGTGCAGGGCAAGAGAAGCCCACAGGGTTTCTCTTGCCCTGCACACTTTCTCATTACTCCTCCCTTTCTCGGCTGAAGAGCCTTCTCTGCAGCTCTCTGGTGTGTGCACCAGGCCGACGACCAAAGCCGTTAGATCTGACAAGGAACAGTGCTAAGAGGATAACTGCGATAACAAGTACGACAAGGTATACTAGAAAAGTGCTGAGAAAATTCCCGAGCATGATAGGTGTCATCCTTCCTGAGCAAGCCCCGGAATCTCTACTGTGGAAAGCCTAGAGCTTGTCTGTCCAATTGTACAACACCAGGCTCCTGAATCCCACCCTCATCCATGATACACTAACATAGAACAGCACCAAAACAAAGACGCTGCTACCAATGCTTCACATAGGAGGAATCATGACACGCAAGGGCTGGCTGCTGTTCACCGTGATGTCGGTGTTGTGGGGCATCCCGTACTTGTTCATCAAGATTGCCGTGCGGCAACTTGATCCGACCGTTGTAGTGTTCGCTCGCGTCGGGGTCGCAGCCGCCGTATTGATGCCCCTAGCGCTCCAGCGTGGAGCGTTGCAACAACTGCGCGGGCGGTGGCTCGCAATCACCGCGCTCTCTTTCGTACAGATTGCAGGGCCATTCCTATTAATCAGTTTTGGTGAGCAGCATATTGCTTCGTCACTTACCAGCTTGCTCATCGCTGCCGAACCGCTGCTAGTCGCGCTACTGGCACTACGCTTTGACGCTGGTGAGCAGGTTCGTGGGCTGCGTCTGATTGGCTTACTTATCGGCATGGCGGGTGTGGTAGTGCTGCTGGGTCTCGATGTCAGCGGAGATGGGCAAAAGTTGTTCGGAGCGGTTTTAGTGCTGCTTGCTGCTGCAGGCTACGCTACTGGCGCTCTTTTCGTCAAGCGACCAACCTTCGCTTCGATATCTTCCCTGAGCGTAGTAGCCGCTGAGTGCGCCGTCGCAGCTACTGCGCTAGCGCCGCTAGCAGTGACACGACTTCCGGACAGCATACCTGATCTAGAGGTGATTGTGAGCGTGATCGTACTCGGCCTGATCTGTACGGCACTGGCCTATCTGAGCTTCTTTGCGCTTGTCGCTGAAGTTGGGGCCAGCCGTGGCACCGTCTTCACCTATGCCAATCCCGTCGTGTCCGTCCTGCTGGGCGTTATCCTGCTTGGCGAATCGCTCGATGTGGCTAATGTCGTGGGCTTCCTGCTGATCATCATCGGGTCCTGGCTGTCCACAGGTGGCATGCTACCACGAGTGGGAAAACTACTTCGGCTTCTTCTCGACTGAAAAGTAGGTAGGTAAGTCTCGGCCCAACTCCTCGATGAGTTCATGTTTGTAACCGACCTTGATGAGACGAGCATAGATATCCTGGATCAGCAGAATGTTGGCAACAGAGTCAATATCCTTGCACACGAGCAGGGCATTCCTTGCCTCCTGTGCGGCGCTGAAATAATCCCCTCGCTTGAACGAGGCCGAGGCACGAATGATGAGACTCCATGCATTAGTTCGCGCCTGGTTGCGCGCAATCCCCTGCTTGCCATCCAGCGCTGCGAGTGTATCAAGCTCATCAAGAGCATCTTCCCCACGTCCCAGGCCATTCAAGATCACTGCCCTCTTCAAACGGTACATCCCCTCATTGAAGCCGTTGGGGCTGCCATCTAGCAAAATGCGCATGTATGGATCGTTGATGGTATCCTTGCCTATAAGATTGGCCGCTCGCTCGATATTCGCTCTGGCCTTGCTCACAGCGAGCGGATCCTGGTCCTTTAACAGGCTGTAAGCGCGGCTCTGCACTGTTAGAATGTTGCCCGCAAGTTGTGGGCGAGGATGATGTTGCAGAGCGTGGTCAAAGTCAGTGATCGCCTCGGCGATTTTCCTAGGATTGGGAAGCAGGAGTCCCTGCTCACCTACTTTCCAGATCTCTCCCCAGACCACATTGCTATACCCTCGTGCATACCAGGCCGCTGAAACCAGCTCCTCGTCCTCCATCCTCTCTGCTAGGGCGATGGCCTGCTCGGCGTGACCGACTGCACCTGCGAAATTTCCTTGACCTCGTGTTACCCATGCCCCAAGTCGATGATGGCTGTAGAGCAGCTCTCGTGCTTTCCATTGTGCGCGTCCAGCACTCACCTGCTCAAGAGCCTCTAGTTGCTGTGTCGCGCCCTCATCAATCTGGGCCGTACTGGTATAGGAGATGTGCCACAGATATTTCACCAGGCTCTCCTGCTGCTCAAGATCAACGATTGCGCGTTTCAGTATAGTTGGAACCGCAACGATGGGCTTGGCACCAGGTTTGAGGAGGACTTCTTGCACCGATACGACTCCCAGCAGCACTGGCGAGACCTGGAACACCCGCGCTAGCACCTCGCGACGCGTGATGTCTTCGGGAACTTGTGTATAGTCGCGTGTCATCCTGTACATCCTATTCAGGGAAATGGCATGTTTGTTCAACCGCCTCATTTCCAAATTGTAACGCCTGGTGACCTCCGCAATGGTCAGGTGTGCCTGCTGCATACCGATGTGCAACACCTCCGCCGCATTGGGTCGCCCACCGGGTTCGATAGAATAGGGTCCCCATTGGCCTCCTTCGCCCCAATAGAACTTCTCTGCTGGAAACGCATTGGTGGTGGGTGGTCTGCCTAGCTGTGTCATCCGTTCCTCCTGTATACTTGAGCATTGTGCTGCTCAAGTATAGGGCAACGGCTACTCTCTGTCTAGCACTATCCTCCTTTTGTGTGCCAGAACGCCAAAAGCGACGGGGAACCAGCTAGAACACGTTTCCATCCGTTATGCTTGTTGATGACCAGAGAGAAAGGGTACCTATTCTACGTCAAGTATGCCATCACAGAGGTAGGCTTGTCAATTAGACAATTGATGTAATTGATGTATCTAGGAGAAGGATTCTAGTATGCTTGAGGGTAATAAGAGTGAGATAGCACGCTTCAGAGAGCAGCAAGCGTTAGAGGAAGAGGCAGCACGGCTTGGCCTGTACGGGCTTGCTAGTGGCACTGCACGCCACGACTTTATCATCGCACGGATGGAGCAGGGGGCGGAGCACATTCTGCAACTGGTTCGCGAAGGCAAACACCAGCAGGCACATGCACTGGTGGAGAGTGGTGCATGGTGTGACGTGCAGGAGGCGCTTCATGAGTAAGCGCATTCTGGTGATTGAGCCATCGCGCACGATACGAGCCATCTTCGCGCTCAAGGTGCAACAGGTCGGTCATCAAGTTGCGATATTCAAGGACTATGAACGGGCACTAGCGGCTTTGCCACGTTTTCGTGAGCAGCCGCCTGACCTCGCCTTTGTAGCGTTACACGCTGATCGGCCCGAGAGTGCGCAAGCGCTCATGCGGCTCAGAGTCCTGTGCCCACACACGACTCTCGTCATGATGACTACACAGGAGGACAGCAAAAAGTTGGTGGTGCAGCGTATTGCAGGTGCCGTCTTGGCTGTGCCACTCTTAAAGCCGTTCCGGGTGCGCGACGTGCTGGCTCTGCTTGCGGCTCCTCTAGGCTGATGTTGCCCCACTCGATGAGATATAATCACATAGAGCACAATTTCCTACAAAGCTATCGAAAGGGTCAGGTAGAGTACTCAAGATACATAAGATGAACCTATGGTCCGACCTCGACAACAACGAATACTCACCCCACACCGCTAGGAGACGTGTCCAACGTCTCACAGAGCAGGTCGTCCTGTCCACCCTGCGCGACTGGCTGCTGAATGAGTACGTGACCCGCTACTGTGTTGCATTGGCAGAGACGCGCATCTTTCGCCGCTGCTACTGGATCGATGGACTCGGCATAGCCGGGAAGAAAGGTACTGAAGCCAAACAGGCTACGTCCGTCCTCTCACAGACACTAGCGCAGAAGAACATGCCTATTACTCTGTACGGTTTCGTATTGGAGGGGGGCAGTAGCAGGCGCAGAGAGGCCAAGGCTGCACAGAATGGCACGCTCACTCCGCCTAAGGAGATAGACCTTCCTAGAAAGAGTGGTATCGTTCGCGCAAGCTGGTTGGAGGCAGCACCTCAATTACTTGCGAAATTCGATCAAGCCCCGGCGGTACTTGTGCTGAATCCCCTTAGTCCTACCATGTTCACTGCTGATGATCTGGCACAGCTCTATCAACGTAAAGTGCCAACGGAACTATGCTTCTGCGTTTCACATAAGCACGTGCAGGCGCAGTTGTGCGCCGCTCAGCGCTCCCCAACTCACTCCGTGACATTGACCAGCCTGCTGCACACGGACCGCTGGAAGACCCTCTCAGCGAAGGAGCAGGATATCGAGCATACTATAGTAGTATTTATCGAGCTCTTTGTGACCGCGATGCAGAAGCATTTCCAATTGCCAGTGCAGCGCATCGTTTTCCCCATACAGATGCGCACAACTGTCGTAGAGAGCGTCCCCTACACGTTGCTCTTTGCTACACGTCGCCTGGATAGCTTGCTGAGCATGAACGACGCACTATGCTGTTATAAACGGCGCGTATACGAACAAAGCTACCACGGAGTGTTAGCAGAAGAGTGGTTTACACAGCAGCAGTACGAGCGCATCACGGAGGATCTCGCACAGCTCCACCAGCGTGTTTTACAACAGGGTCGTGCGCAACGTACACGCCGCTGGCCCGACCTGCAGCAGCAGGTGTTGTACGAAAGCTTTGGACGATTTATGCAGCAGGAGTACGACCAGGTAATTCTTCGCTTGCTAGCAAATAAAGAAGTGTCCTGTGAATGGAGACGACCATCGCCAGCTCAGAGAGAAGAGCAGCGCATACCAGGCAATGATGATATCCTCGTGTGGAAATAGTTTATAAGGAGACGTTACCAGGGGGAAACACCAGGCATGGGGATACCCAGCGTTTTGGTAATATCTCCTCTGTATAGTGTACGCTATAGCGTATAACATACGCTATATACATGCTCTTAGCCAGTAGCTATTCAGAATCCTCTAATAGGATGCACCACCTTGGATGGTGGGAGCGGAGGGAGACGAGTATGTCAAATAGACAGCAGGACTTCGAGACATTTGGCGACCAACTGCGCACGCGTAATACAAGTGGACAGGATGTCATGCTAGATGCAAAGAGATCTGGACTTCACCAAGTAGACGATGAGCTGCTCAATGCACAGAAAACAACGGGCACGCCTATACCATCCACACTCGAACACCAGGAGAGGTATCACGAAGCAGGGAAGCGCGATGTTGAATTGTACATTCGAACCTATAACACGCTGCTGCGTAGCTCAGGCGAGATTAGCTTAAAAGCCCTGGTTCAGGCACACTACAACATCGATTCTAATTTGCATCCAGATGCACGCTCGCCCTACCCGGACATGTCAGCCTTCATCTACAGTATGCTACGAGTGCCAGCCTCGATCACGAATTGCAACCTGGTATTACTAGGTCAGTCGGAAGAGGTCTTTGAGCAACAAGGCTTTCATGTCTCTACTTGGGAGGCAGTGCGCGCCTCGGCTCGGCGGCGCAAATGGTTCTACGATGGGAAAGAGACGCTGGCTGTCTATGTCACAAGCGTGAGCGACACCGACGATATTGTGCCAATTCTTGTAGCCCTGCAGATCGAGTGGAACAAAATGTACTACCTGCTCAGGGCTGATCCTTCAACGATGCAGTTACTAGAGACACCTATCAACCGCTCTTCACCTGTGTTCGCCGAGATCAGCAAGGTATTACGCGAACGTCTGCATATTGCCCTCGACGACTGGCAACGCCTGGAGGTGATGTGGGGAGATCGGCTGTGGGAGCATTTGCTGACTATCGGGCAGCAGCGCAAGAGCTTCTGGCTACGTATGCTGGGTGGCTCACACGTAGACTTCGTGCGCGCCACACGCAAGTGGTGGGCACCAGTGAAGCATCTGCTCGACACACTCGACCTGCAGAATCGTCAGCTCTACTTCGTCTCCAGCAATACGCATAGCCTGGTTAACCTACTGTCTGGCTTTATCATGCGCCACGAGGAAGAGTTGTCAGCGTTCGCACTCAGCGGACACGACCCCTACCTGGCAGAGGAATGCCGTAAGCTGCGGCAAGGCGAGGTTGTCAGCAACTGGCAGAACTTCCTGTACTTTGTGGCTCGTGAATGGATGCGCACTGCGGCAGGGAAAGAGTTCCTGCAACAACGTACGCGTGAAGAGAACGAAGATGGCATCTGGTATGTAGGTGCGCGCCATGGACTGGAGATCGACGCTCAGATCTTCAAGCTTGCTAGCTTGCAGCCTATGCACATCGATCATCGCTGCCGCATGCCGCACATGGATAAGCTCGCCCAGAGCCAAGCCATTATCCTCAACATTGACTATCCACTGGGCATGGCAGCCTACCGCATGCTGCGTGAAATCATGGAGAACATTACTCATATTCGTGGCATCTATATCCTTGGCAAGGCAGCTACGCTTAATGGCAGCATCGGTGATGTAATGATCTCTAATGTCGTTATGGACGAGCACAGTCAGAATACCTACTGGTTGGACAACGCTTTTAGCGCTCAGAATGTGCAGCCCTATCTAATTTATGGTTCTGTGCTGGATAACCAGAAGGCAGTCTCGGCCAAGGGCACTTACCTGCAGAACCGTCAATACCTGGACTTCTACTACCAAGCCAACTACACTGTGGTCGAGATGGAGAGTGGCCCCTACCTCAACGCCGTCTACGAGGACCAGTACCTAACACGCTATCCCACCGCTGAAAACATTAACTTCGCACGCTTGCCCTACGAATTGGGCATTCTGCACTATGCCTCTGATACTCCCTACACGCGTGGCAAGAACCTGGGTGCAGGCAGCCTCTCATACTTTGGTATGGACTCGACCTACGCCACCTCGGTAGCCATCGTACGCCGCATCTTTGAGAATGAAATCCGGCTTATCTGCGACGATGATACCAAATAATTTGTTGTTGTATGTGTGAGCTTGCGCTCACACATACAACAACATCTGATATATTATGTACATATGAGTAAATCCATCTTCTTTCAAGGTGGCACCCTAGTCCTACGCGATATTGATGCCGAGGAGTACGTGCCTGCGCCGTTTCGCCTCATCAAGGAGCGCTGGCGCTGTGAGGGCTATCACTATGGCTCACTACGGCCCTACCTCAGAGAGCAGGCGATCTACGATGCGGTTCCGCGCTGGCAGCCGCTCAATTTGACATTGCGAGAGCAGCGCGTGCCCCACGATTACCAACACGAAGCGCTGGCAGCCTGGGAGCGAGCTGGATGCTGCGGCAGCATCGTTCTTCCTACTGGCGCGGGCAAGACGTTTGTTGCATTGCAGACAATCTATCGTGTGCAACGCTCTACTGTTGTGGTGGCCCCGACAATTGACCTCCTGCACCAATGGTACGCACGCCTGGTGAATGCCTTCGCCGTTGATATCGGGGTCTATTATGGAGGCGAGAAGCGAGTGCTTCCGCTCACAGTAACGACGTATCACTCGGCGGGCGACCTGATAGCCGACTACGGCAATAGCTTTAAACTGCTTATTTTTGACGAGGTTCATCACTTGCCAGCACCGAGTTGGGGTGAGGCAGCGCTGATGGCACCCGCACCATTGCGTCTGGGCTTGACAGCGACCTACCCAGAAGCACACGAACAGACGAATGGACGCTGGCGTGTCGATGAATTGATCGGGCCTATCGTCTATACTAAGCGGCTTGAGGAACTAGTAGGACAGCAGCTCGCTGAGTACCGCACACAGCGCCTGCGCATCGACCTTTCACCCCAGGAGCGTACACGTTACGACACCGACTACGCTACATATATAGAGTTTGTGCGCTCACATCAGCTGCAGCGCCGCTATGGTGCAGGCTGGATTATGGAGTTGATGCGCCTCTCAACTACCGATCCACAGGCACGCCGTGCGCTGCTCGCTCGCCAGCGACTTCTGCGCTTGCTTGCTCATGCCGAGGGCAAGTTTGCCACGCTCGATGCGCTACTGTGTGAGCACCTGAACGAGCGCGTTCTCGTCTTTACCGAACATAACTCGATGGCTTACGAAATTTCTTGCCGTCACTTTGTGCCAATTATCACCTGTGAGACACGTGCGGCAGAACGCAAGCATATCCTGGACAGCTTTCAAGATGGGCGTTATCGTGTGATCGTAACTTCACGTGTACTAAATGAGGGGGTGGACGTGCCAGAGGCGAAGGTGGCCATTGTCTTAGGTGGTACTTCTGGGGCACGCGAATATGCGCAACGTCTAGGGCGCGTGCTGCGCAAGGTTGAGAATAAGCAAGCTGTGCTCTACGAGGTCATTGCACGCAAGACACTGGAAGAAGGTATGGCGCAGCGACGCCACAGACGATAAGAGGTGGAGTAGTGCTTACAGCGGATCTCGTTCGTCCTCGCTTACGCCAGCATGGTTCAGAACTGCTGATTGAGATGCTTAACGTCGGCGATGCTGCTTGGTCACAGGTGGCCGCAGAGTTGATCGCGCTGCTACGAGAACATCTAGATCAACCACAAGCGGCGTGGACCAACGCATTGGAAGCCTATGAAGGCGAAAGGCTCGACTATGCCGTGGTACGGGGACTGGCTAAGGTGCTCACCGACGCTGCTATATTTACCCCCATCGCTACCCCCCTTGCGCCGACGCAAGTACGAGAGCGCCTTTTTGCCTATGGCCCGGTGTTCAATACTCCTCAGTTATTCCAGGCGCAGACGCGCCAAGACGTGTTGCAGCTTGTAGCCCACGAACTAGGGACTACTTCTCAACAGACGGAGACAGCACTCTTCGCTGACCGATCAGCAGCATACATTTTGAGCGACGCAGGGCCTGAATGGACGCCACAAGAGTTGCTAGCACGCTACAACCTAGAGCTGGCACGTGGGGTGCTCTACTGGGCCATCTCTATGCAGATCGAGGTGCATAGCGGCTACAAAGACCTCTGGAAGTACCTGAAATTCTTCAAACTGATGTTCTGGGCACAATCGCAACAAGACGGCTACGTCATTGATCTGGATGGCCCCATTTCTCCGTTTGTCAATGCGACCACGCGCTACGGGCGACAGTTTGCGGCATTTTTACCGGCTCTGCTTCTCTGCGATGGCTGGAGTATGGTTGCACGCATGCGCTCACCCCTCAACTCTGCCCTGTGTGTGTATCGCCTCGATTCCACTCTACCATTGAAATCACATTTCAAGCAGAGTGGCCCTTTCGACAGCCAGCTTGAGGCCGATTTTGCACGCGAGTTCGCAGAACGCTTTGGTGATACACGCGGCCAGTGGGTACTGACACGCGAAGACGAGGTACTCGTGCTGGGCGCGACTGTGATGATCCCTGATTTTGCTCTGACGCACAAACGTAGCGGACGGCGCATTCTGCTCGAATTGGTCGGTTTCTGGCATCCCGAGTACTTACGTCGCAAAGTAGAGAAAGTCCGTGCGGCACAATGCCACCATCTACTCCTGCTGGTCTACGAAAAGGTCAATCTCGCTGCCGAGGCATTGCAGGATGTTCCCGGAGAGGTATTGTACTTCAAACAGAAACCGGTGCTTAAAGATGTGATGGCCAAAGTGGAGGAGATGGCAGAAAGAGTATACGGAGCACCACAGACAGGTTAAGAACTGCGTGACCATGTTTTTCCCAAAGACATATGGGAGGGAGGAGTTCTCCTTGAAGGAAGACGGCAAATACCCTCCAAACCATCTGCTACGTAGGGAGCGTGAGCGTCGCTGCTGGACTCAACAAGAACTAGCAGATAGGGTAGGAACTACAACTGTCAACATTAGCCGCTGGGAGCGCGGTGTTAACCGTCCCTTTCCCATTCTTCGTCGCAAGCTATGTGACGTTTTTGAAAAGGATACGGAACAACTTGGCCTTGTCTACGACGAGACAGTAGAGCACTACGCTACTAAAATACTCCAAAACACCAACTCTAGTTCGATTGTGCCTCCTGTGGAAAACTCTGCGTCTCTATGGTATATGCCACAACGCCGTAATAGATTCTTCACCGGGCGTGAAGAAGTGCTTTTCCGCATACAGGCAGCCTTGACCCAAGAACAGACCGTTCCCCAGAGCCAGCCACAGGCGATTACTGGGCTAGGCGGCATTGGCAAGACACAGATAGCAATAGAATATGCCTACCGCTACCGCCACTTTTATAATATCGTCGTCTGGATGCGTGCCGATACCCCTGAGCTGCTTACTTCCGATTTCCTCCTCCTGGCGAACCTGTTGCACCTTCCCGAACGTAATGAGCAGGACCAAACCATCATGGTCGAAGCAGTGAAGCATTGGTTTGGTCGCAATCAGCGCTGGTTGCTCATTCTGGACAATGCCAATGATCTAGAGATTGTGAGCAACTTTATTCCAGTCGAGGGCAACGGCCATGTGCTCTTGACCACGCGTTCGCAGGCCACGGGAACGATTGCGCAGCGTATCAGCATTGAGACGATGAGCAAAGAAGAGGGTATCCTGTTTCTGTTGCGACGTTCTGAGTACATCAAGACTAACTCGACGGTCGAACAAGTGAGTGAGACGATACGATCTCAAGCGCAGACTATTGTCGAGGAGCTGGGCGGTCTTCCCCTAGCTCTTGATCAAGCCGGAGCCTTCATCGAAGAGACCCGTTGTACCATGGCCGACTACCTCAAGTTCTACAAAACGCGCCGCAAGAAACTGCTACGCAAGAGGGGACAAGATGCGGCCGGACATCCTGAACCAGTAGCGACGACTTGGGAGCTTTCCTTTGAAAAGGTCAAACTGGCAAATCCCGCCGCTGCTGAACTACTGGGCCTATGTGCTTTTCTACACCCCGATACGATTCCAGAGGCAATGCTCGAAGCCGGTGCGTCTGAATTGGGGCTAGTGCTCCAGCCTGTAGTAGAGGATTCAGTCGAGTTCAATGAGGCCATCAGGGAATTACTCAAGCATTCTCTGGTAAGCCGTAACCCCGAGGAGAAAACGCTTCACACTCATCGTCTTGTACAAACTGTCCTGAAGGATGCTATGTCCGTAGAAATGCAACAGCAGGGTGTGAGGCGGGCCATACGCATGATCAAGCGTGCTTTCCCTAATCCGCCAGACTTTACCAACTGGCCCAGCTTCCAGTGCTATCTGCCCCACGTGCAGGTTTGTGTCGAGCAACTCCAGCAGTTGAAGATACGGTTTATCGAGGCCGCCCAACTATTCCACCAGAGCGGACTTTTCTTATGGAGGTCTGGACGCTACGGCGAGGTGCCTCTGCACTATGAGCAAGCAGCACAGTTCATTCAGCATGCCCTGAAAATCTATGAGTGGGCATGCGGACCGGGCCACGTCTACGTAACTAACACACAGCACGAGTTAGGACAGCTCTATGTTGAGCTGGGCAAGTACACTGAGGAGAAACAAGCGCTCACGGTGCTAGACCGTTGAGCGAAGAGGATTGTAGCGCCGCTAGAAATCGTGCATGTCGTGCAATATGCTTTTAGCACCTTGGCTTCATGAACGGACACGGCTTTCTGATCCATTGTTTAAAGTATTAGGCTCCATAAGCTTGATCTCTTTTTTACATGTTTAAACGTGTATAATATGTACGAATAAGAATCGGTGTAATTTATCACGTCGGAGGTGCATGGATGCAGGAGGTACGGGCCACTCTTCAAAAAGGGACCATTGTACAAGGCTGCTATCGTGTAGAAGATGTGCTTGGTAAGGGTGGATTCGGTACGGTGTATCTTGTGAGAGACTTACGGGTCAAAGGCAAGGTGTTTGCTCTCAAAGAGGTGAGCGACTCCAGCAAAGAAGGAAGAGATCGCTTCGCTTTTGAATGTGAGGTGCTCAAGCGACTCGATCATCACGCGCTGCCCCACGTCCACCATGTGTTTGAAGATGACAAGGACAGGCGGGCTTATATGCTGATGGACTATGTAGCAGGCCCGAACCTAGAGTTCCTGCGGCGGCAGCAACCGGAGAAACGCTTCTCGCTCTCTGAAGTATTAACTATTATGGCCCCAATCGTCGATGCTATAAGTTATTTACATAGCCAGCAGCCACCCATTATTCACCGCGACATCAAGCCCGCTAACATCATCGTTCCCTCTGTTGGAGAGAACGCCGTTTTAGTTGACTTCGGTATTGCCAAAGAGTACGATCAGGACGAGACAACTACAACGGTACAGAGCTGCTCTCCAGGCTATGGCGCGCCCGAACAATATACTCGAGGCACGAATATTCGTACCGACGTGTATGGCTTGGCTGCAACCTTCTATGCTCTCCTCACAGGAAGTAAACCCATTGATGCTCTCTCCCGTATGACCCAGCTTACAAACAAGGGCGCTGACCCTCTTGAAGCAATAAAACACCTGACTCCTCACGTACCGCTATTTGTGGCTGAAGCTATTGAGCGAGCCATGGCGATCAACAGCAACGAGCGTTTTGCTACTGTACAGGAGTTCTGGCAAGCCCTGAACGCTCACCCTATTCAACCATTATCCTCTGCACCTACCACACCGTTACCCGAGACTAGTCCGCCACTCGTTCATCCTCTCACTACTGTGGCTGCTCCTATGATTGCCGTGTATCGAAGACCAGAGCCGTTACCCACGAGAAAACGGAGCATATTTCCTATCTTGTTCACTGTACTGGCCCTGACTATACTTGTGACTAGTGTCATATTTGGCATACTCTCTACAAGCAGTCCTGTCGGGTCTGCTCTTGTCACAAGGCCGACGCACCCATCTCAAGCTGCGGCAACTCACAATGCAAAATCGACCGCAACGCACCCCGCCACACCAACTTTACAGCCTACATCCCAGTATCCTTCCCTGGCCACAGCATACACAGGTCCCATTCACAATAATCCCGCACAAATAGATTCCACCATGTTACTCACGCAAGTACAGCAAAATGGTGCCAACTTCACGGGCTACTTGATCCTGGGCGCTGCCCTACAAGGCAACGGCAATTTTACGGGTACCGTCTCCCAAGACAAGAAAATCCAGTTCCTCGTCGAAGCATTCGCCAATCACCTGCCACTCTTGTTCCAAGGGCAAATCAATGCCGATGGTAGCCTGTCAGGCACATATTGCAGCGCCCGTGCCAACCAATGCGACTATAATAGCGGAGGCTACGGCATATGGAGAGTTGCAGTCAAATCACCATAGGTCCAAGCTGGGAGCCTCCACAATAAATGCTTCGGCACGCTTTTTCAACAAAGGACAACCCCTTATCGAAGGGTCGCTCATCTTTCAGAGGTGTAAGATGCGATGTGATAATATCCCTAACCTTGACCTCCTCCCTATCTAATTCCATTGGCAAAATTGCTCCAGTTGGTACCCGATTACGGTCGAGGAAACATCTAAATTGTTTCATACTAGTGCCATCTATCCTAGTTGGAGCGACTTCTACTAGCCAGCGAGTCGCTGCGATGAATTGGCCATGAGTAAAAACTGCTATAAAGTCTTCATGACTATACTTGAGCATTTTAAGTACATAGGAAACACGGCTTATAAAAGTAATGAATGACTCAGCCCCTTCACCATCAACATAATAGGGGTGGTTGCGCGTCTAATAAGCGTCAACCAGATGCTTTCTCTCTTGTAGAGTTGTACGTGCAACCCTAGATGGTGAGAGATAGGTGAATTCGTGAACAGGCCAATCATCAGGATGAACAAGACGAGCCTGTGGATAGCGTTTTACTGTTGGTTGTGCTGTTTGCCATGCACGGATATATTTTGAGGTGATAATCAGAGAGGGAGGCCTAGGAAAAGATTGCGCGATATACTCTGCTTGTTTGATACCATTGGAGGTGAGCGCGGTTTTCATAGGGAACAATGTAGGTAATCCTGCATTTGCCTCACTTTCTCCATGCCTGATAAACCAGACTTTGGGCATCTCGTTTCCCTTTCTTTCTAGATCATACTCCATTCCCGATTGCAAAAGTGATAATTTGAGCATATCCTTATCGACGACGAGCCATTGCAGTCTACGTCCTAATTCGGCAGCAAGTGTTGTTTTTCCAGTTCCAGGGAGACCTGCCATCAAGACTAAGGTTAGCTTACACTCTATATGATTCGTCATCAGCAGTTCATTACATTCTACAGCATTCATTAAACATCTCTAAGACGGAGTATATACCATACTGCAATCCTTTTCTTTGAGCTTCATTTGTCAGGCATTGGCAGTAATTTGGCACAAATAAGCACACTTGGTCTACTAGAATGCCTACGCGGACGTGTTGTACTAAGATAGAGTGAGTAGCATGTCTTTTATACCCATGTAGTACTCATAACGAAAGATGTATTTACTATGAAGACAGTTTTGAAAGAACCAACACTCGTTCTGATGGCAGGATTACCCGGTGTAGGAAAAAGCACTCTCGCCTTCAGATTGGGACAACTGTTAGGATGGGTTGTCATCGAAAAGGATAATCTCAAAGAACCATTCTTAGAAGATCCTGTTCTTAAAGAAAAGATAGATGAGGAGACAGCAGGATGGGCGGCATATGACAGTTTTCTTAAAATAGCTGAAGATATTCTTCTTAACCAGCACTTGTCTGTAATACTCGATAGTTCAGCACTTCATCCTTTCATTTTAAAGCGTGCAAAAGAGCTAGTAGCTTGCTCAGGAGCAAATTTTAAGCCTATTCTTTGTGATGTTGACGAACCTACGCGACAGGATCGGCTACGTACTAGGCCATCAAGAATTTCACAATCCGAGGCTCATCGCATACCAAGAGAGGCGTTTGAGCAATTTGACAATCTTCCAGAAGACACTTTAAGAGTTTGTACAAAGACACCTCTTAAAAATTACGAAAGCGAAGTTTTAGCCTATGTAACAGAGCAAGAGGTAGCAACTCTCAACTCTCACCCTGCTTATTAGATGCTGCTTCCATTTCAAGAAGATTCTCATATAGTGCTTCAATGGCCTTGTTTCGCTCACGAAAGTACTGACGAGGACTGATAAATAGCCTTGCTGCTATCACCTCATTTTTCAGATGATATTTGAAGTAACGGTAATAGAGGATATTGTACGAGCGCCACTCAGGTGCCGAGTCATTGCGCGCTCCCGATCCACGCAACCGCTCAAAGGCTTCGTTGAGTACCTCACGCACAGACATACCTCTTTCGATGGTTGATGAAGTATTCTCCTTCTTGACGCGCATAGAGACAATTTTTAGCTGTCTCAGGTTACTTTCTGCGAGGAAGCGTACATCATCAAGCTTATCCAGTACCTTTTCTACCTCATCCTTTGTCATCTGGAAAACCGCTACCTGGCACTTATCCTGTACAAATGCACGAAACAGGGCGCTTTCACTGAATTCAGGTAGCTGTCGCTGTTGCACCTCTATGCGTTGTGCTTCCAACTTGAGCAGTTCGCGCTCGTGCTCTTGCAAACGCTTCTCCCAGATATCTTCAAAGTGTGGTGACAATTCCTTGTATGCCTGCTTCCTGATACGGTCTTGGTTCACCTCCGTGCCATCAGAGTGAGACTTCTCCTCGAAGAGGAAATAACAGATGCGTTGAATAAAAAAAGGATGTCGCCCAGCAAGTTTTAAAACCCAGGCAATTTCTTGCTCCGTGAATGGTAAGCCAGCCCTCGAAGCCGGGACAGCAATCAGTGCTCGCGCTTCATCGAGTCGGAGGGGTTCCAGATAGCACGTGCTAAAAATGTTGAAGAACGGGGAGCCTTCAATGTCAGGATGACCGACCTTAGAAAGAGGTGCAAAGGATGCCGTCACATAGGAAACCTTGCCTAGTGTTGCTTGGGAGCGTAGAAACGCAAAAAACTCGGGGTCAAAGTCTTTGTTCCGTGTGACGGTGTCAAATACATCCATCAAGAGCACTGTGTGAAAGCCTTGTTCCTGGATCTGATCAAGGATACCACTGAACCCGTCTTGACCGTCTCCTGCCTGACAGGGAATATCTAGTCTTCCCCGGCTCTTCGCTATGATCTCTTTGCTCACGGCTGTAAAAAAATCATCAGCGGTTTTTTTCAGGTACGCTCCGATATCAATGAAAACGAGAATGTGACGACTTAAGTCGCATGCAAAGCCTTGCTGCATCTCTGGTAAGCCTACGCATTGTAAGATAGATGTCTTGCCAAAGTGCGGCCAGCCAACCAGAGAGATACACTGATGGTTCATGAGAGCCGAGTATAACTTTCTCAATAAGCGAACCTGCCCAAAGAACATAGCAGGGTCACCGATCGGAGCGACGGCATAGTAGGGATTTTCTGATTTAGTTTGCATCAAACCACTCCTGATAGTAAATTAGAAAGTTCACCATAGGTTCCCATTATGGATGTTCCATTATGCATCAAAACGATGAAGTGCGCCATATCTGTGCCGGATATATATCGTGAGGTCGAGCTTATGAAGAGCCTCTACGTTATTATCCTATAAAGAGATGCATCTAGACAATAGTGTAGAAGAAGGTTATTATAGCACTGATGAGAATTCGTTCACAGGGCATAATTTCGGCATACTGGGGCACACTTTTCGTTGTAAAAGGATTAGAGTATTGTGAGCAATTCAAGAGAGAGCTAACTTTGGCATCAATCAATGATCTTCGAGAGTTACTAAGGCTTGGGTTGAGTGTGTTTTCCAAGGTGTGGGACTATAAAGCCAAGAACTGGGTAACTGGCGTTTATGCCCTAGCTATCGACAACGACGGTGATGTCGAGATAATCGCCTGCTCGCGCGATGGTCGGGTGTATGTCCTGAGCAAATGGGGAGATCGTAGGTGGGAACGTATCATAGGCAGCAAGGAATCGCTTAGAACCATTATTGCCATTCCACCAGTAGATGGAAGAGACAACGGCGTTCGCGTCATTACTGCAACCCGTAATGGCAAAGTCTACGCTCTCAATAAGGATGGTAAAACAGTCAGCAAAGATGGCAAGCTCTTCTCTTTTGCTGATGATGGGAGAGCTTTTGAAACAGAGCAAGAGGTAGCTGCTTGCTGGCTTGATACTGGCTCTGCCATACGTCAAGTCCATGTGAATCCTCTTTACTCCTCCGATATTGTGCTTGGCTCAGCGGATGATCACCACGCCTATGCCCTCAATTATAAAACTGGTGAGATACGCTGGAAGTTTGCGACAAAGGGATGGGTACGCGCTGTAATTTTGTATGATATCGATGGGGATGGCGAAGCAGAAACATTAGTAGGCTCTGTTGACGGCTTTCTGTATGTCTTGAACCATGAGGGACAATGTATAGATAAAACGTATATGCAGCATCCTATATACGCGATTTTTGCGGCGGATATAGATCATGATGGCGTGACTGAAATCTTGGTTGCAACAGGTGGCAAGGATCTCATTGCTCTCACCCCCGACCTTCGCGAAAAATGGCCCTCTCGTCAGTTTAATAACCGACTCGTATCGTTGTACGTTGCTGATGTTGACAATGATGGGCATGATGAAATCATCGCTGGTTCTGACGACAAGCATATCTATATCCTTAATGGCCAAGGAAATGTCCTGTGGAGGTATAATCTTGAGTATCGTGTGCTCAGTGTATACGCGACGGACTTCGATAACGATGGCCATGTAGAACTGTTGGCAGGCTCAGAAGAGGGAAAGATCCATGTCTTCCGCGTGCAATTGATAAAGAACTTGGACGAAAGAATTCGTAAATGCTACCAAGGGCTAGGAGGCCCTGACCCTGTAACCCTCACAGACCTCTCCATAGATGAACGCAACCTGCTTCAAGATATCCTCTGGAAAGAAGCAATAAAATATATAAGTTTAAATTACGTAGAACAGTTAATAGAAGTGAGAAATTATAAAAATGCTTTATGTGGATTGATCGAACTGAGGACCCAAAATGTGCAGCTTGTCTGGCGAAAAGACAGAACAGAGCAGATCGGCGATATGCGCACTCTCTGCTTCGGGTACATCTCCGGCAAGGCAAAAAAAGATGTTGTGCTGGGAACAAACGAAGGCAATATTCGGGTCTTCAGCGCAAGTGGAAAATACCTCTGCTCGCATCCACTTGGAAAGAGCGAGATATCCTTAGTCCAGGCGGGATATATTAACGGTGGCAAGTGTGAAAAGATTGTGGCCTGTTCAACGGATCACCAGATGTATATCGTAAGTGGCACCAAGAGGCAGGATTGGTGTTCTATACTTGAAAATGAACGCATGACATGTTTTTATGTCACGCCTGCTAATAAACAGAAACCTGTTGAAATTATTATTGGTTCGGAGAATGGACAACTTTCCATCTATGGAGGTGATCTACAGCAACCCCTCACTACTATCTCCACACCAGAACCGATCAAACTGGTATGCGCCCATACGCCCAAAAAAGACGATACACTAGAAATAGTGGCAGCCGATTTTAAGAACTCTGTTTATGCATACGAGCGCACAGGAAAACTGTTGTGGGATTACGAAGTAGTGGATCGTATCGAAGCATTGTACGTCAAGGATATCGACCAAGATGGCAGTGTTGAGGTGCTTATCGGTTCGTATGGGCGTAGTCTTCATGTGCTGGATAGCAAGGGTCATCTCAAATGGCGCTATTATCTGCCCCATGGCGTTCTGGCAGTCGACGCGGTCGATATGGATCACGATGGAAGTGTTGAGGTTCTGGCAGGATGTGCAGATGGGTACATGTATGTATTTAGCAGAGAAGGTGACCTGCTGTGGAAATACCAAGCCAATGACCGTATCCATATGGTGTGTGCGCAGGATATTGATGACGATGGTAATATAGAGATTGCAGTGGGGTCGGAGGACGAGCTAGAGCTATTGCAAGTAGTGAATCAACGGCAGGTTTCCACGTTGATTGATCAGTGTTTGTCTGCTATACAACAGGAGAGGTCCGTTAGGGAAGTCATTATTGAACTCTTGCACGACCCAAACCCTACGCTGTGTGCATTTGCACTAGGCAAATTTGTGGAGTTGAGCAATTTCTCCCGCGAGGATGTTGGTATCTTCGAGAAGTTCCTGAGAGATGGTTTTGTAGAGGTTCGTGTAGTCCTCGTTCGGGCCGTAATAGCAAGTTACCCTATAGATCCCCAGAAGGTAGCCTCATTGCTCAGTGCTTTATCACGAGATGCCAGTCAGGAAGTCAAGCTAGCCTTTATTGATAGTATGTGGACGCTGATGCAAAGCGACTGGGAACTGGGTTTTGAGTATCTTTGGCGCTTTTCCTCCTATAGTGATCGTTATGTGCGGCGCGCAGTCGTACGCAAACTGCATCAATTGATAGATGTCTCCCAGGAGAACACCAGAGACAGAGCCATTTTTGAGTTGCTGCTCCAGGCTGCGCAGGATAAAGGTTCGGAATGGGTTCGCCAGGAAGCCGCACGGACACTGGCACATTTCTTGAGTCGCCATCACAGTGGCCTCGTTGTTTATATACACCTTTTTCTCGTCAAGGAGTTGCACCCATCTATCTTGCAACTCATCGCGCACAATACTGCCAACGTGGTAGCACAGAATGCCATCAATGCCCTTGCACTGATGGTTAGGGATATGGATGGTAGCAACATTCAGGAAATGCTGGAGGCAGTTGTTAAGGCTTTTGAGGATATGAAATCTCTCAAGTATGGTAACGATAACTGGATGATCTATACTGAGTTACGCCACCTCTTCACTATTCGCACGATTGACGATATTGCACACTATCAATATGTGCTAGAACTTGACCAATTCCTGCCAACCAACGAACTAGCTCCTACTGTCCTTAATGTGTTCAATCGGTTGAGTTCTATCAGCCGCATTCTCAGAGTCTATTTGCGCCGTGATAGTGTCAATGATCGCGTATCCAGCCTGTTGGAGGCAACGAGAGCTATTGATATGATGAATAGTTTCGTGGAACGCGAGTACTCCATGATCTTATTAGAGGAGCCAATATCGAAGCTGCCCGACCGACGTCTCTTTGAGTTGCTTCTCAAGCAATGGAGGGAGATTGTAAACGCGCAACTCAATGAGTTGCGCGGAAGGCCAGAATTGAAAGTGGAACTACTGACCAGAAATGTGCGCTACGAAGAGCAGATAGGCATCTGGCTCAGCGTGACAAACACAGGGCGTGCCCCAGCAGATAGTGTCGAAGTCAAGCTCTTACACGGCGATGATTTTGATGTGGTGGGCGACAATTCTTTCAGGATCGAGACTATTTTTTCGCAGGAGGCGACACAGTTAGAATTCTACGTCAAGCCACTTGCGTCTTCTTTGAGCTTGTCCTTCGAGGTCAGTTATGACGACGAAGAGCATGGCATTGCAAAGCTCCTATTCTGTGATCGGCTAGAACTTCAGACCTCGGCCTTACCACAGGAGTTTAGACATATACCCAACCCCTACTCTACAGGTACACCAAGCCCTGATAATAAGATGTTTTTTGGCCGCGAACAAGATATCGCTTTTTTGAAGGATAATCTAACGCGCCCCTCTGCGCAAAGCGTGATCGTTCTCTACGGTCAACGGCGCTCAGGAAAGACGACATTACTGCTTCATCTGCTAAAAACTCCTGTACTAGAGGAGCACATCCCCGTACTTATTGATATGCAAGGAGAGTCGCTGCAGATTAGCGCAAGCAAGTTTCTGCATAATCTGGCTTTTTATATTGCTAAAGAGGTGAAAAAGAGAGGCCTTTCCGTGCCCCAGCCGGAGCAGAAAGATTTCTCGAATGACCCGACATTTGCTTTTAATCGGTTTTTAGATAGGGTAGAAGGGGAACTCGATGGGCAAAGGATTATTCTGCTCATTGACGAGTTTGAGGTATTAGAAGAGCAGATCAAAAAAGGGAAGCTGGAACCGGAAATCCTGGAGTTCTTGCGCAGTTTGATGCAACATCGTCACAACATCAACTTTCTGCTATCGGGCACTCATAAGATTGAACAACTTACGAAGGGATACTGGTCCGTCTTCTTCAATATTGCTTGTCATCATCGACTCTCTAAGCTCAATTCACAAGCTGCCGCAGACCTCATCACGAAGCCGATAGAAGGCTACCTTGAGTATGATTCATACGCGCTCAAAAAAATCCAGCAATTGACGGCAAACCAACCGTATCTAATTCATCTGATGTGTCGCTCGCTAGTAGATCACTGTGATGAAAAACGTAAATCATATGTGACTATTAATGACGTAAATACTGTGCTACGCGAAGTGATGCAGACGGGCCAGTTTCATTTTGACTGGATATGGGAGCAGTTATCGCCTGAAGAACGAAGCACATTGTCTGCTCTGGCTCAGGGTGGCAAAGAGGAAGGACGCCAGCTCTCTCTCGTTGAAGTCGAGGAAGTATATCGCGACTACCGCTTCCGTTTCAGGCGTGAAAGCATAGAAGCCGCCCTACAATCCCTCATCGACTCGGATGTTGTAGAACGTGTATCAGACGGCGCGCATGACAATACATTAGATAGCATTCGCTACAGAATACCAATAGGACTTATTCGTAGTTGGCTGCGCAAGGAGAAACCGCTTAAACTGTTTCAAGGAAGTATGATCTGATAACACGTGACTAAGAAGAACCAAGAAAAATTTCCGGCTGAGCCGGAAATTTTTCTTGGTTCTTCGTTTTTTCGCTATTTCGCTACCGTATACCCTGCATCCTCCAGCGCAACCTCAACCTGCTGCATCGAAAGCTGATTAGGGTCATAGCGTAGTTGAACGGTTTTGCTTGGGATATCAGTGACAACTTTCTCTACACCGGCGAGCTTACCCAGGGCCTCGTTGATGGCCTGAACACAGTGCTGGCAGCTTATATCGGGCACAGAAAGCACAGTTTCTTGCATAATTGTCATGTACCTTTCCTCTTCGATCTATAGTATTCTTAGATAAGGAGTAATGATTTCCCCAAACCCCCTAGGGAGGGGTATGGTAACAATATAACACGAAGTAAGACTTTGCACAAGAAGGACAAGAGAGCAAATAATGACCACTTCACAAGGTGAACTGCAGTCGGACCTCTATATTAACCGCGAACTGAGTTGGATTGCATTCAACCAGCGCGTCCTTGAGGAGGCACAGAGTTGCCGCCATCCCCTGCTAGAGCGGGTCAAGTTTATCTCCATCTTCGAGACAAATCTCGATGAGTTCATCATGATCCGCCTGGCGGGTGTGAAAGATCAAGTCGCCTCAAGCAAGACACTACGTAGTCCAGATGGGCTTACGGCGGAGGAGCAATTAGTAGCTATACGCCACGAACTGGCTCCCCTCATTCAAGCTGTGCGCCAATACTGGCGTGACGAACTCGTCCCACTGCTAGCAGAACAGCATATTTACATCCTAGACTATAAGCAACTCGATGAGCAGCAACGCGTCAGCATGCGGACCTACTTCGAACGCGAAGTCTTTCCTGTTCTCACTCCCCTTGCGTTATTTGATCCCAGCCACCCCTTCCCACACATCTCCAATCTCAGTCTGAACCTGGCAGTAGTACTGAGCGACGAAACACGCTCTGAACTATTTGCGCGTGTGAAAGTTCCGCTCAAGCCAACCTTACCGCGCCTGGTGCCTGTGCCAATTATCTGTGATGAGCCGTCTGCAGTGGCTTTTACTTGGCTTGAGCAGGTAATAGCAGCTCACCTGGATATGCTCTTTCCTGGCTATGAGATACAACAAGCATATCCATTCCGTGTGCTACGCGATGCAGATATAGAGTTGCAAGAGGACGAGGCGTCAGATTTGTTGGAGTACATTGAGCAAGAGGTGCGTGAACGCCGTTTCGGCTCGGTCGTCGATCTTGCCATCAATCCCTCTATGCCCGAAGCCATCCGCGACCGCTTACTGAGCAAATTAGAGCTTATTCCCAGCGATCCCACTGTTATCGACGGCCCTCTTGGTATGGGTGACCTAATGGAATTGCACGACCTTGATCGCCCAGAGTTGAAAGACTGGCCATTTATACCGCGCACTCCCGCTTTCCTGAACAGCAAGACCGACCTTTTCCCGTTTATTCAAGAACACGACCGACTGGTGCATCATCCATATGACAGCTTCGACTCCGTCATCTACTTCATCGATGCCGCTGCCCGTGATCCGCAAGTTCTGGCGATCAAACAAACACTCTACCGCGTCGGTTCAAATGCGCCTATAGTTCATATACTGTTAAAGGCTGTGGAGAAGGGCAAGCAAGTCGCTGTGCTTGTAGAATTGAAGGCACGTTTTGATGAAGAGAGCAATATTGGCTGGGCCAGAATGTTAGAAGAGGCAGGTGTACACGTGGTCTATGGTCTGATTGGTCTAAAGACACACACCAAGATTGCCCTCGTGGTGCGCAAGGAGGAGAGTGGCCTGCGCCGCTACATTCACCTGGGCACGGGCAACTACAACGCCACTACCGCCAAGGTCTACGAGGATTTCGGCTTCTTTACCTGTGACGACGCGATTGGGGCCGATGCCACCGAACTGTTCAACAGCCTGACCGGCTACTCGCATTACGAAGGCTATCGCAAGCTGCTAGTGGCTCCCAGGGGACTGAGGCGACGCTTGACGGAGTTCATTGAACGCGAGATACTCATTCATGAAGGGCACGGCAATGGCCACCTCATTTTTAAGATGAACTCCTTGACCGACCCGCAGATGATAGCCCTCCTCTACCGCGCCTCGCAAGCAGGGGTCACTATTGATCTCATCATTCGTGGCATATGCTGTCTGCGTCCAGGGTTACCCGGCATCAGCCAGACAATTCGTGTGCGCAGTCTCGTAGGCCGCTTCTTGGAGCACAGCCGCATCTACTATTTCGGCAACAACGGCTACGAAGAAATGTACCTAGGCAGCGCCGACCTCATGGAGCGTAACCTCGATCACCGTGTCGAGACCCTCTTCCCTATCGAGTCGCCCCAGTTGCGTGACCTCATCTACACGAAAGTGCTAGAGCCACTACTGGCTGACACGGTGAATGCACGTGAGTTGCACGCTGACGGCATATATACCCATATGCACACATCTGCGGACAAGCAGCCCTTTGACAGTCAGGCGTGGTTTATGACCCATCCCCTCCTCAACAGTGATGCAGGACCAAATGCGCCGGAGCACACACATCAGGGGCAGGATGCTATACATATACGACCATAATCTCTTACTTCGCTATCTTCTCTTGCTGTTCCTAGAGACAATATCTTGTAGCGTGTTTTGGAGATCTGCTAGATGTTCATCGCTGTGGGATGATTGCTCCATAAGGTTGTCGGACCACAATCACACTGACGAGGAATTGTTTAGGAATGTATTGATCCATCAGGCATCCTCGTGCCTTGGAGTGACTTGGCTTGTACTAATTGCTGCTGTGTGACTATCGCACCCCTCAGGTCAGCCCCGCTCAAGTCGGCACCGCTCAGAAAAGCCCCCTTCAGGTCAGCTCTGCTCAAGTCAGCACCACTCAAGTCAGCACCTTGCAGATACGTAGCAAGCAGAAGAGCACCTCTCAGGTGAGCATTGCCCAAGTTAGCCCCCATCAGCTTAGCAGCAGTCAGGATGGCAGCTTCCAGGCCAGCATAACTCAAGTCAGCGCCTCTCAGATCAGCGCCTCTCAGCTTAGCAGTAGCCAAGTCAGTGCGAATCAGTTTGGCATCATTCAGGTCAGTACTGCGCAGGTTAGCACCGCTCAGATCAGCACCGCTCAGATTAGCATTGCTCAGATCAGCATTGCTCAGATCAGCACTACTCAACTGAGTAGTAGACAAGGCAGCCTTACTCAGATCAGCACCACCCAGGCTGATAATCTGACTGTTCACCTTAATCAAGTTGGCCTCATATAAGAATTGTAGCAGGGTATCTTTACGCTTTGGGTCCAATCTCCGTAGTGTGGTCAAAGTTCGTGCTCTCGCAACCGTTCTCACATCGTCCCCATCTTTGGATTCATGTAACTTAGCATTGAGCAATAAATCTGACATGCGGTCTAAATACGCCTGCAGTGTTGCCTCTTGCTGTTGGTCCATTGCAATCTGGAGATCGGTCTGATGCTGCTTTTCGCTAACTTGGAGACTAATCTGGTTCTGCTTTTCACTAACTTGGAGGCTAGTCTGGTTCTGCTGTGCAGTGAACCAGAGGCCAACCAGAGCCAGTACGAGTGGGATAATCAGCAACTCCAGCCAATTCCAGAGTTTCTTGTCAGCAAATCCTGTCTCCTGAAGAATCGCTTCTCCCTGCTGCTGAATGCGTTTGAGTCTCTTGTCGTCTTCAGTGAGCATCTGTAGCTCTCCTTCTCAGAACTGCCATTGTCTCTGTGTTGGCTAATGCCTAGAACATCGCTCAAGTAATTCCAGCATGCATACGATGGTGATGAAGCGACCCATGAGAAGCTTTTTGAGTACAAAAGGATATTCATTCTTCGGCAAAGGGTTCGCTTTGCCAAAGAGTGATTCAGAATAGTGAAGCTATTCTGACAACTGACTTGCTAGTGTAGATCATGGATTTTCTGGATTGACTTTCCCTACATCCAAGAGAGACGGGTTTGTGTAAGGTGGTACTGTGTTACCTGAGAGTGTCACGTTCTCGTTATCATAGTCAGGAAGATTCACTGTGCTGCTCTGCAGTGCGTAAAGGATCTTTCCTGATGAATCAACTAGGATGTGTGTCCCATACGGAGGATTATTTGTGTCGTTTTCCCGAACTGTTCCTTGTGCAGAAACTGTATCTTCTTCTAGAGTCATATATTTTCTCCTTTTCTTCAAAAGTGTGAATCTCGAATATGCTTTATGAAGTCTCTCTAAAAATATATTACGAAGGCTTGCATAAAAATTGGGGTATGAGCAGGAAGATGGGCTTGAGTTCAGTTCCTAGCGGTTAGGTTGTTGTCGGTCCCCATAGTCACCTCTTCCACTAGCGCCTGCACTACTTCTCTATCCTGCTCCTCAAACACCGTACGTGGATCGAGCAGCAGCGTATCACGTAGAACGCGTGTGATGATGGGCGTTTTGCGCAGACGTAAGCGCCTAGCCAATTCTTGCAGCGAGTATGGTACGTGAGCAGCGTCGAGTGCCACCAGCATAGTGGGCAGCGTCTCACCCGGCAGTGAACCGCCGCCAACGGTTGATGCACCTTGCTGTATGCTGGCTACAACGCCTCTAGTTTGCAGCTCAGCAACCCAACTGCTGGCACGGCTAGCGATTTCTTCTGGGCGTGTGGCAATCATACGCCAGATAGGAATGTGCGTCTCAGCCTCGCCACGTTGGTAGTGACGCAAAGTCGCCTCAAGCGCTGCTAATGTCATTTTGTCGATGCGCACCGCACGCATAAGCGGATGTTTAGCAAGGCGTGCAATCACCTGCGCTTTTCCGACTATAATCCCTGCCTGCGGCCCACCAAGTAACTTATCGCCAGAGAAGCACACAATATCCGCGCCAGCAGCAATACTCTCCTGTGGTGTTGGTTCGTGGGCGAGTCCGAAATGCTCAGTATCAAGCAAACAACCGCTACCGAGATCGTGCATTACTAGCAGACCATGCTCATGGGCCAGTTCTGCTAAAGCACCGATGGAAGTTGACTCGGTAAAGCCGATAATACGAAAGTTGCTTTGATGCACTGAGAGCAGCAGTGCAGTTCGCTCGCTAAGTGCAGTCTGGTAGTCGCTGATACGCGTACGATTGGTTGTACCCACCTCTACCAAGTGACACCCACTCTGGCGCATTACATCGGGCACACGAAAGCCGCCACCGATCTCCACCAACTCTGCGCGTGAAATAATTACCTCGCGCCCCAACGCCAAGACACTTAAGCTTAACAGTACTGCCGAGGCAGCATTATTAGCAACCAGGGCTGCCTCGGCCCCGAGCAGCTCACAGAGCAAATTCGTCACGTGAGTATAGCGTGAGCCGCGTTCGCCCAGTTCTAAATCGTACTCCAGATTTGAGTAACTACTTGAGACACGTTGTACAGCCAGCAGGGCTTCTTCACTCAACGGAGCACGCCCGAGATTCGTATTTACGATCACGCCAGTAGCATTGATCAGTGGGCGCAAACGGGGCTGTTGTTCTCGCTCAAGCTGCTCCTCTGCGGCGCAGAGAAGACTAGAAGCAGGGGGACAGGAAGCGCCATCGTGCATTGCTGCCCTAGCCCGAACGAGACCAGTGCGCAACGCCTTGAGTGTAAGGACACGAGAGAAGCGGACTACGAGCTGCTGACCATGCTCTGACTGCAAAAGCTCCTCAATTGACGGGAGCAGGCGAAACTGATTCTGCTCAGCAGTCATACTACAATGCACCTACACTCAGTGTAATGAATAAAACATAGTAATGGCTAAACTGTTTGCAACCTTGCCCATAATAGCACGCATATCTGCATCGTTGAGCTTGCAAATAGCGTATTGATCTGCAAGTAATGTGCGTAACACGGGATACAGCAACTCGGTTTTCACCAAGCTATCAGTATCGAGCAGAGGGTAGTCACGCTTCAGTAGTAGATGATGATAAGGGCGCAGCTTTCCCCGGTATGAAGTTAAAGCAACGACATTGACAGCTCCGGCATGACGACAAAAGGGTTCCCCCGACGCCACGAGGGCAGGATGCCAATCGAGAATGCGTTTCTCCTCAATACCCGGAGGGAGCGAAGGATAGCCAAAATTCACCCAATAAACCATGCCGAATTGCACAGGTGTTTGATAAGTCAACGCATCCGGTGCAAGTTCTGGTGGATGAGGCATGGCTATTTACATATCTACTTAAATCACTACTAGCGATGCACAAGTGCAACAGAGGCATACGTTGCCGGCTCAGTTGAATCACATTGAGAGCGAAAGCAATGGCTTGTAAGTGCCCAGGAGCGTGCAACAAAGCTGAGGCGCTCTTCATGTTCATCCTGACCCTCGTCCTGGAGGGCTGCCGTGATGAGCTCCATCTCATACTGGTACTGCTCTGTCAGTAAGGAAGAACGGCTGAAGTCACAATTCGTCGACATAGAAGATACCTCTTGATTCCAGGTCCAAATTGTATACATCACGCATTGCGGTAACGGTGTGCGCCTGTTACTTTTCAATGATGCAGATTATACCAGCAAAATCCCTTGGAAGCAATCCTTTTTGGGATGATTTTCGGTAATCAGTGTTGTGATGGCCGCAGACTATCTTCACAAGCATGATAACACAACAATTCTCTTTTGTGGAAGATGCTTGACATGCTTAGAAGAGTCGGCTATAATGTCCCCGTCGATCAATCAGAATCCATCGGCTTGTTCCTCAACCTGGGCAGTTACCAAAGTGGCCAAATGGGACTGACTGTAAATCAGTTGCGTGATCGCTTCGGAGGTTCGAATCCTCCACTGCCCACCCATACACATATTATATAGTATGTCAGGTAAGGTTGGCCCGTGTGGCGCAGCGGTAGCGCACAGTCTTGGTAAGACTGGGGTCATGGGTTCGATTCCCATCACGGGCTCCCGTGGTTTCTGGATGGTGCAAGGT
>JAFAXQ010000008.1 GCA_019240835.1 Ktedonobacteraceae bacterium
GGTGCGGCTTATGTGTGCCCATCCTCCAGCCATAAAACGTACTCAGATGCACTCCGACCAGATCGGCTGCCTGTTGCAACGTCAACTGCCTTGCTCGTCTGGCCTGCTCCAGTTTCTCATTCTCGCTCATGAGTTCCCCTTCGTTTCTTGTTACTTCCTTCAGGTTCCCTTGATAGTAAGCTCTTTAGTACGTGATGTCAAGCGAAATGAAGAAACACAGGAAATTTCGGTAAAAATACTAAAAGATATGTTACCCCTCTAGAACTCTCAACAAGATGTTCTACATGAATACTCTTCTCCTACAAGTATATATGCTGTACAGTAACTACTGCGGGATGTGCGTTTGACCGATGTCGCTGCCCTCCACTACTACGTACATCCTAGCCTTTCACAGGTGATATGAATATGGAGCAATCAGATACAAAACCAACACTGTTAGACCTCTACCGCAGACATCCAGAGGTTCATTGCACGGAGATGATTGAAGGACCGGGCATTCCTTATATTAAAGTGCTCTATGTCTTCTTCGGCTGGGAAATGGCTCAAGAAGCAGTAGATGCGGTACTGCACACCTTTAATCGGCTTGCGAAGACTAACTACACCAGCGATGATATTCAAGGAGTAAGCACCTATGATCCACGAGCAGCCGACAAGTCCGATGGGAGTACTGCCGCAGAATACCCCGACGGTAAAGCAAGTACGCGAGCACTGTCGGATGAGCTATAGCGACGTTGCACGGGCAGCAGGAGTACGTCCGTGCGTAGTGTACTGGATGGAGCAGGGAATTGCTACTTACCCGCTTGACGCGATCAGCATTCTGACAGTGTTCTCCTATAAAGCCGGACAGGAGTACACATTGAGCAATGTACGGGGCATTCGGCTGAAGGGAGTTTATTCGTAGAAAAGTTACTTGAGGGATAAAAAGCCAGCGTCCTTTCTGTTTTTGACACCGTATGCTAGAATAAGCTCCTAGGCACTGACGACGGAGCTACGCCAGAAAGGACACAACCTATGTCAGAGAAGATGATTGCTCCTGAGCTTTTTCGCCCACCCGTCGATTTCCCCGATGTTCCTTACGACCACCTCGTACGTACAGCAGAGGAACGGAACCCAGACCGTCCTGCTATTATCTATCATAATCTCATCCTGACGTATCGAGAAGTAATCTCGATGATTAACTGTATAGCTAATAGTTTGGATGAGCTAGGATTGGTCAAGGGTGACCGCCTGTGCATCTTTATGACCAATCGCCCTGAATATACGATAACATTTCTAGCCGCAGCCTCTCTTGGCATTGTGGTCAGCCCGATGAATCCCAGTGCTAAAGAGCGCGAGGTAGCTTACCAGCTTGAGAATTCAGAGGTGCAGGCGATCTTGATGCAACGTGAGCTAGTGCCTGTCTTGCAGTCGGTGCGGAGTCAGAAAGCGCTACCTAATCTCAAGCATATTCTGGTAACAGGTGAAGGGGCAGTAGAGGGCATGGCGGGGGCGATCCCCTTTGCTAAGCTGCTGCGTGGGTCGTCGCCGCGCCGTCCCAAGTACGTTGAGAGAAGCGGGGATGACCTGCTGGCACTGCCCTATTCCTCGGGTACTACGGGCCTGCCCAAAGGCACTATGCTTACACATCGCAACCTGACAACGAATAACCTGCAGTTTACTACAGCATTACGGATCAACTACAGCGATGTTGCTCTGAACTTCTTGCCGTTCTACCACATCTACGGGGCAATGCTTACAGGTGGTTTCCTAGCCTGCGGCGCTACGCAAGTTATTATGGAGCGCTTTGACCTAGCGCAATCGCTGGAACTTTGTGAGCAGCACGCTGTAACCTACTACTTTGCAGTGCCACCCATTATTCTGGCACTGCTCAACGCCCCTATCGACGTGAGCAAGTTGAAAACCGTACGTTTCATCTTCTCCGGTGGTGCTCCCTTGGCCTTGGAACCTGCACGTAAGCTGCAGGAAAAGACGGGGGTCGCAGTAGTGCAGGGCTACGGTATGACAGAAGCTTCTCCATTGACGCACTCACAACCATATCCTATTGTGCGCATGGCGAGTGTGGGCATGCCCGTACACAATACGGAGCAGAAGATTGTCGATATCGAGACGGGCAAGCGCGAGCTGCCACCCGGCGAGGATGGAGAGATCGTTGTGCGTGGTCCACAGATTATGAAGGGCTACTGGAAGGCACCGGAAGAAACGGCGCGTGTTTTGCACAATGGCTGGTTCTCTACAGGCGACATTGGTCACATCGACGAGGATGGTTTCACCTACATTGTTGACCGCAAGAAAGAAATGATTAAGTACAAGGGCTTTCCCGTCGCCCCTGCTGAACTGGAGTCGCTCTTGCTAGAGCATCCAGCCATTCTGGATGCTGCCGTTATCGGGATACCAGATGAAGAAGCTGGCGAGCTTATCAAGGGCTACGTCGTTGTGCGCAAGGAGCACAATACGGCAGTAGACGATATTATCGCCTTTGCCAATGGGAAGCTTGCTGGTTATAAGCACATACACTACATTGAGTTCACCGACGCTATTCCCAAGAACGCTTCAGGCAAGATCTTGCGCCGCGAACTCAAAGAGCGAGAGAGAGCGAAGCGTCAGCAGCTATAATCCCACTAAGAAAAGCCCTCGTGCCATGGCTTCACCGGCCAGAGTACACACTACGACTAGGTAGAGCATACCCGTTGCAGATTGAAACGAACGGTCATGGATCAGCTTCCAGGCAAGAGCACCGAGCACAAGGGGCATGATAAAGCCCACCAGGATACGCACCCAGCCAATGGCGTTGGCGCTGAGGGGCGTTACCGATGGCACATCAGCCGGTTTGATAAACTTGCTACTCGTGGCTGAAGTGCCAGACGATGGCGCTGCAACAACAGTAGAAGATGCTGCTTGCTGGTTTGCATGTACAGTACTGGGGCCAGCGACGACAACAAAAATTACCTGCGCGAGCACACCAAGCAGCACAAGAGTGGTTGCAAATTGTAACGGCTTCTCTGAAAGGGCTGGCGTCACTAGATACCAGTGACCAAGCCACATGGCAGTCAAAACGCCACCAAGGGCGAGGGAGGCGGCAAAGAAGCCTGCCACGGTAAAGATGCTGGCAAAATTTGTACCCGCCAGCGGACGGTAGATCATGGCCGTTACCAGCAGCGTAGCAAGGCCAGCAGCAACGCTCAAGCCGCCGCTCACCAGGCGCATGAGGCGCACTGTCGATAGGCGAACAGCGGGTACGTGGGCATCTTGTTTCTTTTCCCCTACTCCGGCCTTCTTGTCTAGCAAGAGGAGCAGATTATAGGGAATCATGAGCAAGAAGAAGAGCCACAAGGGCAGAGTTTGGTAGCCTACCCAGGCTTTATCTAATAGCGGATAGGTCGCTAGCAGCGCTGGCGACGCGTAGCTCTGTTGGAAGAGATAGGTGAGGCCCGTCAAGCACAAATAGATGAGGGCATAGGAAATGAGAAAGCCACGCTTGACTTCATTGCGCCAATCAAGGAGCACAAGTACAGTAAATGAGCCTATTGAAACCTCTGCCATAACTATAAATAAGACTAGTGGTAACGTTTCTAGCATCGTGTGTAGGATCCTTTCCTCTCTACTATCGTTACAGATTATAGCGCTAACAGACCTCTTCGTGAAGAGAGAAAAAATATTGACAGATAGTTCCAAAAAGTCTAGCGATCTCTAGCGTTTTATAGCGTTTCATAGCGAGCTAGGATTTCCCTTTTTGGGTTCGTGAGGGGGGAATGACGAACCTCACCGGATGGACTACCAGGGATGCAAGCACCGCTTTACCATCCTCTACCCCCTCCACTTGTTGGAAAGCATTAGGGGCTACTTTTCTGATGATGTTGCCTGACCCGTTACAATCAGCATTGAGCACTCGTCCATCGGATGCGCGATAGAGTCCACGCTTAATGCGCTTCCCACTAAAGGTGTGCTTCTCATTGCCAGTGTTCGGGTCACGCACGGGCAACGGGTCCAGGTCCAGTAGCGAAGCTTTTGAGGTGTAGGACTCTTCTGCCACCTTCACGGTGATGCCCTTCAGTTCCGCTTTGTAGGTCAGCATGGCGATGAAACGAGCGTGCGGGATTTGGACAAAGTTTTGATTGTTCCTCTTGCCCATCTCACATTCCTGCTTCCACCCGTCATTCTTGCCAATCACAAGGGTACCTACCCCCTCTTTGACCAACAGATCAATAATTCGCTTAGTGGCTGTGTGCATGTAGTGGTCAATGCGCCTGTTCCGCTTGGTGGTCAGGCGTTCCATGCGCTTGGTGGTACCCGCATGACCAAGTTGCTTCTGTAACTCCGCTTTCCGCTTGTTGTAGAATTGGTTCACGCTTTTGACTGGACGCCCGTTAACAATTCTCGCCCGAAAGCCAGGTTTGTTTGCTGTTAGCGCTACCAGATTATGCATGCCCATGTCTATGCCAGCGTAGTATGCAGGGTTCACGTTCGCCTGTTTGACCGCTTGCTCGTAGACCACTTCCACCACGTAAAAGCCCTTGCGTGGGACAATACGTATCTGGTCTAGCTCTTTTCGCTTCGTTTGTACCTCAATAGACAGCATGGAGGGTTGGATGAGACCACGTTTCAGTCCCTTCTTGCTCACAGCTTGTGCGGTGTAGACCAGCAGGTTGCGGCCTTTGGCCTTGTCTTTGTACTTGGGAAGCTTTGGTCGTCCAGTAAACTTCGAGGGGTCTTGCTTGTACGCCTCACACGCCTCAAAGAAACTGGTCCAGGCATCGTCAAGCTGCCTGAGCACCTGCTGACTCACCTTGGCAGGTAAGGCTTTGTAGGCTTCCTGCGACTGCATACGCTTGTCTAGTACGGCGTAGCGGAGCCATGTGCCGTGAGCAAAGAAGGCTTGGCGGATTTCATACAAGGCCGCATTGTACAGATTTTTAGACGCAAAGCAAGCAGCATCAATGACGGCATAGCGTGGGTCACGACGAGCAATGACGTGCTGTTCTACCAGTTGCATGGAGACCGCCTCCTTTCTTGAGAGCGAGTTACTGAGCTTGTGCGGCAAGGGTCTGACTCAGGGAACTGATGATAAAGCCAAGACGGTGCAGGGAGGAGAGCGTGGGAGAGCCCAGCGCTTGGTCAATGCGCTGCTCTCGGCGGTACCGCTTGCTTGAGAGTTCGCTGTCCACAAACTGGATAATCTCCTGCTCGGTCCAGGCGTGCTCATGGTCTTGGTCAAACAAGCCGTCTTGAAAGGCTTCTTGTCCACTCCGCAGCCCTGCTTGCACCTCGGCATGCGCTAAAAGGGCGGAGAGGACAGGGACAGTGGGTTGCATCTGGTCTGACATGGATGTGCGCCTCCTTATGCGCTTGACAGCTCGACCCTCAGCCAGGTATCATCCCGCTTGAGAGCCTAGGCTGCGTTTAACTACAACTAGACTCTTAACCGCTAGCTAGGTGCTACGAACGCCTAGCTAGCGTCTCTACAAACATGTCTACTCATAACTATCTACTACTCCTCATGTATAAGTGTACCAGAGATTTTTCACCCTGTCAATATATTTTTCATCCAATTTCACCATAATGCAATATTAGATGAAATTTATTGATCTTACTTCCTCAATAGGGTAAAATGGGTGAAAAGCACCACCAACAAAGGTAGAACTGATGTCCAACGGCAAACACATTACTCTCCAACCTAAAGATGAGTCAACTTGGCTTCCACTCAAAGATATCCTTGAGATAGTGAACATGGAAAAGACCGCTTTTTATTATCATGTTGATAAGAAAGATGGGGTTCGCTCAAGGAAAGGAAGAAACAATCGCGACAAACAATACAACGCGGCTGATGCGAAACGGTTGAAAGCCAAACGTGAGGGTCTAGAAATAACGTACGAAACTGCATCAGAAACCGATGTGGTCATTGATTGGTTCTATGCGTCTGACCTTCCGGCTGGGTTGAAACTCGTGCAACACCTCTATGGTGCTAACGTCGATTTAGCAGAACTTGTGGTCTACCAAGGATGGTGGAAACATAACAGCAGAATCACCATGACAGCTTTCTCGCATGATAGAACAGAATGCTTTGCCTCTATCCAAGTGCTTCCACTTTATGAGCAAGTTATCATGGATATTCTGAGTGGGAGACGAACAGAAAATAGCATCCAGCCCAATGAGATCAGGACCTATCAGGAAAGTGGTCCGTACGACCTGCTTGTCACAAGTGTTGCCGTCCTGCCAGATCGCCCTCACCTGCTCTACGAACTTCTCTATACATACCTCCAGTTCTGGATTGGTGAGATGTACCCACAGCGCTATATCCGACGCGTCTATGCACAAGCAGTCAGTGAACGTGGAGATATCCTCGCGCAACACTTTTTCATGGCACCTCGCTACGATTTAGCGTATAATGCCTACATGCTTGATATGGCAAGACCTGGCGCATCAAAGATGGTAAAATGGTTTCAACAGAAACTCAAAGAGAAAGCGCCATTGCCGACTGAGTTACAATGGCCACCAAACTAGTTGGAAGAAACACAATGCCACGCTGCCCTAATCCACGCTGTCAAGCAACCTATCCAAACGGAACACCGCAATGCACGAGGGTATACTGCCGCTGCCTCTTACCAGAAGCGGTGGTGGCTGGCCGCTATCGTATCGAGACATTAATCGGACTAGGCGGTATGGGTGCAGTTTACCGTGCTAGCGACACCTTTGAGGTGATGCAGGTAGCATTGAAGGTTCTTTCATTTACCAGCGCGGGCACAGAAGTATCCACAGCGGTTGAACGTTTTCGACGTGAGGCCCGCTACGCACATCAACTCAGGCATAAGAACATTGTGCCGATTCTGAATTTTGGTCAAGATGGCACATTGCTCTATATTGCTATGCCTCTCATCACAGGCGGAACGTTGCGTTCTCTGCTACAGTCAGAGCACCCTTTATCTATAGCTCAGATTAAACGTTATGTAGATGATCTCGCCGACGCCATTGATACCATACATGCACACCCACAACAGATTGTCCATCGCGACATCAAGCCATCCAATCTGCTTATTCATCAGAATGATGGGCGCTTAATGGTGGCGGATTTTGGCATTGCACGCGCCATGCAACAGGAGAAAGCCCTTACACAACGAGGAACCTCTTTAGGAACCGAGCATTATATCGCTCCAGAACAGGAGAAAGGCAAAGCCGAGCCAGCCAGCGATATCTACTCTATGGCAGTAGTGACCTACCAGATGTTCACCGGACTACTGCCTTTCCAGGCAGTGGTCAAGAGCCACGGTACCGAATTGCCACATCCAAGTACACTCAACAGCGATCTTCCTCGTGCAGTCGACACGGTTATCCTACGAGCTATGGAGATCGACCCTGCTAAGCGCTACAGTTCAGCACGTGCATTCGCGGATGCGCTTAGCGCAGCTCTAGCAACAGAGAAGCAGCCTGCACTTACGGGCGCAGACACCATCGTTGCTAGCAGGAATGCTAATGTCATCGTGCGTACTCTCGTTCCGGAAAATCCATGCGGTAACTGTGGACGAGAGAACAGGAGTGGCTCACGCTTCTGTCGTGCCTGTGGTCACAGCCTCGAAGATACGTCGCCGTTGCTCATGGAGGTATGCCAGGTCGGCTATAACAGCGACATTGGAAGGCACACACCAGAGAACGAAGATATGCTGCTGATCATACAGGGGTTGTGTGTCACACTCACTCCCCCACCACGCCCTTTCAGCCTGCTTGCGGTCGCTGATGGATTGCGTGGACGGCAAGGAAAGTCGTCGGGAGGACACGATGCAAGTCGACTGGCAGTAGAAACAATTTCTGATGTTCTCGTGCCACTGCTGACCTTGACAACACATACTCCTTCACCACCAATTGCAGCCAAAGACGCGCAGGGCATTGGCGGACAACCGAGCCGTTCTTTGAGCCTAGTACCACAACCCGATACAGTGCTGCAGCAGTGGATACGGGATGCAGTACAACAGGCCAACCGGGTCATCTATCACTGCAACGCCGATTATGACACAGCTATGTCGAGTACCTTGACGACAGCACTCGTCTACAAACGCCGCTTGTACACGGCAAGTGTCGGTGATAGCCGTATCTATCACTACAATGTGGAGCAGGGACTGCGCTGTCTCAACAATAAACAGATGCATGTGATCACGGGCCGATCCTCAAAAGTAGACGAGCTAGCAAAGAATGCTCAACAAGACCAGCATACTCACTATCTCGGACAAGCTTACCATGTACCCATAGAGACACTAGAACAAGAAGTTGCGCCAGATGATCTTATTCTGTTGTGTACCAATGGGCTGTGGCAGATAGTCAAAGAAGAGCGCATAAAAGAAATTCTGGCACGTGGCGGTGATCCACAAGCCCTGGCACACCAACTGATCGAAACAGCGAACAGGGCGGGGGGCCAGAGAAATGTGAGCGTTATCATAGCATGCGTTCAGTGAGGGTCATACTCACTATTTTTTACTTTCTCTTGATCTTGACTTTCACGCGTTCAGCAGGTATAATTGTTGCAATTTGAGAGATGTTTCCCTACTAACTCATGCAAATGAAAAGGTGCTCTATTGTTATGCCTTCCAACATCTGGCTACAGGTGATACCCACCGTACGACAACAAATGTGCCATCTCGCCCATCTCGTGCATGGACCAGATGTTTCCTTTAGGAAGTGTGTCTCTTCCTCACCCTCTTAGAAACAAGGGTGAGGAATTTTTTTTGTCATGTGGGAGGATGTATGACTCCGGTTACAGTCAAAACTCACAACAAAACCACTGCTATCACCAGCGATTTCAAAGGGAAAGATATTATTTCCCTTGACCAGTTTTCGGCCGAGGATATCCAAACGCTCTTCGCGGTAACTGGCAAGATGAAACAGCTCGTGCTCAACCATGAATCCTCACAGTTGCTTGCCGGCTATATGGTATCGCTGCTCTTTTTTGAACCATCCAGTAGAACATTCGGCTCATTCGCCTCTGCCATCAAGCGCTTGGGTGGGCAGACTCTTGACATTCAAAACCCAGAGACGGTCACATCTACATCTAAGGGCGAGTCGTTTGAAGATACCATTCGCGTTTTTGAGGCATACTCTGATGCCATTGTACTACGTCATCGTCTAGCTGGCGCGGCTAAGCAAGCGGCCACGGCTGCTCAGTTTGTTCCTGTTATTAATGCCGGGGATGGTACCAATGAGCATCCCACACAAACACTGCTTGATCTCTATACGCTCTATGAGCAATTTGGCCGACTCGATTCTCTCAGCGGCTTGCTGGTGGGTGATGTATACAATAGCCGCACCATCCACTCGCTCATTCGCGGCCTCTCGCTCTTCCGGAACAACACACTCTATCTCCTTTCACCTACGCAGTTGCGCCTCACGAGAGGCGACTTTGCGTACCTGAGCGCGCAAGGAGTAAAGCTGATCGAGATAAGCAGCGAGAAAGACATTCCACGCGAATGCCATTTCTGGTACTGGACGCGTGTGCAGAAAGAGCGTTTTGCCTCACCCGACGAGTACCACAGCGCAGTGCAGAGCTCCTTTATCGTCACGCCGCACCTACTGCACGATTATGCAAAGCAAGACATGATTTTGATGGACCCTCTACCTAGAGTAGGCACGATAGACCCGGCAGTCGATGGCGATGAGCGGGCGGTATACCTGAAATCACAAATCAGAAACGGCCTCTATACGCGTATGGCTTTACTGGCACTTATTCTTGGAAAAGCGTAACAAGTCGAAAGGATAAAAATGCAGCTTACGTCTCTAGACGATACCGTTAGCAGGGGTCGTCTCTGTTGTCATGCGCTCCTCAAGCACGAGTGCAGATCTGGCTCGCTCGTGCTTGAGGATGGCACGGTGTTCGAGGGTACTTCGTTCGGCTATGTGGGCGAACGTGCTGGCGAAGTCGTCTTCAGCACGAGCATGGTCGGTTATCCCGAAGCGCTCACCGATGCCTCATTCTGCGGTCAAATTCTAGCCATGACCTATCCTCTGCTCGGTAACTATGGCGTGCCCACACCAGCTCTGTGGGAGAGTGACAAGATTCATGTGGCCGGTCTCATCGTTTCTGACTATATAAGCACACCCTCACACTCCCAGAGCATCATGAATCTCGGCACTTGGCTACAACAGGAAAAAATTCCCGCACTACAGGTTAAAGATACACGCTTACTCACCAGGCACATTCGCACCCACGGCTCAATGCTAGGCAAGGTCGTATTCGATACGGATATTCCCTTCTATGACCCCAATGCCGATAACCTGGTCTCGCAGGTCTCCGTCAAACACGTGACCGAGCAAGGCAGCGGTGATATTACGATTGTCCTTATCGACTGCGGTGCCAAGCAGAACATTGCCAAGCGCCTACTAGCACGCAAGGTACACGTCATCACTGTGCCTTGGGACTACGATCTTTTCTCGACGACCAACAACTTCACCTTTGACGGCATACTTGTGTCCAATGGTCCAGGGAACCCGAAAACGGCTGACAAGACGATTCAAACGCTGCGCACGGCCCTGAGTCACAATATCCCTACGCTTGGTGTTTGCCTAGGCCACCAACTGCTCGCGCTTGCTGCGGCAGGCGACACCCATAAGCTCAAATTCGGACACAGGAGCCAGAATCAGCCCTGTTTGCTGCAAGGGACAAAACGCTGCTATATAACGACGCAAAATCATGGCTTCGCCGTTGGCAGGCTACCGCAGGACTTTTTACCCTGGTTTGTTAATGCCAACGACAGCAGCAATGAGGGCATGCTGCACCGTCACTCCCCCTTCTTCTCTGTGCAGTTTCATCCAGAAGCCGCTCCTGGCCCTATGGATACTGAATGGATCTTCGACTACTTCTTGCAAAGGATACGAGGTTAGCTGGGGTATGCTACGCAAAGTGCTAGTACTGGGAGCTGGGGCTCTGAAGATTGGACAGGCCGGGGAGTTTGATTACTCCGGTTCCCAGGCTCTTAAGGCTCTGAGAGAAGAAGGAGTGCGTACTGCTCTGGTCAATCCAAATATCGCGACCATTCAAACCTCAAAGTTGTTGGCCGACAAGGTCTACTTCTTGCCCATCACGCCCTTCTTCGTTGAAAAGATTATCGAGAAAGAACGGCCTGATGGTGTGCTCCTCTCATGCGGTGGGCAAACAGCACTTAACTGTGGCATGGAGTTGTCCTTCACGGGTGTGCTGGAGAAATACAATGTGCAGATTGTGGGTACTCCCATTTCGGCTATTGTGCTCACCGAGGACCGACAGCAGTTCGCGCAGCATTTGCACGCTATCGGCATTCCTACCCCGCGTAGTCAGAGCGCGGCAACGCTTGAGCAAGCACTTGCTATCAGCGCAGAGATTGGCTTTCCAGTGATGATACGCGCTGGTTTCGCCCTCGGCGGCCAGGGTTCCGGTATCGCCACCACTGTTGAAGAACTGGAGCATATCGTCAGTGGTGCGCTGGCCTTCGCTCCACAAGTACTGATTGAGCAATACCTGCACCATTACAAGGAAGTGGAGTACGAGGTAGTGCGCGACCGGTACGATAACTGCATCACCGTGTGCAATATGGAGAACATGGACCCGCTGGGCATTCACACGGGCGAATCTGTGGTGGTGGCACCAAGCCAGACGCTTAGCAATGCCGAGTATCATACATTGCGCACAGCCTCTATCAACATCGTGCGCAGTCTGGGCATCGTTGGCGAGTGCAATGTTCAGTTTGCACTCCATCCCAAAACCTCCGCCTACTACGTCATTGAAGTCAATGCTCGCCTGTCGCGCAGTTCGGCCTTGGCGAGCAAAGCTACGGGCTATCCTCTGGCTTACGTGGCGACGAAGCTGGGCCTTGGTTATGGCCTCACCGAGCTTACGAACGAGGTTACAGGCGTGACCCAGGCGTGTTTTGAACCAAGCCTAGATTATCTGGTAGTGAAGATACCACGCTGGGATCTGCAGAAGTTCAAAGGCGTGGATGAGACTATCGGCACTGGCATGAAGTCTGTCGGCGAGGTGATGGGTATTGGCCGCACCTTTGAGGAGGCATATCAAAAAGCTATTCGCATGCTAGACTTGGACCTTGAGGGAGCAACCTCGGAGAAGGTTTTTAATCACGACGAGAGCGTAACCGATACACTGAACAAATATCTCTACACACCTACACCCAAGCGCATATTTGCTCTGGCATTGGCACTGCGCCACACTATCTCTGTACAGAAAATTGCCGATATTACTGGTATTGATCCCTGGTTTCTCTACAGGATCAAACACATCCTGGACGCAGAACAGGCTCTCTACGACAGCCAAGACCTCTCTGCTAGCAGCCTACTCACGCTAAAACAATTAGGCCTAGCCGATAAACGCATTGGCGAGCTTACGGGCCACACGGGATTAGAGATACGAGCACTGCGCAAGCAACTGGGCATAACACCGTGCGTGTTCCAAATCGACACCCTCGCCGCTGAGTTCCCGTCCGATACCAACTACCTCTACATGACCTACAACGGGCAGCACCATGACGTGTCTCCACTAGAGGATGAGGGAGTAGTTATTCTCGGCTCGGGTCCATACCGCATCGGCTCATCAGTAGAGTTTGACTGGACATGTGTAAGCACTGTCGAAGCTTTACGCAAGCATCGCAAACGCTCTATCGTCATCAACTGTAACCCAGAAACGGTTTCAACCGACTACGATACGTCGGACCGCCTGTACTTCGAGGAACTGACCTTTGAACGCATCGCCGACATCTGCGAGTTCGAGTCCCCTCACGGCATGATCGTCTCCGTTGGCGGCCAGACGCCTAACAATCGGGCGAAAGCACTGCACACTTATGGCTTTCCTCTGCTAGGAACAAGTGCTACCAATATCGACAGGGCAGAGAATCGCAGCAGCTTCTCGCACTTGCTCGACACCCTCGGCATTCGTCAGCCACAGTGGGATACCTTCGTGAGCATTGCCGACGTAACGCAGTTTGCCCGCCGTGTGGGTTATCCTGTACTGGTGCGTCCCTCCTATGTCCTTTCGGGCAGCGCGATGAACGTGTGCTATACCCAGGAGGAGCTAGTACGTTACACCAAAGAGGCTGCCACGCTCTCGCCGGAGCACCCTGTCACTGTTACCAAGTTTTTCCAGAAGGTGAAGGAGATCGAACTAGACGCTGTAGCGCAGGGCGGCCAGATCAAAGCCTCTGTCATCTCAGAGCACATTGAAAACGCGGGCGTCCATTCCGGCGACGCTACGATCGTCCTACCACCTCAGGCCATTAACTCAGAGACGCAGCAACGCATAGAAGAAGCTGGTCGGGCAATCGCCGCAGCTTTAGAGATTACAGGCCCGTTCAATATACAATTTCTGGCCAAAGACAATCAGGTGTATGTTATTGAACTCAATCTGAGAGCATCGCGCACCTTCCCCTTCATCTCCAAGGTCACTGGCATTAACTTCATAGAACTCTTTGTCGATACCCTCTTCGAGCAGGAAGTGCTGCCGCTTGCTGTGCCCAAGCCGCACTTCGTAGCTGTCAAAGCCCCACAGTTTTCCTTCTCGCGCTTGTCGGGGGCCGACCCCATTCTTGGAGTAGAGATGGCTTCGACTGGCGAAGTGGCCTGCTTCGGCGAAGATGTGGAAGAGGCGTATCTCAAGGCCATGCTTGCCACAGGTGGTTGTGTGCCCAGCAAAGGCGTCTTCATCAGTCTGGGCGGTGAGGATAAGAAGCTTGATTTTCTGGAGAGCGCTCAACGATTGAGCAGGCTAGACATCCCGCTCTACGCCACCGCAAAAACATGCATCTTCTTGCACGCACACGGCATTGAGGCCACCATGCTCTACAAAATACACGAGCAGCGCTCTCCCAATGCCCTTACCTACTTTCGTGACAACAAGATAGACCTAGCGATCAATATTGCCGATAGATATGTAAAGAAGGAATTAGACGACGACTACGCCATACGCCGCTATGCCGTCGATCAGAACATTCCCCTGTTTACCAAAATCAAACAGGCGCGTCTGTTTGTGAAGGCGCTTGTGGAGAAGGACTTGGATACTATCCCTATTAAATCATGGGACGAATACAAGGAGTTTCTTTGATGTCATCTGAAGTGCAAAGTATAGATACAGACATCCTGATCATTGGTTCGGGTGGCTCAGGGCTACGAGCAGCCATTGAGGCAACTGAGCAGGGGACGAACGTGCTAGTGGTGGCCAAAGAACTGCTCAAGCAAGCTCACACTGGTTGGGCAATGGGCGGGCTAAACGTAGCGATGAAAGCGCCTGCTACGCCGCAGATGCATTTCGAGGATACCATCAACGGTGGTTGGTATATCAATAACTACAAGCTAGCTAGAATTTTCACTCGGGAGATGCCCGACCGTATTCATGACCTGGAGCGCTACGGCGTCAAGTTTGATCGCCTGCCCGATGGCTCGTATTTCACCTGGGCTGGTGGCAAGCAGTCTGCGCCGCTGAATCTGTGTGCTGGCGATTATACCGGGCGGGAGATGATGCAGGGTCTATTGACAGAGCTTGAGCGCCTACGCGTCCCTTTCCTAGAATATCACTATGTGACAAGGCTACTCAAACAAAACGGCAAGGTCGTGGGCGCGTTCCTCATCAATACAAGCAATGGACAATACACAGTGGTGCAGGCGAAGGCGACGATTGTGGCAACGGGCGGGGGTGGACACATGTACAGAATCAATACCAACGCGCCAAGCAACACAGGCGAAGGCTATGCTTGGGCACTTGATGTTGGGGCCGAACTGGTCGATATGGAAATGATTCAGTTTCACCCAACAGGGATGGCTTTTCCGACTGAGAAGCGTGGCACGCTGGTCACCGAAAAAGTACGAGGGAACAGCGGTATCCTCAAGAACAAATTCGGCGAACGCTTCATGCAGCACTACCAGCCTGAGCGCCTCGAACTGGCCGGGCGCGATGAGGTGACGCGTGCAATCTACCAGGAAATTCAAGACGGTCGGGGCACCGAGCACGAGGCCGTCTACCTGGATGTCACACACTGGGAGGCAGGCAAGGCCGAGCAGTTGCTACCCGATGTCTTCGCCGAGCATATGGCCATTGGCGTCGACATTCGCAAGCAGATGATGGAAGTCACCCCCTCCATGCATCACATGATGGGCGGTTACTCCATCAACGAGTGGGGCGAGACCAACGTCGCCGGACTGTATGCCGTCGGCGAGGTGACCACCAACGTTCACGGGGCCAATCGTCTGGGTGGTAACTCATTAGCGGAAGGGCAGGTCTTCGGCAGAAGAGTTGGCATCTGCAGCAGCAAGTATACACGCATAGTGCAGCCAACACTCATCGCGCACTATCTGATTGATGCAGAGGTGGCGCGTGTCGAAGCGCCACTGCACAGAAAAACAGGTGTGTACGCCGCCGACCTGCTGAGCAGAATTAAAGACACCATGTGGAACAACGTAGGTATCATCCGCAACGCTCAGAAGCTGCTCACAGCACAGCAAGAGGTCAAGGCTATGCAAGACGAGGCACAATTCCTGATTGCCCAGGACACAGCCGAGCAGCAAGCTTGTCTGGAAATACAGGAGATGCTCAAGACTGCAGAGGTCATCATTCTGGCTGCACTGGAGCGCACAGAGAGCCGTGGCGCGCACTACCGTTCTGATTACCCCCAACTGGACCCCGCATGGGAGAAGAACATTCGTCTGCGCAAAGATGAACAGGGAAAGCTTACCATGCGTGTTGTTTCCCCGGTAAGAGATGAACCATGACCACAACACTCATCGGCTCTCTCGTACTTCCCGAGCGTATCATGCAAGGAACGCTCACCATCGTAGACGGCAAGATCGACAGGATAGAAGAGGGCTTTGCAGCAAGCACACAACACTGCATAGACTTTCGCGGCAAATACCTGCTCCCAGGTCTGATTGAGGTGCATGGGCACCTGCGCGAGCCAGGGCTTGAGCATAAAGAAGACATTCCACATGGCACACGAGCAGCTCTGGCTGGCGGCTACACCACCGTCTTCGACATGCCTAATACGCTACCGCCAACTACAACCGTCGCTCGCGTCGTGGAGCAGATCAAGCGCTACACAGGTCGCTCGTACACTGATTTTGCTATTAACATGGGCACCGCAGTTGCCGATATCGACGAACTGAAGAAGATAGACAAAGCACTAATCACCGGAGTGAAGATATTTACCGCTGGTCACGCCACGACACCGACGACCATTCCAGACTTGGGCGATATTGCGCGCATCTTTGAAATTCTGGGCCAGAGAGGCATACTAGCCTTGCTACATGCAGAAAATCAGCAATTGGTGAATTACTTCACACAGAAATATCGACACAGAAACGACCCGGCAGTATGGGGAGATGCCAGAAACTCCTCGGTCGTGCTGACCTCTGCGCTCGAAATGATCGCGCTAGCGAAATACTTCGGCGTGAAACTGTACCTGTTGCACCTGTCCACTGCCGACGAGTTCGCCGCCGTCGCATTCGGCAGGAGCATCGGCGTGGATGTGTACGGCGAGATCGCCACGTATCACCTGGCCTTCAATAGCGAGGACTACACACGCTACGGCAATCTCATCAATGTTGCGCCAGCACTGCGTATGCCTGCCGAGCAGAAGAAGCTCTGGCAACTGTTGCGAGCGGGTAAGATCGACGCAGTGATCTGCGAGCATACGCCCCATACGCTGGAGGAGAAACAGCGCGGGAGCGTCTGGGAGGTAGCCTCGGGTATGCCTGGTCTCCAGGAGGCGCTCCCCGTCTTCATCAGCCACTGGGTCAAGCAATTTGGTGCGGATACACTTGAAGAGGGCTTGATTCGTGCTGGCCAAGTTATGTCCAGGAACATCGCCGACATCTTCGGCCTTGCCCAGAAAGGGAGCCTAGCCGTCGGAAAAGATGCCGACATCGTTGTGCTGGATGCTACGCAAGTGTGGCGTGTGAGCAAAGCCGAACTCTTTACTAAGAATCGCTGGTCGGCATACGAAGGTATGGAGTTACTAGCAAGACCCATTGCTACATTTCTGCGTGGAAATGTGGTATACCATAAGGGAAACATACTCAACCATGCCCAGGGAAAGCTGATTAAAAGATGACTGATGCTACATTATTAGAATTGTTTCAGCGCCTAGGCGTCGTAACGCACGGTCACTTCGTGCTCAGTTCGGGACGCCATAGCGACGAGTACTGGGAGAAGTTCCGCTTGCTTGAATGGCCACGTGTCACGCAACAGCTTTGTGAGCGCATTGCGGAGCGCTATCGCACCGCCGCCATCGAAGCGGTGGTTGGCCCGACGACCGGAGGAGCGTTGCTAGCGCAGGAAGTAGCACGCCAACTTGATACACGGTGCCTGATCGCTGAGCCTGCGCTCATCAACCAGGGACGAGAACTGCGCCGCGGCTTCACATTGCGAGCAGGTGAGCGCGTGCTTATCGTCGATGATGTCTTGACTACTGGTCTCTCGCTCAGGGAAACAATAGCAGCGGTAGAACGCTATGCCCCCAACACCATCGGCATTGTGGTACTGATAGATCGCAGTGGTGACAACGCCGCTCAACAGTTCAGCGTTCCCTGCCACGCGCTGTTCACTATCTCGGCACGTAGCTATCTGCCCGAGGACTGTCCGTTCTGCGCCCAAGGCCTGCCAATTGTTAAGCCTGGCACAAGGGGCGCTGTGGCAGGATGATACACATGAATTTTATAGAAAAATTACTGGCAGCTTCGCGCAAGCACAACAGCCTTCTATGTGTCGGACTAGATCCGGAGCCAAGTCGCTTCCCACCTATACTTCTCGGAGAACCTGTAGAAACAGCAATCATGCGCTTTTGTCACAGTATCATAGAGGCAACTTCACCTTATGTCTGCGCCTACAAGCCCAACCTTGCCTTCTTTGAAGTACTCGGCCCAATCGGCATGGCTGTCCTCCAGCAGGTTATTCACGCTATTCCACACGACATCCCTATCATTGTCGATGCCAAACGAGGAGATATCGGCAACAGCGCTCGCAACTATGCCGCAGCCATCTTCGACGTGTACCACGGTGACGCCGTAACCGTCAACCCCTACTTGGGCTACGATAGCATCGCCCCTTTCTTGGCCTATCAAGACAAAGGTATTTTTCTGCTCTGCCGCACCTCGAACCCGAGTGCCCACGATTTTCAGGACGTGTTAGTGCAGGCAGACGACGGCCACACAAGGCCACTCTATGAAGTCATTGCCCTACGTGCACAGTCATGGAACGAAGCTGGCAACTGCGGCCTAGTCGTCGGCGCAACCTCCCCGCAGCAGATGCAATCCATTCGTGTACTCTGCCCTGATCTACCTATCCTTATCCCCGGCATCGGCGAGCAAGGGGGCGACCTGGAAGCATCAGTGCAAGCTGGTGTAGATGCCCAAGGCGAACGCGCTATCGTCTCGGTGTCGCGCTCCATCCTTTATGCTGGCAAGGACAACGATTATGCCGCTGAGGCTGCACGGCAGGCGCAGTTTCTACGGGAGCAGATCAACGTGGCAGGCGGAAGATAAGCCTGGATCAGTGTAGCACATGGGATAAATAGTGAAGTTTATTTGGTAATGCCTAACCTCGCCTTCACTTGGCCCAGCTTCAACCCCAACTCTGCTACATCGACATGGTTCCGATACGCACTCATGCGCAGTCGTTTGTAGATATCAACAATTCGTAGCACGGCATGTTTCGAGTTAATCACCTCTGCAATTTCCAGCACATGCAGGGCAGCAGTAGCAGCGATAGGCAAGTAGCCAAGAGCTATGTAGATATAAATCTGATTAATCTCGACATAGATATATCGACGGGGCTGGTCAGGCCCAATACTGCGCTCTGCCTCTTTTAAGACCTGCTGCGCGTCCTTGGGCCTTCCTTGGGCAATGAGAGCTTGTGCTCTGGCACGGTAATACCACCCTTCGGCCAGCTTGACAAAACTTCCGTCCTCCTCAATAGGTCCTCCGCGAATGATCGC
>JAFAXQ010000123.1 GCA_019240835.1 Ktedonobacteraceae bacterium
TTGCATACAGTAAAACCCTTTGCAATATAGAGCCCTTAACCCTTGTCTGTAAGCCCTTTCAGGTACATAATGGTAGTCACCACTCATTCATTGAGTGACTGAAAGGAGTTCTTGTAGAAAGATGACTCAATATTGGTTCGCTCGACGCCCAAAAAGTGTGGAGCATCACTATCCCTACCTCGTTTTTAACACCCAGGACCGTTTGCATTTCCCTTTAACCCAATTTGCCAAAGAAGCCTGCACACGTCTTGATCCAAAGACCATCCAGACGTATCTGTATCCATTGTGCTCCTACTTCACCTGGCTCGATACCAATGTCTGGCAGGTGCGTCAGGAACAAATGTGGGATACATCACCAGAGGTGGTGCGGCGCTCCGTTGATGACTACCTAGTGCAAAAGTTACAGTGCCAGCTCATTTTACAACAGCAGGGTTGGAAATATGTGGCTCTCACTGCTGGTACGAAAAGTACCTTACGCATTTTTCTGGCGGCATTGAAGTTATTTTACCAGGTCATGCGTGAGCAAAAGCTCTACCTCTTTGCGAACCCTCTGGTGGATTCCATGAGCGCCACTATTGCCGCTGCGATCTCCCATGTGGAGCGGGAAGATGGCGAGCAAAAACCTCCCAGGATGCCTGCCAAAAGTGGGGTGGAGGCTCCACAAAAGAAGCCAGAGCGCCGCTTGACCGATTCATATTACAAATTAGAACATGACGAGTGGCATCCCCAGATCATTGATGACCCCAAATTGCCGGGAGATCTCCTGGCAGGGGGGCGGCAGCTCTCGCTCAAGCACACAAGGCAACGCGATGAAGTCGTGACTTGGCTCCTCTTTGAAACGGGTGCGAGGGTATCCGAAGTGTGTGGCCTCATGCTGGGGGACTGGGCTGTGCTCGGAACGAAGGCCAAAGCTAAAGCGTTCAGTAAAGGAAGCTCTGGTCGACGGATCAAAACGATCAGCTTTGCCGAGGATACGGTGATCCTGCTCCAACGCTACTTCGACCAGGAACGCGTCCGCTTCGATCCACATGGCTATCCCCTTAATCTGTATCTTGAACTGGCTGCACGCAAACAGGTAGACCTCTCTACCATCCCCTTGTTTCTGAGTCAGCAAGGGACACAACTGACCCCCAAACAATACCGAGAACACTACTGGAATCCTGCCTGTGCAGTGGCAGGGATCGAGGTGGATGTCCATCAGGCTAGGCATTGGCATGTGACGCGCGAAGTCCGAGATAGCTACGAAACGGCGAAAAATGCGAAAGAAGTGGAGCAGCGGATGCGTGACCTCATCGATTACATGAAATGGAAAAGCAAGGAGACACTGGGTGTCTACGAGCATTACTTCGAGCAGCAGCACAACGCTGATACACGCGATGACTTTCAGAAGCGTCTCCATGCTGAGGTACAACAGTATCTCGAAGAATGGCAACAGGAGAAACGGAAAAAAACAATTCCACACAAATCGAAGGATGTACTAGATGGAGTTCCTGTGCAGCAATTCGATGATGAACCTGATCTGAAGTTCTTGTACAGTTTAGCGGGGCAGGGGTAGTATGGCTTGGAAAACGAGACAGATATATACATGGAAGGACCTTGAAGGGCGAGTCGCGCCAGAAGTGTTCCGTGCTCCCAGGACATGCGGTGATCTCACAGGAGAATGGCAAGAAGTCCATTCACGCGGTATTGGGTATGTGCTTCGCAATGCAGTGGGGACCCCTTGGGCTGATTGTCTAACACTCATTGCTGCTGTGCTTACTGCACAACGGCGTGATGTCTCAACAGTGACCAACGTTGTGCAAATACTGCACGCACGTTTTTCTTTCCTGTTTCCTCTCTTTGAGCTTGATTCAGTTCGCCAGTGGAGGGTTGATCAACATTTGATTCCCTATGTACAAGGCGCTGTCTCTTCTCAAGATTCTTTAACGACCCGTACCGTCTTTTTCAAGACCTATATGAGCGCGACCAATCTCGTTGCCAGTTGGCATGGTTTTTTACCTGAAGATGTGCAGGAAGTGTATCAATCATTCCTCCTGCCCGTGATCAATCCTCTCTTCTCGGAAATGTTGTCCAAGCAGGAAAAGGAATGGCTGGAACGGCAGCGAGAGCAGAGGAAGCAAGAAACAGAAGCCATTGTCCCACAGTTCACGGAATTACGAGCTGAGGCACAGTTCCGCTTTAACCGTATGCATCGGCTCTGGCAAGCCTATCAGCAAGGGGTTTTACAAGTCCTTCCTGACCATTCCAACCTTCCGCTTGAATTCAGCTATGAGGAAGGCGATCCTCCTAACGAGCGAGTAGTATGCCGCTTGTGGGATCGACGAAGTTTTGTCTTGCATCCTGACCATGCTCATCTTTATTCTAAACTCACTGTGAGCCACGCTCGAAGAAAACTCAAGGCATTTACAGATGCTCTCAATGAGGTATTTCTCGAAGTGGTCAAAGTAGAACGGTCGCAGGACAATGCGCCGCCAGAGGGATTCTGGTTTACCGATCTCCTGAAGTTGGGGATGCTTGGGTCCAGACCTGCCCACGGAACAGAGCAGGAGATAGCAAACAAACAAGCATGGCTCCGAAAATGGGGGTACGGTGAGGAGGATTCCAAGGAGAACATCACCCCGTTTAACGCCAATCATCTGGGGATACTTGGCTGGTCGAAGCACGGTGGAGAAATGGAAACAGGAGGACACTTCATTGCGAAGGCTGAGCAACGAGCGACTGAAATGTTGATCCCAGTGGAATCGCTTTACGTTGCAACGACCTTTGGCCTCCTCGCGTTGGAACTCCTCACGACGACTGGCATGCGTATGAGTGAATTGATGCAAGTGAGCCTCTTGCCCGAGTGCATCGTTCGGATGGTCGATGATCCCCCTCCCGGCGCGAAAGATCAAAACCCGCGTATTCGCTACGTGCTCCGTCTGCTCCCAAAAGGAGAGCGCACCAGCAAGCGCCATCATTATGGCATCGGCAAAGATGGGTTTCGACTGATGATACAGACGGCCCACATGCTCTGCACTCACTATCGCCTCCAACCAGGAGAACCACTCCCCCGTGTTGCATTTACCCTTGAGAATCACCGAAGCCATCGTTTTGAGGGGGAAAAAGTGCCCTACATCTTTCAGTATGCTCATCGGCATTTAAGTGACCAGGCCATTTCCGCCTGTCTCCATTTTTTGATGCATGGCATGGTCTTTCAAACCAGTACAGGCGAGCCAGTCATCCTCAAAGCGCATCTGCTTCGACACGCTTTTGCCACATTTGCGGTTCACGTTGAGGGCTTGCCGCTTGACCTGGTGGCCGAGTGGCTCAAGCAAAAAAATCTCGATACGACTCGGTACTACAGTCAGAAAGGCCAGCAAGATGTCGCCGAAGAACATGCATCGTTCGTGGAGCGTCTGGCAACAGAGATCAATATCCGCGAAGCCATTGTGCGCTCCCCCGAAGAAATTCAGAAGCTGGCCGAAAGTGCTCGCAGGCGCGTGGGGACGCTGATTGGCGTCTGTGGTGGGGATTGTACGTTCGATGGCTGGTGCCACAATCAATTCGATTGTATTCGCTGCCCCTCAAAGGCTCCAGACCCCGAAAAACGTCCCCATGTCGAGGAAAAGTTGCGTAACGCTGAAGATCGTCTGGCCTACTACGAACGAGAGAGCCTGGTGCTCGAAGCCGAGAAAATGCGCTATCTCATCCGAAATTGTCATCTCGAATTACGCGAGATGGATTTGATGGCCGAATACAGGAGGGACCAAAGCCGTGCCGCACAGGTCACATTCTACCCAAGAAAAACCCAAAAATGAGCCGCATCCCTGGCTCGAAGAAAAAGTCTACACATACTTGCGCCAGCGCACTGTCGATCTGGTCAGGAGCAGCGTGGATGCACTGTGCAAGGACAAACAGCGGGTCTCACTCTCGACCATCGTTGCGAAGTCAAAGGAGTTGGACGCAGCAGGAAAAGGCATCTCCGAAAGTGCCATTCTTGACAACCAGGAGGCCAGAGCGTACTACGAACAGTATCGAAGCTGGCGAGGCTCGTCGAGAAAGCGAGTGAAACCGCTGGTCGTGACAGCACCAGCACAGCTTTCAACAGTCAAGCCAGATCGGGATGAACAGCGGGTGCGCCAGCGCTATCGGCGTATGAATAAGGAGGCACTGATTGAACGCCTGATCGCCGTCGAGCGAACCCTGGCTGAGCAGCGAGAACGGTGGCTTAGCCAACAGGACGAGGCGCTCACCTGGCGATTGCGTGCAGAAGCGGCAGAGACGAGAGTGAGGAAGAAATGAGTGAAGCAATCAAGCAGATCTGCCAAAACGGACGTGCTTGAGGTAAAATGTGAATAAATAACAGCCGCTGGGAGGAATTCTATGGCTAACCAGGAACAGCTTGCTCTCCTCAAACAAGGAGTGAAGACGTGGAACCAGTGGCGGGAAGAGCATACTGATATTCAACTCGACTTCAGTGGTGCTAACCTCCACAGTGAAGATCTCAGCGAAGCCAATCTTAGCGAAGCCGATCTCAGTGATGCTATCCTCGGTCGTGCTAGCCTCAGTGGTGCTGACCTCAGTGGTGCTGACCTCAGTGGTGCCAAACTAGGCAATGCCGACCTCAGCTTTGCCGATCTCAGTGGTGCCAATCTTTACCGTGCCTACCTGGGTAAGGCTGACCTCGTTAGTGCTAGCCTCTACTGTGCTGACCTTCATGATGCCGATCTTAGCAAAGTCGATCTCAGTGAAGCTGATCTCAGCAGTGCCAACCTTTACCGTGCCAACCTGGACAATGCTAATCTCAGCAAGGCCAATCTTAGCGAAGCTAATCTCAGCGAGGCCAATCTTAGCGAGGCCAATCTTAGCGAAGCTAATCTCAGAGGTGCCGACCTCAGCAAAACTGATCTCAGAGGTGCTGACCTTGACCAAGCTCGGTTAGTTGAAACAAATCTCAGGGGAGCCAACTTGACAGGGTGCTCGATCTATGGCATATCCGCCTGGGATGTGCAACTTGAGGGAGCGGAACAGCTCAATATGACCATCACACCATATGACCAACCAGCTATCACCATAGACAATCTCAAAATCGCTCAGTTCATTTATCTCCTGCTCAACAATGCAGAAATACGTGACGTCATTGACACTATTACCTCCAAAGTCGTCCTCATTCTTGGCCGTTTCACCCCCGAACGGAAAGCCGTTCTCGATGTGCTCCGTAATGAGCTGCGTAAGAGCAATTACTCACCAGTTTTATTCGATTTCGAGAAACCGGCAAGCCTCGATGTGGCAGAAACAGTGAGAACCTTAGCAAACATGGCTCATTTTGTCCTTCTTGATCTGACTAATTTAGATGATGTTATTCCTGGAATCGCGGATGATATTGTTCCTCGTTGCGTTGTCCCTATTCGACCTCTTCTCCTTCAAGGTTCGCATCGACAGGAATATGAACCTTTCCGAGACCTTGGGCACAAACATCGTTGGGTCTTGGCTCCTTATCGCTACAAAGATCTGTCTGAGTTACAGAGCAGCTTTCAAGAAAAAATTCTTCAACCAATCTATGAGAGGGTGATCGAGCTGAAGCAAAAGAAACCGCTCAAGATATTTATTGGATACGCGCCTAAAGATACAATTATGCTGGATGCACTCAAAACTCACCTCCGGCCACTGGAACGAGCAGGATTAATTGAGTCGTGGGACGATCGGAATATCAAGCCTGGAGCAGAACCGAAGAAAGAGATCGAGAGGCATTTTTCTGAAGCTCGAATCGTTATTCTCCTTCTTAGCCCCGATTTTTTAGATTCAGATGCTTGCCATGCCATTCAAGAAAGGGCCATAGAGCGGTATGAAGGCGGTGAGGTAAGAGTTATTCCCATTCTCCTTCGTCCCTGTGCCTGGCAGTTTACTTCTCTTAAAGAACTACAGCCATTACCCAAAGATGGTAAACCTGTTTCAAAACTGAACAGGGACGAGGTCTTTAATGAAGTAAATAGAGAAATCGGTAATGTGATACAAGGTTCAGGTTAAGCCTCTTCTCTCTATTGCCGTCGCTCATCAAAAGAAATATGTCGTCATGTTTAGGCATTCTGAGTACTGGGCAGTTTCAAAGTGGTTGGCCAAGACTAATACAAACTACCATTTTCTAGGAAAAGGCAGCCACTAACCTGGTTTCACCCCACTTCGTCGTAATATGGTTAAAACCAAAACAGGGCCAAGCATGTTCACA